>JALENG010000038.1 GCA_022767925.1 Clostridia bacterium
CAAACGAAAAAAGCCAAATAACGGATCCCGCGGCCGGTTCAGAAAATCCGCCTTCGTTTTCCATCTTCCCAAAAGAAAAACCGGGTTTGTGCTCCTTTCCCAAAAGGGGTGCACAGGCCCGGTCGTCTTTTTTCTTACAGAACCTTTACCACATAATTGTCCTTGCGGGGGGCCGGTGCGGCCGCGGGCGCAGCCGCATATCCGAGAATACAATGGCCGATCCCCTCATAATCGCCCTCAATGCCCCATTTTTTCAGCAGGGCCTTCCCCTCTTCGCTCTCAAATTCCTCCTTGGCGCGGTGAATCCAGCAGGAGGATACCCCCAATGCGTGGGCGGCATTCATCAGGTTGCCCATCACCAGGCTGCCGTCATACAGATAGGTACCGACCGTCTTATCCGCCAGCACAATGACCACGGTGGGGGCCCCATAGAAGGGGTCTTTATCCGCGCCCATCACGGCAGCATTCATCTTCGACAGCAGCCGCACGGTCTCCGGATCCTGCACAGCCACAATCCGCGGGGACTGTTTGCCCATGCCGGTCGCCGCATAGGTACCGGCCTGCAAAATCTGGTCCAGCACCTCCGGCTCCACCTGGCGGTCCGTGTACTGGCGCACACTGCGGCGCTCCATCAAACTCTTTACCACTTCATTCATTGTCTGTCATCCTTTCTGAATTTCTGTATGAAAACAGCGATTTACTGTTCTTCCCCATCACAGGCAAACCGGATCCCCGCGGTGCGGCGGATCTGCTGCAGCAGCAGCGCCGCCTGACAGGCGGTTTTCCGGTGCTGCTTATACGTTTTGTCCGGTCCCTGCCGGATAAAACGGGCGAACTGTTCGGCCTCATATCCCATCAGCCGGTATTTCTCCGCTTTCCCGCTGAGGACCGTTTTTTCCTCCCCGCGCAGACACAGCGTCATATCCGTCAGCGTGGAAACCGATGGGATGCGCAGGGTGCCCTTTTCCCCCACAATTTCGCTGCCGCATTCTCCCTGTCCGGTTTTGCTGCAAGTGAGCACCACCAGCTTATCGGGGTACTGCAGCAGGGCCGCCGTACTGCCATCGGCACCGCCGGGCAGGAAATTCGCCGAGGCCGTAATACCCTGCGGCTCACCGAACAGCCACACCGCCGGGTACACCGTATAAATTCCCAGATCCATCAGGGCACCGGTCTCCATCGCGGGATTAAAAATGTTCGGGTTCTTCCCGGCCAGAAAACCGTCGTATTTGGAGGAATACTGGCAGTAGTCGAACTTTGCCAGACTGACCGGGCCGATTTTCCCCACCGCCCAGCGCAGCTCCTCCAGCCAGGGCAGGCTCATCATCATAATCGCTTCCATATAAATCCGACCCTTTTCCTCCGCCAGACGGTACAGTTCGATCACATCCTGTCCACGGGCGGCCAGCGGTTTTTCGCACAGCACGTGCTTTCCGTTCTGCAAAAAAAGCCGGGTCTGGGGCACATGGCACACGTTGGGGGAGGCAATGTACACCGCATCCACATCGGGCGATACCGCCATTTCCTCCAAATCCGTAAAGCACCGCGGCACGGGCTGCTGCGGCTCCCTGTGCTTTTCGGCAAACTCCTGTGCCCGCTGGAGGGTGCGGGAATACACCGCTGTCACGGTAAAGCAGCCCGTACTCACGGCACCGTGAATCATCTCGTCCGCAATCCACCCGGAGCCAATCACACCCAGGCGCAGTTTTTCCTCATGTTGTTCGTCCATTTCCAGGCTCCCCTTTCCCGCATATTGGTTCTGCGTATTATATATAGATGGTTTTACTATAGCACATTTTTCTGAACTTCGCAACGCGGCTTTCACCCGCTTGCAAATCTTCGGGGTCATGTTATAATGAAAGAGGAAGAGCGGAATGTTTTTCCGTATGGATTGGAGAAAGGACGTAATAAATCATGAAGCTGTTTGCCTTTTCGCTGCGCGAGTATGACGAAAAGCAGTACATGGATGAAATCTGCGGCAAGCTGGGAATTGAATACAGCTATACGCCGGACTACCCCAGCGACAAGAATCTGGAGCTGTGCCGCGGCTGTGAGTGTGTGACGATTATCACCAGTATCACTGATAAGCCCATGCTGGATAAACTGTATGCATTGGGCGTGCGGTATCTGGCCACCCGTTCGATTGGGTACGAGCACATTGATGTGGACTATGCCCATTCCCTGGGGATGAAAGTCAGCAATGTGGGGTATTCTCCCAACAGCGTAGCGAACTACGCGATTCTGCTGATGATGATGTGCTGCCGGAAAATCACCCATATTCTCAAGCGCGCCGACCTGCAGGATTACTCGCTGCGGGGCAAAATCGGCCGCGACCTGTCCCAATGCACCGTGGGGGTTATTGGAACCGGCCGGATTGGAAGCACCGTGATGAAGCACCTCTCGGGCTTTGGCTGCCCGATGCTGGCCTATGATCTGTATGAAAATGATGAGGCAAAGAAGTATGGCCGGTATGTGGATCTGGACACCCTGCTGCGGGAGAGCGACATTATCACCCTGCACGCCCCCGCCACCGGGGACAACACCCATATGATCGACGATCAGGCCATTGCCAGGATGAAACCCGGTGTCATTCTGATCAACACGGCCCGCGGGCCGCTGGTGGATACCGACGCCCTGATCCGCGGTCTGGAGAGCGGAAAAATCGGCGCCGCGGGACTGGACGTGATTGAGCATGAAGCCGGCCTTTACTATCTCGACCGCATGAACGATATTCTGGATAACCACGATCTGGCGCTGCTGCGCTCGTTCCCCAATGTGGTCATCACGCCCCACACCGCCTTCTATACGAATCAGTCGGTGCGGGAAATGGTGGAAAATGCGGTAAAAGGCCTGTATGCTTTTGCTGCTGGGCAGGAAAACCCCTTTGAGATTCGATAAGCACACTGCTGTATATTATGCAAAAAACGCCATGGAAAACCATGGCGTTTTTGTTTATGAGAATGTTATGCCCATTCCCCGGGAAGGAAAATGATGAGCAGCAGGCACGCAACAAAGACCAAAAATCCCACGATGGCCACGCCGATGTCCATTCTTTTTGCTTTCACATCCTCTTTCTCCTTCACGGCATAAACAAGCCCCGCAATCCAGAGGAAAAAGCCGCCGATCATTCCGCCCAACTGTGCAATCATATTGTATCGTTCCTTTCTTTACGCAAAAGCTCCGGCAGAAGGTCCGCCAGACTGACATACCATTTTCCATCCTGCCCCTTTACCGTGTGCGCCATGGTCAGCGAATTGAGCACCGCTTCCTCGGTCGCCTCGGCCGCCGCCTGGAAAGGCAGATTTAAAAGATCCTCTCGCAGGATTTTCCGGGAAAGCACCGTCTCCTTCTCGTTAAAGAAAACCGGGTTTTGGGTGGTAAATCCGATCACCACTTCCCCGCTGCCGTGCCCGGTAAAAGACCCCAGCCGGCCCAACCCCATAGGAGCCCGGCGCACCAGGCGGCGCAGCTGGCGGGCAGACAGGGGCAGGTCGGTAGCCAGAATCATCATGATCGAGCCCCGGTCCTCCATGGAGGGGGTGAATTCCTCCACTCTTCTCTGCCATCCATGGCACAGAATCTCTTTGCCGATGGGGCGGCCCTGGATCATAAAATCACGGGTTGCCCCGTAATTGCTCTGCACCAGCACGCCCACGGTATAAGTCTCTTTCCCCAACCGGAAGCACCGGGAGGCTGAACCGATACCGCCCTTTAACCCATAGCACACCGTACCGGCACCAGCGCCCACATCCCCCTGCTGAAAATCCCTGTGGGCATTCTCCAGCGCGGTCCATACATGCTCTTCCCGCACGGCCCGCTCTGCGATGGGATTGATTCTCGAGTCGTTACACTCTCCCACCACCGGATTAAGCGAGGAAACGTCTACCCCGTCCTGCCGGCAGCGCCGTAGCGTATAGCTGACCAATGCGTCACTGCACAGCCCCACATTCAGCGTATTGGTCAGGACAATGGGAGTCTCCAGCGTGCCCAGTTCCTCGATCTGCATCAGTCCGCAGGTTTTCCCAAAGCCATTGTGGACATAGCAGGCCGCTGTCAGCTTTTTGAGAAACGGATTTTCTTCCTGCGGGACGATCACCGTAACGCCGGTGCGGTGCCCGTTTTCCGTTACCGTGCAGTGCCCCACGCGCACGCCGTCCACATCAGTCAGGCTGTTCCTCTCTCCGGGGGACAGATCACCGGGGATTACCCCATATTCGCGGATATACGGCACGAGGCCCTTCCTCCTTTTTTTGTTCGGATTTTCCTTTATTCTATCATGAATCGGCCGGGGGCGCAACCGGCGGTTTTCTCTCCTTCCTTCTTTTCTCGGGAAAACTTTCTTCTTGTATTCTCGTCGAAATCTGATATACTAAATACGTCATACTACCACCTTTGGGGTGAATTTACAGAGCAGGCGGCGATAGCAGGATGAATCAGGCCTCTCACTCTCCAGTCGGTTTTTTTGATTCCGGTATGGGGGGAATTAGCGTACTGCGGGAAGCGGTCAGGCAGCTTCCCCATGAAAATTTCATCTATTTTGGCGACTCTTACAATGCGCCCTATGGGATTAAAAGCCATGAGGAGGTCCTTCAGCTCTCCAAAAAGGCGACCTCTCTCCTTCTTCGTCAGGGGGCCAAAGCCATTGTCATCGCCTGCAACACGGCAACCGGGGCCGCCGCTAATACGCTCCGCCGGATTTACCCCCAGCTGCCGATTATCGGGATTGAACCCGCCGTCAAGCCGGCCGTCCTGCGCCATCCCGGCGGCCGCATTGTGGTTATGGCCACCCCCCGCGCCCTGCAGGAGGAAAAGCTGCTGCGCCTTTTGGCGCAATTTGACGATAAAGCGGAGGTTTTCCGGCTGCCCTGCGGCGGGCTGATGGAATTTGTCGAGCGCGGCGAGCTGGACGGAAACCGGCTGAACCGCTATCTGCACCAGCGCTTTGACCCGCTGTTTGACCGGCCGGTGGACGCCGTGGTGCTGGGCTGCACCCACTATCCTTTTTTGAAAAAGGCCATCGCCAAGGTGGCCGGGCCCCAGGCCGAGATTATCGACGGGAACGCTGGCACCGTTCGGGAGCTAAAGCGCCGGCTGCAATGCGAGAACCTTTTATCCGACAGCGATCAGCCTGGACAGGTGATTTTTCAGAATTCTTCCCCCGATCCGGCGTACATCGCCCGCAGTGAAATGCTGTTTCACCTGCCGGAATAACTGGTATTTTCGGGAACTGACGGGCAAAAAACTTCCTTTTATGAAAAAACGTGGACCCCACAAAAGTGGAATCCACGTTTTCTTTCTTTTCTGGAAGGAAAAGACGGGTCAGGCTTCTTCCCGCAGCGAGGCGGCAATCGCATCCGCCAGGGCCTCCAACGCCGGCAGCTGGTCATCATGCAGAGCCGAGCGCACGGTCAGCCCATCCAGCACCTGCAGGTTCTTCATCCCCTCCAGTGCGGCCCGGATGCATTTGCCCGCCGAGGGCGCCCAGGTGCCGTTTTCCAGCACAGCCACGGTGCGGTTCTGGAAATTGTGGGCCTTCAGATCATTGAGCAGGTTTTCCATCGGAGTGAACACTCCGCCGTTGTACGAGGAAGCCGCCAGGACCAGATGGCTGCGGCGGAACGATTCGCTGAGGACCACCGAAACATCGGTGGACGACAGGTCATACAGGGCAATATCCTTCACGCCACGCTCGCTGAGCATGGTCCCCAGAACCTGGCAGGCCAGTTCCGTATCGCCATAGATCGAGGCGCAGGCGATGACAACGCCCTTCTCCTCCGGCTCATAGCGGCTCCAGCGGTCATATTTCTCAAGGAACCATCCCAAATTCTCGCGCCACACCGGACCGTGCAGCGGGCAGATCATGGTAATCGGCAGAGTGCCCGCCTTTTTCAGCAGAACCTGTACCTGAATGCCGTATTTACCCACGATGTTCACATAGTAGCGGCGGGCGTCGTCCAGCCAGTCCCGTTCGAAGTTCACTTCGTCGGCATACAGGTTTCCGCTCAGGGCGCCGAACGTGCCGAAGGCATCCGCCGAATACAGCACCCCGTCCGTTTTATCAAACGTGACCATCGCTTCCGGCCAGTGGACCATGGGCGCCATGACAAACGTGAAGGTATGGCGACCGGTGCAGAGCTCGTCCCCTTCTTTGACGATCACAACGCGGTCATCATCCACTTTCCCGAAGAATTGGCGGATCATCGGCAGGGTTTTGGCATTGCACACCACTTTGGCAAAGGGATAGCGCTGCATCGTCTCCTTCAGCGTGGCGCTGTGGTCCGGCTCCATGTGGTTGACAATGATGTAATCCAGCCCACGGCTGCCCAGCACATGGGTCAAATTCTCAAAAAACAGTGGTGCCACACTCTGGTCCACCGTGTCGAGCAACACGGTTTTTTCATCCCGGACCACATAGGCGTTATAAGATACCCCGCGGGGAATGGGATAAATGTTTTCAAACAGGGCCAAACGGCGGTCGCTTCCACCTACATAATAGAGATCGTCCTTCATTTTCTGCACACAGTACATGCCAGCAGATCCTCCTTCTGCACAATTTGATTCAGGAATAATTCTTGTTTCTCATTATACCATATTTCTCTTATTTGTCACGCTTTTGTCAACTATTCCGCGATTTTTTTCAGAAGACTCTCCTCTCCGCAAAAAAACTTTTTCCGCCGTCCGGCATTTTCATATTTTCAACACATTCCCGGTTTATACTGAATTAGACGCAGGGGAACCTGTATAAGTACAAATACTCTAAAATTAAGGATGGAAGATACCCATGGGGAAAGGAAAAAGAACCCGGCTGCAGAATGCCGGAAAGAAAGAAGAACTTTTGCGTCGGCAGCAGGAGGAACAACAGCGCCGTGTGCGCCGCCGGAAAATCGGTATTGGCGTGGGGGCCGCAGCGGTCATTCTGTGCGGCAGCCTGATTGGAAAAGCCGTTTATGATCACCAGCGCCTGTACAGCGGAGATGATCTGCGCGCGACCATTATGGCGGAGAGTGAAAACTACCAGGTTACCGGTACCATGATGAGCGTATACGTAAACTCGATGTATCAAAACTATGTCAGCCAATACGGCGACTACCTGTATCTCCTGGGGCTGGACACCGGTACATCGCTGAAAGAGCAAGCCTACAGCGATGATCAGACCTGGTTTGAGTACCTAACACAGGCTGCCGAAAACAATGCCCAGCAGTATCTCATTCTGGCCGAATCCGCTGCGGATGCCGGCGTTTCCCTGACGGAAGGGGAAATCGCCAATCTGGATGCCTCGCTGGAAAAGATTGATCCGTCCTCCTATGGCATCGGTGTGAACCGTGAGGATCTGCGAGAGGCCATGATGCTGCAGAGTCTGGCGGAAAAATATCAGAATATTCTGGATAATGGGTATACGTACTCCGAAGACGAGATCCAGAAATATTATGAGGAAAATTTGTATGATTTCCTCAGCTGCGACACCTATTCCTACACGTTTGTCTATGAAACAGATCCGGAAGAGGAGAGTGAAGATGGGGAAACGGGCATGACTCGCGAACAGGCCCAGAAGCTGGCCAGCGAACTGGCCAGCTGTGAGGAGGAGGAAGCCTTCTGCCAGTGGCTGCGTGCGTATTTTGAGGCCAGTCACGAGCCCGAAGAGGACGAAACCGAGGAAGACCTCGCTTCGCAGGTGGAAACCCAGGTGGAAGCCTGCCGGCAGACGCTCACCTATACGGAAGGGGACGATATCGCCGAATGGGCGTATGCGGACGGCGCCAAAGCGGGTCAGACCTATGTGCTGGAAGATGCGGAAAAGCAAACCTTCACCGTCACGCTGCTCGCATCCCTGCCGGCGCGGGATGAATCCGTCACGGTGGATATCCGTCATATCTTGCTCACAACCGATCGCTATGGCAGCGAGGAAGCCGCCAAAGAAAAAGCCGAAGAGCTTTTGCAGGAATGGAAAGACGGAGACGCCACCGAGGACAGTTTTGCCGAACTGGCCGGATCCTGGTCCGCCGATTCCGGTTCCTCGCTAAACGGAGGCCTGTACCGGTATGTGGTCGAGGGACAGATGGTGGAAGCCTTTAACGACTGGTGTTTCGACTCCACCCGCAAGGCCGGTGACACGGGAATTATCCAGACCGACTACGGTTTTCATGTGATGTACTACACCGGCACCGAGACCCCGGGCTGGAAAGCCCAGGCGGAATCCTCTCTGACCGAGCAGTCCTATGACGCCGATTATGAGGCCATGAGCAGCGCCCATACGGTCACAGTCTATGCGGACCGGTACGATCAAATTCCCTCCATCACCGGTTAATTCTTTCAAAATACCAAAAGCGCGGACAGTCGGAATGGCGGCTGTCCGCACTTTTTCTGTGAAAACTCCGTTTCTTCGCGAAACTTTTTCTTTCTTTTCACAGAATGTTCAATTTCCCTCTGTATACTGAAAGCACAGTAAAGAGAGCAGGAAGATCTTTACTGTGGATCCCATTCCTCCGGTTTCGTCACCCGGGTGGGAGGGGATCACCTCCTCATTTTTCATTTTTACCCCTCTTTTTTCATGGGTCAGGGCCGCTCTTTTCTGAAAAGAGCGGCCCTGACTTTTTTATTTCTCTTCCAGCCACCGGTAGATGGCGGTAATCTGCCCATTAAACGGATGAATCCGGTAGCCGGAATCCTGTACGGAAACCAGCATCCCCTTCTCTACCGTGAACACTCCGCTGCGGTATACGTCGGCAAAATCCTCATCCTCCAGGGGTGCTTCCTCCGACCCGGCACAGCACACCGCACCGGTTGTCTCAAATTCGACCCACACCTTTTCCCCTTCCAGGGTGGATACATTCCACAGCTTCTCTCCCTTTTTTCCCGGCCGGGCCAATTTTTCCTGCGGGGCCAGGCCGAACACGCCCGGGTTGGCCAGCTGGGCCGCTACCTGCTCCCGATCCGCAATCCAGGTGGTAAAGGCCGTGGCGCTGCCGCAGGCTGTTCCCAGCTCCAGGGCACGCTCCATACTGCCGGTTATGCACCAGCCGGCTAAGAATCCGGCCACCATGGAGTCTCCCGCGCCCACGGAATTGACCACCTGGCCGCGGTTGGGGGCGCGGAACAGCACCGGCCCATCCTCCGGTACCAGCAGAGCGCCGTCGCCCGCCATGGATACCAGCACATTCCGTGCCCCCTGCTGCTGCAAGCAACGGGCGGCCTGAATGACCTCCTCGCGGGTGTGCAGCTCTTTTCCGCACAGCTGGGAAAGCTCGTGCCTGTTGGGCTTGATCAAAAACGGGTGGCCGGAAAGCGTACACCGCAGAGCTTCACCCTCGGCATCCACAATACACCCGATCCCCCGGCCCTGCATCCGGGCGAGAATCTGCCCGTACAGATTCCGGGGCAGGCCGGGCGGAATGCTGCCGGCCAGCACCAGCCAGTCTCCTTCCTTCAGCCCGTCCAGCCGCTCCAGCAGGCGCCCGACATCCTCCTGCGTGATCACCGGGCCGTGGCCATTGATCTCGCTCTCCTCCTGCGCGTGAATCTTTACATTGATGCGGGAAAATCCCTCTTTCAGTTCAATCATCGCTGTCCGGCAGCCAAAAGCGCGGAGATCCCCTTCAATTTTCTCTCCGGTAAATCCGGCCGTAAAGCCAAAGGCACAGCTCTCCAGTCCCAGTCCTGCCAGCATCACCGATACATTGATCCCCTTTCCCCCGGGGTAAACCGATTCCTCCCGGGTGCGGGTGATCCCGCCGGGAAGCAGCGATTCGGCTTTCACAATATAGTCGATCGAAGGATTTAACGTAACCGTTGCAATCATACTTTTCCCTCTCCTTGTCTTTTTCACGGAAGAACAACCGGGATTTCCCGGAGTATTTCCATACTGTCGGGGGTAATCCGGCAGGTCACCGCCCGGACCCCTACCCCATTTTCGGCTGCCTCGCGCAGGGCCCGGGCAAACGCCGGGTCCGTTGCCCCATTGGGCTCCATCTGCACGGCACAGGCCATCTGCACCACAAAAAGAATCTGCGCCCGATATCCCATGGTCTGGGCGCGGATCAGCTCGCGGATGTGCTTTTCTCCCCGCTTGGTGGGGGCATCCGGAAAACGGGCCACTCCGTTTTCCTCCAGTGTCACGCCCTTTACCTCGATAAAATGGCGCTCGGTTCCCTGCCCGGTCGCCCGTTCCGCATAAAAATCAAACCGGGATTCCCCGAACACGGTTTCCGGGCGCAGAAGGGAGGGCACCCCCGGCAGATTTCCCTTTTGCAGCCACTCCCCCGCCGCCTTGTTCGGCGCCTGGGAGTCCATGTTGATCAGCTCACCCCCGCGGTCTACGGTGATCAGCGAGCAGGCTGTCCGCCGGTTTTCCTGACCATGCATCTGTACAAACACCGGGGTACCCGGGATGAGCAATTCGCGGCACCGGCCCGTATTTTTCACATGGCAGCGCACGGTTTTTCCATCCAGCTGCACCATCGCCACAAACCGGTTGGGACGGCTGAGAAAAACCGCCGGCCGGATCGCCTCATACCGCACGGCTATCTTTCCTCCTCTTCCTTTTCAAACAGGATTCCCTGTTCCCGAAGCGCGGCTGTAATGCGCTGAAACGTCTCCCCGTTCGGGCACCGGAGCGTGTGCAGATGCACCCCGTTCGTTAAGCGGCAGAGCGGCTCCGCCTGGTGCCGGGCCAGCCGCTCCATAAACAGATCGGCATCAAACCGGGAGGCCACATGCAGGGGGCCGGTCAGCTGTCCATAGACCGGATGCTCGATAATCACATCCACCACTTCGCCGCCCAGGTCCACCACCGTGTACAGCTCACGGCGGATCCCCTCCTCATCATGGCGGCAGGCGATGGTGTAGCAGGTCCCGCTGTGTGCCTCTTTTTTCTGCAGAATATATCCCCGCGGGGTTGCCAGAATATCCACATTGGAAGCGCGCAGCAGCGCGATATCCCCCACGATGATCTGACGGCTGACGGAGAACTGCCGGGCCAGTGCGCTGGCGCTGACCGGACCGTTTGCCCGTTCCAGTTCCTGCAGAATTTTCTCCCTTCTCTGTGCCGATGTTCCCTGCAAATCTGCCACTCCTCTCCATATTCTCCTGATTAGTATACCATATGTCACGACAAAAGGAAAGACAGCGGACTTTCCCCACAACCGGAAAACGGCGGAAATTTTTTGGGGAAAAGTCCTTTTTATGGGACTCCTTTTGGCTTATAATGAAGGAAAGAATTATGGAACGAAAAGAGGGAACCTCTATGGCCAGAAGCCCCAACCAGAAGAAAAAAATGCTGCTGATCCGGAATTTCTTTTTGGAGAATACCGATCCCACCCACCCGACCACCCTGCCGGACCTGATTGCCATGCTGGAAAAGGAGGGTATCCCGGCAGAGCGGAAAAGCCTGTATGATGATATCCGCGTTTTAAGGGAGATGGGTATGGACATTGAAAGCCACGGCGGGAATTACTATCTCGCCCAGCGGGAATTCACCCTGTCCGAACTGAAGATGCTGGCCGACGCCGTTTCCTCCTCCCAGTTTATCAGCGAGCGCCGCTCCCATCAGCTCGTCCGAAAAATTGAGGGGCTGACCAGCCGGTTTGAGCGCCAGCAGCTGCAGCGGCAAATCTATATTTCCCATCGGAGCAAAACCACCAACGAGTTCGCCCTGCTGAACGTAGACCCCCTGCATCAGGCCATCAACAGCGGGCGCAAAATCTCCTTCCGCTATTTCTCCTATACCTACTCGTTTTCCGGACAGCGGGGGTGGAAAAAGCAGTATCACTACGACGGCGAGTATTCGGTCGTCAGCCCGTATGCCCTGCTGTGGGATGATGAAAACTACTATCTGCTGGGGGATTATCCCCGCCGGGGGAGGATTTGCCATTTTCGGGTGGACAAAATGGAGGATATCCATATTTTGAGCGAGTCCCGCGTGCCCCCTCCCCAGGATTTTGATGCCGGGGAATACGCCCGGCGTACATTCGGCATGTATGCAGGGGATGAGTCCTCTGTCACTCTGGAGGCCGAAATGGAGCTGGCCAATGTCTTCTATGACCGCTTTGGCCGGGACCTGCGCCTGCATCAGGTGGATGACCGCCATTTCCGGGCGGTTGTCCCTGTGCATTTCAGTGGGGTTTTTCTGGCATGGGTTTTTCAGTTTGAAGGAAGAGTGCGTATTCTCTCCCCCCAAAAGGCCAGAGATGCCATGCAGCAGACCGCTCTGCGGATTTTGGCGGCCGAAAAGAAAACATAAGCTTCCCCATTGCAGTTTGCCTCTTCTTTCGCTATACTGAGTAAAAACGAGCGGTTTTCCGCAAAGCACCCGCCTCCGGCTTTTCCGGCAGCCTTTGCGGAATTTGTTAAAGAGAAAGGAAGCAAATCATTATGTCTTCAAAAGTTTACTTTACCGATTTCCGCTGTCCCCCAGGGACCAACCAGTTAAAAAAGCTGCAAAAGCTGATTCGGGCGGCGGGCTTTGATTCTCTGGAGATGGAGAAAAAACTGGTCGCCATCAAAATGCACTTCGGAGAACCGGGCAATCTCGCTTTTCTGCGCCCCAATTACGCCAAGGCCGTGGCCGACCTGGTGTGGGAAAAGGGCGGAATCCCCTTTTTGACCGACTGTAATACGCTATACCCCGGTTCACGGAAAAATGCGCCGGAACATTTGGCCGCCGCTTTTGAAAACGGTTTTTCCCCCTTATCCACCGGCTGTCAGATCATTATCGGTGACGGGCTGCGCGGCCTGGACGATGTGGAGGTTCCTGTTCCGGGAGGAGAATACACGAAAACGGCGCGGATCGGCCGCGCCATTATGGATGCGGACGTACTGATCTCGCTGACCCACTTTAAAGGGCACGAGTGTACCGGTTTTGGCGGTGCGCTGAAAAATATCGGCATGGGCTGCGGCAGCCGAGCCGGAAAAATGGACCAGCACAACAACGGAAAGCCGGTCATCAGCACTCATCTATGCCGCGGATGCCGGCTATGCGCCAAAGAGTGCGGGCAGGACGCTATCTTTTACGACGAACGCGGCAAGGGCCACATTGATCCCCAGAAATGCGCCGGCTGCGGCCGCTGCATTGGCCGCTGCAATTTCGATGCCATTGCCAACCGCAATTCCAACGCCAACGATATTCTGGACTGCAAAATTGCCGAGTACACCCAGGCGGTCTGCCACGGGCGGCCGTGCTTCCATATCAGTCTGGTGATGGATGTCAGCCCGTACTGCGACTGCCACGGCGAAAACGACACCCCCATTGTCCCGGATATCGGCATGTACGCGAGCTTTGACCCCGTGGCGCTGGACCAGGCCTGTGTCGATGCGGTGAATGCCTGCACGCCCAACCGCAACAGTCTTCTGGGTGACCATTTGAGCGACGAAAACTTCGTCCCCACCGGTGACCATTTTACGGATACCACCCCCGAATCCACCTGGCAGGCCGGGCTGATTCACGCCGAAAAGATCGGGCTGGGTACCCGCTCTTATGAAATTGTAACGGTAAAATAAGATTCCAGCGGCAGTAAAAAGCGCGCCTCTTCTTTTTTAGAGAAGAGGTGCGCTTTTTTGTTTCTTCTGAAATCCGATTTTCGTAAAATCAAGCGGCTTCGGCACCATCCGGGGGCAGATGGCGCAGGAAGGACCAGACCAGCGGCAGGGTGACCAGCGCAGACAGGATATCGGCCACCGCCTGGGCAATCTGCAATCCGGTCAGTCCCATACACCAGTTCAGCAGCAGTACAATCGGAATAAAGAACAGACCGCTGCGGCTGCTGGCGAGGAAGGTGGCACGCCCGCTTTTCCCGATGCTCTGGAACAGCATATTGCCGCACACGGAAATCGGCAGAAAACAGAGTGCAATACAGTGCGCCTGCAGGGCAAAGGTTCCGATGGCAATCACATCAGGGTCCTCCCGGAACAGCGTGACAATCGGTCCGGCAAATACCCATCCGAAAGCGGCGGCCACTGCCAGCACCACCATGCTGAAAAAGCAGGTGAACAGGGCGGCATCTTTCGTGCGGGAGTATTTCTTTGCGCCATAATTGAAAGCGCTGACCGGTTGGAATCCCTGCCCTACCCCCAGGCCGATGCAGAACAGGAAATTCATCACCCGGGAGACAATGCTCATGGCGGCGATAGCGGCATCCCCATACGGTCCCGCACAGCCGTTGAGCACCATGGTGGAAATACTGCCGAGCCCCTGGCGCATCATGCTGGGCAGACCCGTGATCAGAATGGTCAGCAGATCGCCGAAACGATGGCTGACAAACCGGGGGGTCACCCGGCTTTGCACTTTTTTTGTGACAAACGGAACCAGCAGAATGCCGGCACTGATGTACTGCGAGACGGCGGTGGAGATTCCCGCACCGGAGATTCCCAGGGAAAAAACCTGAATCAACAGGTAATCCCCCAGAATATTCAGCAGACCGCCACTGACCAGTCCGCACATGGCAAAGGTAGCCTTGCCCTCGTAGCGCAAGATATTGTTCATCACACAGCTGCCGGCCATCGCCGGGGCTGCCAGCAGAATCCAGGTGCTGTAATCCCTCGCATAGGGCAAAATGGAATCGGTGCTCCCCAACAACCGCAGAAGCGGATCCTGAAAACAGAATCCAAAGAGCAGAATCAGCAGCCCCGCCCCCAGGGATGCATAGAAGCTGGTGGCGGCATACATCCGGGCCTTGTCTACCTCCCGGCTGCCCAACCGGCGGCTGATGTTGCTGCCGGCGCCGTGGCCCAGCATAAAGCCGAAGGCCTGAATAATCCCCATCAGACCGAATACCACACCGGTGGCGCCGCTGGCGCTGGTCCCCAGGGTGCCGACAAAGAATGTGTCTGCCATGTTGTAGATGTTGGTGACCAGCATGCTGATGGTGGTGGGAATTCCCAGGGTGAGGACCAATTTGGGAATCGGTGTCTCCGTCATTTTCCGATACTGGGCCTGTGCGCGATCCTCCTGTATCATTTTTTGTCTCCTCTCACGGGTATCCTTTCCCGTCTTTCTATTATTTTCCTTTTTATTATACTCCCGAAATCGTGCTATGTAAAGATTTCATAAAGTTTCTGTTAAAAATTCCGATATTTTTGTCATATAATCAAAAACGGTCCGGATACGGTGTGCATCCTGCCGGACCCGTTTCCCTTTCCGCAAAAAGAAAACGGAGGCGCCCCATCCGCTTGCGCTTTTGGGGACCTCCGTTTTTGCCGGTAAGGGAATACACCCTGCCAGGATCCGTTCTCAATAATTTTCCGCCTTGATCTGGAAATAGGACTGCGGGTGGGCGCACACAGGACATACCTCGGGGGCTTTTTTCCCTACGACGATATGGCCACAGTTGCTGCACTGCCAGATCTGATCCTCGTCACGGGAAAAGACCAGGCCGCCCTGTACATTGGCGAGCAGTTTGCGGTAGCGTTCCTCATGCTCTTTCTCAATGGCCGCTACGGCCTCAAACAGAGCTGCAATCTGCTCGAAGCCCTCTTCACGGGCTTCTTTGGCAAAGGAGGGATACATGTCCGTCCACTCGTAATTCTCGCCCTGTGCGGCATCCTCCAGGTTTTCGGCCGTGGGACCTACGGCGCCGTCATGCAGGAGCTTAAACCAAATCTTTGCATGTTCCTTCTCATTCGCGGCAGTCTCCTCAAACAGGGCTGCGATCTGCACATAGCCGTCTTTCTTCGCTTTAGAGGCATAGTACGTATACTTGTTGCGGGCCTCTGATTCACCGGCAAAAGCGGCCATCAGATTTTTCTCGGTTTTCGTGCCTTTCAGTTCCATTCTTCGTTCCTCCCGTAAAAATCATTTGTATAAATTAAGAATGATTCTTAATTTATAATCAGTATAGCTCTTTCCGGCAGGAAAGTCAAGGGAGCAGCAGAAAAATTTTCCTGTTCCATGCTGCACCACTCTGGACTTCTCTTAAGAATTTTTAAGATTATCCTTCAAATGCCAAAAAATCGCCAAAATTCTTGTAAAAAAAAGAAAATTGGATATATTTTCGTCTGTTTTATGCACGCTGCCGTATTGACAACTTCCCCATGCTGGAGTACACTTTAAGACAAGTAAAATGCTGGCCACTTGGGCCGCGGAAAATCCATTTTTATTAAGAGAAAACGGAGAGTAAGGAGATTGTGAATATGCAGAAGTCCGTCCTTGACTGGCTGGATCTGGCAGCCTGCCGTTTTGGGGATAAAACGGTTTTCCAGACAAAAGAAAATTCCATCTGTTTTTCCCGGCTTCTCCATCAGAGCAAAGCCATCGGCAGCTATTTGTGCGGGCAGATTATGCCCCGCAGCCCAGTTGCGGTTCTGACGGGAAGACGGGTAGATACACCGGCCTGCTTTCTCGGAATTGTGCAGGCCGGCTGTTTTTATGCGCCGATGGATGCCTCGATGCCGGTTCCCCGCCTTCGGCAGAACCTGGAAGTTTTGCAGGCCTCTCACATGATTGTGGACCGGGAGCATCTGGAGACGGCGACGGCCCTTCACTTTTCCGGTCATATCCATGTTCTGGAGGATATTCTTCAGACCCCGGTGCAGGAGGAACGCCTTGCCGCCATCCGGCGGGCGATCACCGAGGAGGACCCCTTATATGTGATCTTTACCTCCGGTTCCAGCGGGATCCCCAAGGGAGTAATCACCTCCCATCATGCCCTAATGTGCTATATTGAGAGTGTGCAGAAGGTTTTGCAGCTCTCCGATTCCGATGTGCTGGGGAACCAGTCCCCTCTCGACTACATTGCGGCCATCCGGGATATCTATCTGCCGCTTCTCACCGGCGCCAGCACGGTGATTCTTCCGAAAAATGAATTCTCCATGCCCACGCAGCTCTTTGAAACCCTGGACACCTATGGGGTAACCACTCTGTGTTGGAGCGTGGCCGGGCTGGAGGTTCCCGCAAAGCTGCACGCCTTTGACAGCGTAAAGCCCCATTTTCTGAAAAAGGTGATTTTTTCGGGCTCGGTTATGCCGGGACATGTTCTGCGCGTATGGCAGCAAAACCTGCCGGAAACCGTCTTTATCAACCAGTACGGCCCCACGGAGGCCACCGCTTCCTGCACTTATCACGTTGTCACCGAAACGGTACAGGACGACACGGTGCTGCCCATCGGGATTCCCTATGAGAATTACCGGGTGGTTCTGCTGAATGAGGACGGTACCGAAACTCCCGATGGGCAGACCGGAGAAATCTGCATTTCTGGCCCGGCGCTGGCGCTGGGTTACTATCATGATCCCGTTCGCACGGCGCAGTCTTTTATCCCCAACCCCCTGTGTCCCCAGTACCGGTCACTGCTGTACAAAACCGGCGATCTGGGAAGTTGGAACGAGCAGGGCGAGTTGGAATTTCACGGCCGCCGGGATCGGCAGATCAAGCATATGGGCCACCGCATTGAGCTGGATGAGATCGAAAAAACGGCCGGTATGGTCGCGGGGATTGAACAGTGCTGTGCCCTTTACCAGAAGGAAAAAGAGCAATTATGGCTCTTTTACACCGGGGAAGCCACGTCCCGGGATATTGTCCTGCATTTCCGGCAGGAGATGCCGGCTTTTATGGTTCCAAGAAAGCTGATGAAGCTCTCTGCCATGCCCTGTTTGCCCAACGGGAAAACCGACATGCGCACGCTTTTATCTTATATGAAATGATTTAAAAAGGAGAGAAGAACAATGATGGAAGAACTGATGAATATTTTGCAGGAGCTGCGGCCCGACGTCGATTTTGAGACGGAAACCTCGCTGGTAACCGGTGGGATTCTGGACTCTTTTGACATTGTATCCCTGGTGGGCGAACTGAATGACGCTTTTGATATCGAGATTAAGCCGAATCATCTGGTTCCCGCAAACTTTAACTCTGCCAAGGCGATTCTGGCGCTGGTAGAAAAACTGCAGGATGAATGAGGGTGCGCCCCATGACAAAAAAACAGGAAACCATTTTCGGGTCTTTACCGGCCGGTCCTTGTTATATTTTTGACGAAGATTGCTTTGTCCGCCGCGCCGCTCGGGTGCGGCAGGCTTTCGGCGAGAAGGTGGGATTGTGTTTTTCCATGAAAGCCAATCCCTTCCTTCTGGGCAGCCTTCCCGAAGCCATCGACCGGATCGAGGTGTGCAGCCCCGGTGAATTGACCATTTGTGAAAGAATCGGAGCGGACCCCTCTGCGATCATTTTTTCCGGCGTAAACAAAACTCTGCCGGATATCGAGCGGGCCATGGACGACCGGGTGGGCACCTTTACCGCCGAGAGCCGTATGCACGTGGACCTGCTGAATGCCTGCGCCCAAAAGCGAGGAATTCGGGTACCGGTTCTGCTGCGGCTGACTGGCGGCAGCCAGTTCGGCATGGATGCCGGGGAAGTTCTGGACATCATTCGCCGCCGGGAGGAATACCCCGGCATGGAAATCGTGGGCCTGCACTATTTCACTGGCACGCAAAAACGCAAACCCGCTGTGATTTTGAAGGAACTGCTTCGGGTTGAGCGGTTCCTCCAGCAGGTGGAAACCGAGTGCGGCTTCCTGCTGCAGCGTGTGGAGTATGGCACCGGGCTGGCCGTGGACTATTTCTCCGATTGCGACGAAACGGCCGACCACACTGAAGAGGAGCGGCTGGACGCCATCGCACCGGGGATCCGTGCCCTGGGAGAGAAAACACAGCTGACCGTCGAGATGGGCCGCTTTTTTGCCGCCCCCTGCGGTTTTTATACGACGCAGATCATCGATACCAAGAAAAACGAGAATATTGCCTATGCCATCTGCGATGGCGGGCTGCACCAGCTGAAATACGACGGGCAGATTCAGGGCATGCAGATCCCGGTTCTGACCCATTTTTCCGGACAGACGGCTGTGCCGGCACCGGATGATTCCGATTCCTCCGAAGAAAACGAACGTTGGACGCTGTGCGGCAGTCTCTGTACCACGGCCGATGTTCTGGCACGGGATGTGCCGCTTCACAATTTGCGGCCCGGTGACCGGCTGGTTTTCCACCGCACCGGCGCGTATTCCGTGATGGAGGGCATGGCGGTGTTTCTCAGCCGGGATATGCCCGCGGTCTACCTGTATTCCGAACAAAAAGGGCTGCGGCTGGTTCGCCCGTCTCTCCGAACGGACGGATGGAATACACCGGTAAGCCTGTCGGCAGAAGGGCGGGCTGAACTGTGAATTATACGTCGCTTGAGTTTTTGCTATTTCTTGCGGTTTCGATCCTCGCCTATTTCCTGTTCCCCGTGAAAAAGTACCGCTGGACCATTTTGCTGGCTGCCAGTTACTTTTTCTATCTGTTCGCCGGATGGAGGCTGGTGGGATTTCTGCTGTTTACCACCCTTTCCACCTATGGGACGGGGTTATGGCTGGATCATACCGCCAAAAAATCAAAAGCTATTATAAAGGAAAAGAAGACTGAGTGGAGCCGGGAGGAGAAAAAGAAATTTAAGGACCGCGTAAAAGTGCGCAAGCGCCTGATCATGGCGGCCGCGCTGGTCGTGAATTTCGGGATTCTCTCCTTTTTAAAGTATTGGAATTTTCTTGCCGGAAGCTTCAATGCGCTGTTTTCATTCGGCCAGGGCAGTGGGCTGCCCATCTTGCACCTGCTGCTGCCGTTGGGCATTTCCTTTTACACCTTCCAGTCCATGGGATATGTGATTGATGTCTACCGGGAAGAGGTGCCAGCCGAGCGCAATCCGGCAAAGCTCGCGCTGTTTGTCTCCTTCTTTCCCCAGATTATTCAGGGTCCCATCAGCCTGTACAGCCAGCTTTCTCATCAGCTGATTGAACCCCACGATTTCTCCTTTACCCGGATGCAGCACGGTCTGGAACTGATCCTGTGGGGATTTTTCAAAAAAGTGGTCATCGCCGACCGGGCGGTTATTGCGATTCAGGCCGTTACCCCGGATTACAAGGAATTCGGTGGAACAACCCTGCTGTTTATTCTGCTGCTCTATGCCCTGCAGCTGTATGCGGATTTCTCCGGCGGCATTGATATTTCGCGCGGCGTGGCACAGATTCTGGGGATTGATCTGGTGGATAACTTCCGCCGCCCTTACTTCTCCACCAGTATTAACGACTACTGGCGCCGGTGGCACATCACACTGGGGGGCTGGCTGAAAAATTACCTCTTTTACCCGCTGGCCATGTCCGAATGCTTCCTCGGCATCAGCCGCCGCATGAAGGAGACCCGTCTGGGGAAGACCGCCGCCGGGTCCCATATCGCCAAGGTTCTTCCCACCAGCGTGGCCTCTCTGATTGTTTTTCTGGTGGTCGGTATCTGGCACGGGGCCAACTGGAAATACGTGGCCTTCGGTCTGTGGAACGGCGGAATCATCATGCTGTCCACACTGCTGAAGCCTCTCTTTGACTGGACCCTTGCAAAACTGCACATTCGGGCTTCCTCTTTTGGATTCCGCCTGTTTCAAATGCTGCGCACCTTTCTGATCGTACTGGTGGGCTATGTATTCGACATTGCGCCGGGATTCCGCGGTGGAATGGACATGATGGGCCGCATGCTGACCGACCAAAATTTTGCCGCCGGCTGGACTGAGATCCGTGCGCTGGGCCTTGCCAAAGCGGATTACCTCCTTTTGATTCTTGGCACGCTGGTGCTGTTTACCGTCAGTCTTTTGCAGGAGCGTCTGGCACAGAAGGGACAGGGGGAGGAAACCCTGCGCAGCCGTCTGGACAAAAAGCCCATGGTCCTCCGTTGGGGCCTGCAGTTTGCCGGTATCATGGCCGTACTGGTCCTGGGCGTCTGGGGACCGGGCTATGATCCCGCCGATTTTGTCTACATGCAGTTTTAAGGAGGGAACCGTATGAAAAAGAAACTCTATGTAAAACGGACCGTTTCCCTTCTTTCCCTGTTTCTGGCGGTCCTTTTCTCCGTGGGAATCCTGCAGGAATATTTTCTTGCAAACTTTGACCATAACACCATACGTATGGAAGGCTTCTATCTGGAAGAGGAAAACTCTTTGGATGTGGTCTTTCTGGGGGCCAGCGATGTGTATCAGGGATTTTCATCCGGCCTCGCCTACGATGAATTCGGATTTACAAGTTATCCCCTAACAGTGGGCGCCAATTCCATCGCGCTGTACAAATCACAGCTGAAAGAAGTGCTGGCGCACCAGTCCCCTCAGCTGATTGTCGTGGAGATTAACGGGGCACTGTATGGGGATTCCGAGTATTATCAAAAGACTTCTACCCTCCACTATTATCTCGATTCCGTGCCCTTTTCCCAGAATAAGCTCGATACTATTCAGGAAGTGGTTCCCGAGGAATTGCAGTCCCAGTTCTATTTTCCCTTCCTTCAGTACCACGGCGCCTGGAAAGATCTGCGGGGCCACTGGAAATACATACAGGAGCACTTTGCCATGCAGCAGCGGGGATACTCCCTGTTAAAGGGCTGTATTTTGGCCCCCACGGTGGCTCCTCTCCCCGAGGATCCGATCACGGATTTAAAGGATGACGATTCGACCCGGGAGCTTCTGCCGGAATACGAAGAAGGTCTGCGGGATTTTCTCCAGTTCTGCCGGGACAACGATCTGCCTGTTCTGTTTGTGCGCTTTCCGCATCAGATGTGCAAAAAGCTCTATGCCCGGTACCAGCGTTCCAACCGCGCGGGGGAAATCATTGAGGAATACGGATATGAGTACCTCAATCTGGAGAAGAATTATGAGGAGGCAGGGATCGATCTCGCCAAAGATTTTGCCAGTTTGGATCACCTGAATGTCCACGGAAACGAAAAGCTGACCCGCTATCTCAGCCGTCTTCTCTGCACCGAATACGGAGTTTCTCCCCGCCCGCTCTCCCCGGAAGGGAAAAAGCGGTGGGAAAACGCTGCGGATTACACCAGGCGCCTGCTCCTCTATGCGGCCGAACAGGAAAGCCCCCAAAAGGCCAAAGTCCTTTTCGGAGAGGATGCACAAACCATGGCAGCCCTGGAAAAAATCCCCTCCCAAAAATAAAACGACTTTTTTGCATAAAAAACCTCCCCGGTATGGGAACAGGTGCTGTAGTCCTGCCTCCAAACCGGGGAGGTTTTTATTTGATCTTTTCCACGGCCCCCTATCGGGGCCGGCTTTTTATCCCCATGAACCGGATACGCGCTGGTCCCCCTCCGGGTACTCCATGCGCAATTGGGCAATCCGCCGGTAGCAGCACGGCATCAGGACCGCCACCGCACCGATCCAGGCCAACGGTTCGGCGTAGAAAATGCCCATGGGCCCCAAAAACCGGGGCAAAATCAGTACAGCGCTTACACGCATAAACAACTCGAAAAAACCCGAAACCATGGCGGCTACGGTGTTGCCCATTCCCTGCAGGGCCGAGCGATACTGGTGCAGCAAATACAGAACCGGCAGGGCCCAGGCCATAATCACCAGGAATTCATAGGCAACGGCTACCACCTTTTCAACCTCATCGGGTTTACCGGAGATGAACAGTGCGACGATATTCCTGCCAAACAGGATCATAACTGCCGCAATCACTGTCGCCACACCGACTCCGAGGAATACTGCGGTGCGCACTCCCTGCCGGATTCTCCGGATTTTTCCGGCCCCCAGATTCTGCCCGGAAAAAGTGCTCACGGCAAATCCGAACGAAACCGCCGCCAGCTCCAGCAGACCGTACAGTTTATTGGTCGCCGTGTATCCGGCCACAAACAGCACGCCGTTTCCATTGACCATGTACTGAACAAACAATCCGCCCACTGCAATGATTAGATTCTGAAGAGCCATGGGGATTCCCAATTTCAATAGCTTTCCTGCCAGATCCCCCTCCCATTTTGCCTCCTCCCGGGTCATTTTCAGTTCCGGCAGGCGCAGCATTACCCGCAGGCAGATCAGCGCTGAGAGCAGCTGTGACAGCACGGTTCCCACCGCCGCACCGGCCACCCCCCAGCCGAATCCCAGAACAAACAGGAGATCCAGCAGAATGTTGGCGATCGAAGCAGTCAGCATCGCTGTCAGCGGCGTACGCCCGTCACCCAAAGCCCGCAAAATGGAAGAAAAGGCATTATATGCGCCGTTAAACAGAATACATGCAAACAGAATGCGCACATAAGTAAGGGCTTCTTCCAGAATGGCCTGCGGAGTCTGCAGCAGTATAAGCAGCGGACGGGCCCCCAGCAGTGCCGCTGCCGTGAGAAGAAGCGAACTGAACAGTGTCAGCCATAGGGTAACCGCTACGGTTTTATGTACACCCTTTTCATCCTTGGCGCCAAAGCGCTGGGCCACCAGCAGGGAAAATCCCTGCACCAATCCGATGATCACACTCAGCACCGCCCAGGTGGGCCAGTCCGCCGCCCCCAATGTGGCCAGCGCATCCACTCCGACCCCCCGGCCGACAATCAGGGTATCCATGGTCACATACAGCTGCTGGCAGACATTTCCCACCATCAGCGGCAGCGCAAATTTGCATAACAGCGGCAGGGGTTTTCCCACTGTCATATCACAAGCCGTGTCGCGCAAAAGTCTCCCTCCATTTTCAATGAGATCATGAAAACGTTTTCATGATAGCAGACTTTCTTTTCGCTGTCAACCGGAAAGAATCTGCCGTCTTCCGTAAACGGAGAGAACGCGGAAATTTCCGAAAAATCTGTCTTTTTACCGAAAAGCCGAGAGATCGCACCCCTTTTCCACCAATCGGGCAAATTCGGTTAGAAATTCTTCGTCCTCCTCGTCAAACCGGTTGGAAACGGGGCTGTCGATGTCCAGCACGGCAGCCGTCTCTCCACTTTCCAGCAGAGGAATCACGATCTCGCTTCTGGACGCACTGTCACAGGCAATATGTCCCGGAAATGCATGGACATCCGCCACCCGCAGCACCTTTTTTCCGGCGGCCGCCGTTCCGCACACCCCTTTCCCAAAGGGGATACGCAGGCAGGCGGGTTTTCCCATAAAGGGCCCCAAAAGCAGATCATCCCCCTGCCGCAGATAAAATCCCACCCAGTTGACAGCAGGCAGGGCGTGCCACAAAAGCGAAGCGGCGTTGGCCATATGGGAAATGGCAAAGGTCTCCCCCTCCAAAAGGGCGCGCATCTGCTGCAAAAGCAGGATCTGCCGCTCCTTCCGGCCGCTGGGATACTCGGTTACAGGATTCATCCCTTACTCCTCCTTTAACTGAATATAAATGCAGCCGTCCTCTTTCCACTCCATCTTCGTGCCGAACGGCGCGCTCAGCCGCGCAAGCGTACGGCAGATTTCCCGGCTCTCCTCTTCCCCGGCCGGTGCCGGCCAGGTGGCGTATGTCATGCGTTCCTCCGGCTGCAGCGACACCGGCAGCATTCGGATTTCTGTCAGCTTTTCCCCGGAAAAGGAGAAACGGGGAACCACCGTCTGATAGCTGCTGCGGTTCTGCTGCAGGCTGCACCGGGCCCGTTTTCCCACCTCGGAAAAGGCCTGTCCACCGGTCAGCGTCAGAGGAAGCCCCTTTTCCTCCATGTAATCGGCGGGCAGCCTTTCCACGAAATTGTTCTGGAACACAAAATTTCCCAGACAGTAAAAGATCGGTCTTCCCCGATAGATTTCAATCCCCTTCAGCTCGTGGGTGCCGCTGCCCACCACGGCGCAGGCGCCCGCTTCGATACAGGCGTGGGCAAATTCAATCAGGAATTCCTCCGGTTCGTCATTCTGATCCCGGGGAATTTCATGGGAATGCACCATCACCACGCAGTACTCCGCCTGCAGCAGGGCCGACTGAATCATCTCCCGGGTGCGGCGCAGATCCTCCGGGCAGGCCCGGGTGTGCTTTCCCTCGGGCTCCCCCTGCACAAACCGCAAATCTCCAAAGGAGAACGTTCCCGGAGCATCCTCGGGCACATAACCCTGCTGCTGGCCGAAGGCACGCCACCCGTTCATATAGGTGTCCGCTGCAATCTCCCGCAGGGCCTGCATATGACCGGCGTTCACGGTGTACTCCGTGGTAAAACGCAGAGGCGCAAGGCCCGGCCGCCCGGGCATACTCTCGCTCTGCCGGCCGGCGATATCCTCTTCATGGCAGGTAGAACACACCTGCAGCACTGCCACCCGGCTGTGCGGGGCTTCCAGGATCGCCGGGCGGGCCGCCTCATACAGTGTGCAGCCGGCACCACAGTGAGCAATGCCCATATTCCGCAGGTTCCAAACGGTCTGGCGCACCCCCTCCTCCCCGTAATCATGGGTGTGGTTGTTCCCCACGGCCAGCAGGTCGAATCCCAATTCCTGCAAATCCCGGGCCACCTCCGGGCGGGAGGTCAGCCATGTACCGCCGCTGCGGGCGGCTCCGCACAGAGTACCGTCGGTCAGGGTTGTCTCCAAATTGACAAGGGAAACATCGCTTTGACGCAGAAACGCCGTCAGTTCCTCCCGCCCCGGATAATCCGGCATGCGGTTGAGGATCAGGGCATCCCCGGCCGCTGCAATGGTCACTTTCTTTTCCACAGGTCTCACCTCTCAAAGTTTTGAGCCTCCCGCAGCAGCCGGCAGGTCTGATCCATCAGGCGGTTTTTCTGGCGGACAAACTGGTTTTTCACCGCGAGATACCACACCGGCCGGCTGTTTTGACGGGTCAGTCCCTTCATCTGGCAGAACCGGGAGAACATGGTCTCGCCGGCATAGGCCGGATCGTGATCGTATTCGCTCCCATAGGAATAAGCAAGGCGCATCAGCCGGCCGGCAAAGTGCTTCACCATGGGATCGCTGTCCCGCAGTTCTCCCTTCTCCAATTTCTCCTGCAGGGGTATCAGGGCCTTCTGCAGATCGGAAAGGCGACCGATGGCATCCCGCAGATCAAATTCGTCCTCCGTCTGTTCCTGCACCTTCCCAAGGCAATCCATCATCCGCCCCACAAACCCGGGCATGTCCACCGGAAGATCCCGGCAGAATGTAAATTCGGCCGCCAGGCGCAGGGTTACAGCCGTATCGCGGTGCAGATATTCCTCATTCAGCTTATCCAGGCTGTCTTCCACCGTATGCCACCAGGGACCGGCTGCCTCCGGCCAGTGGGGCATCCACTCGCTGTCTTCCCGGGGGATGAAGGTACTCATCATAGAGATGGGCAGGCCGATCCCGGAGAAAGACTCGTCCGCCGACCGGTACAGATTCTCATACAGACGCCCAAACGCGCCGCAGGTATCCTCAATCCATTCCCGCAGCATATCGGTTTTCTCCATACAGCCGGTGGTCTTGCACACCAGCTGGCAGTTGTGCCCGGCGAACATATCCTGGTTGATTTGCCCGATGCACTTCTCTTCCAGTTCCTCCCAGTGCCGGTCGGCATAGGCCGTGGAACCGGCATACCGTCCGTCGGAATGGCCGCCCCACCAGGCAAAACGCACCGAACGGGTCAGCCGGTCGCGGTGGTTCCACAAAATCCGGGCGCACTCCAGCTGGGCCGCGTTGGCGGCGGCATTGTCCGTAATGCCCTCGTACCAGGAATCATAGTGGCCGTTCACCAGCAAAAAGGTATCCCGCTCTCCGGGGATATCTGCAATGGGCATCCGGGCTTTCACCACTTTTTCGGCCATCTGGATGGTCAGGCGGGCCGTCACTTTTTTCCCGCTGCGGCAGATTTCGGCCAGCTTTCTCCCGTCCTTCTGTTTGATGCAGACGGCGGGAATATGGCTGTACCGGTACAGTTTGTCCGGCGTGGGGCCGCCCCACACCGTTCCCACCATGTTGTGATGCAGCAGATCCTCCGGCGAATTCCAGATGCTGATCACCGCTTTGGCCCCGGCAAAAAAGGCGGCCAGCACATCTTCTCCGTGGCGGCGATGGGTCAGCACGATTTTATCCTGATACAGGGTGCGGCGCCGGGCCTCCTCCTTCTCGGTTTTGCCAGAAAGATGGTCTTCCTCATACCACACTTCACCGGTCAGATTATCACAGTTTCCGCTGAACACGGCGGCCATGGCCTCGATCGGTTCTTCCCGCCCCTCTGTGTTCACCGTCAGACGGGTGATCACCGGATAGCTGCGCAGAAACTCGAATTCCTCCGTGTGACAGGGAATTCCGTACGAATGCAGCTTTCGCATCAGATAATCCACCGCTTCTTCCCCGTCCCGTGATCCGGTGTACCGGTTCAGCCGGCTGAATTTCAGAATGGTCTGCCGCAGCTCGCCATCGTCAATCTCACTGATCAGATCCCTCATTTCCTCTGTCATCGCCATACCCCTT
>JALENG010000046.1 GCA_022767925.1 Clostridia bacterium
ACCAATCTGCCCACGCAGTGCCGTAATCTGTTCTGCAATAAAACTCTCGGCCAGTTCCGGTGTGGTGATGCGCTCCATCGTTTCAGGACGAACATTGTTTGCCATCTTACTATCTCCCTCCGATTTGTATCCACTCATGTCCATTTTTCATGAGATACCTTTATTATACGTTTCTTTTTTCAATTGCACAAGGGGTTCTTCCCAAAGGACTTTCCAGCTGCCGTAACAAGCATTTCAGGCGTTGGCAAGGCCAGATTCCCCCCTACCCTTGAGCCCGCCAAAAATCATCCCGCTGCAAAATCACCGGACGGAACAGGAATGCAAAGCCGATCAGGCCCGATATCTTCCAGCGGTGTCTGTGTTCCCTCTTTTTTGTGTTCATACAGTTCTTTCAGAATCGTATAAATCAGCCTGAAAATATCATCCTTCGGCATTTTATATCCCTTTCTACAACATCATATCGATTGAAACTATATAATGCCATATTTCATTTTTAACGCTAACAGTTTTTGATTGTACTCCCTATGGGCTTTCAAATAATCGCTGTTTGCGTTGCTGTCCAGTTGAATGCGATTTTCTTCGATTGCTTTTTTCACCTCAGAAAAATATTTTTCAGTTTCTTGATTTAACCAATCAAACAGCTCTTTTCTTTCGACATCATAAGTTTTCATCAAATTTAAACCCTTCCAACCTTTGTGCTAAAATTCGCATGGCGGCTTCTTGCTCATATTCTAACACTTCGCCGTTTTCAAATGCAATACTTCTCGCTTCAAACAACGCGCTTTTATATTCATCGTAAATTTCTTCCTCATTTAAGCGACCGGAATATTCAAAAGAACAACGTCTTTTCCCTGATGTTAAGTATTCCGTGCAAGTGTTGTGCTTAACGTTGAAAAAAACGTCTTCCAAACTAAATGCGTCACCGCTTTCAAATCCATCCCAAATGGGATGATTGTGCATTCCTATGCTACCTCGCAATGCGTCCTCTCCAACAATGGACACATTCACTGTTCCGCTTGTTCCTGTAAGCCGGAATAATTTTCCGATTGGTGAAATGATAACGGCGTGTTCTTCCTTCGCGTCTGAAAACTCATTCAAAAACGCATTTACTTCTTTCTTGATTGCTTCGCTATCAGTAAAGTCGAATGGTTGCACAGAATCAATCACAGTATAACCGTCTGTATATCCAGCTTTACCGCTTGACCGTTGCGGAAGAACAATGGATTTTCGTTCGTTCCACTCTTCCGTGGTTCCACCGCTCGCCAGATAGTCAACCCATGCATCGTATTCTTCATCATTCCACCAAGCTGCGGTACTGCACCGGCAATGCGGATGCATGGGAGGGGCATTTTCTCCAGGCATCATCTTTTCAACTTTGAAATGCTTTCCGTTCAAACCTTGACAGACATCACAGCAGTTGCTATTTGCTATGTACTCATACAAAGAAAATCCATTGCGCTGGAACGATTGCTTTTGCGCTTCGGTCTGCACGCGGGCCAGTTCTGTGCGCATCAATCTTTCTGCGTTGTATGTGCTTGTATCAAACACTTTTTTCAGTTCGCTTGCAAGCGATCTCGGGTTTTTCCCCTGAATCAGTCCAGTTTGCAGCAGTTTGGAAAGGTCTGCTTTCAAAAGGTCTTGATACATCCAAATTCTGTCAGAAAATGTGGCGTTGTGAAAAGAAGCATTCGGAATAGCATGCGCATTTTTGGAATTTGCTTTTACGGATTTACCTAAAATTCCACCCATCCGGTTCAATTCATCCATAGTGCGGCCCTGCAGGATTTCTGCCATATACTTATCCAGTTCATCGGTCCCGGCGATCATTTCCAGACCGATATTTGCTTTCAGCAGTTCCAGCCGGTTCACTTTCATGGTGAGGTTATACAAGGCCATTTCTTCGTTGGCTTTTTTACTCCTCACTCCCCAACCTTTCAATAATTTGTTTTTCCCGTTCTGAAAACTCCCATGCTTGCACCCATGCTTTCTCTGCCGCTGCTTTCTCGGATAGCAAGAATCCTCCGCCATATAGTCCTTTCTTTTTGTTTAAATCCAAAGATCGAACAAAAAAGCAATCCTCCGGCTTGATTTTAAGGGTTTGGCCTTTATTTGCGATATTTTGAATTTTTGCTGAAATTATAAGATTGTTTGGGTATTCATATTTTGGTAAAGCATCGTCGCCAGGAAAAACTGAAAGAGGTCAATCCCCCCGAAAAGTGAGAAGGGAAAAACAATAGCAGGAAAAAACGCCGGCGAGAGAAACAGAAAACGAAATTAGCACTCTAATCAAAAGAGTGCTAATTTTTCATTTTTCCGTAACACATTTGAAACAAATGGCTTTTATACTTATACTTGTAAACAAAAGAAAGAGAGAAGACCGAAAAGGAGGTCGGGAATCCATGAATCAGCTCTCTTCCGGCGCCCATTGAGAAGGGAGGATTTCTCCTCCCGGAGCCGGGAATGTAAAACATAATTTTCATGATTTGCATGACCGAATGGAGGAATGAAGAATGAAAACCATGATGCCTTTTGAGAGAGTATTTGCCCCATTTGCAAAGAGTGATGCCTTTTTCCGCACCGATGAGGATTTCCGTGTGGATGTTCAGGAGGAGAAGGATGCCTACCGGCTGACAGCTGATCTGCCCGGATTTGCGAAGGAGAATATCCATCTGGATCTGAAGGGAGATGTACTGACTCTCTCAGCGGAACGCCACAGCGAATGGGAGGATTCGGATAAGAAGGGGAACTATTTGCGGTGCGAGCGTAGCTTTGGCCAGTACAGCCGCAGCTTTGATGTATCCGGTGTGGCCACCGAGGGAATCGAGGCCGCTTACGAGAATGGAGTGCTGTGTGTGAAGCTGCCGAAGAAACTGCCCAGACAGCCGGTCACCCGCAGGATTGAAGTGCAGGAACCGGCCATAACGGTTATCCCTGAAAAGTGCGCAGAACCGTCCGATTTACAGGGAGAAAAAAGCGAATAATCGCCCCGATGAAGCGGATACAATACGGTAAAGAAGAATAGCAGAAAAGATAAGGAGGAAATGAGTATGTTTGGTTTAATGCCTTTTGAACGCCGTCAGAATTCGATGAGCTACAATCCGTTCCGCGAGATGGAGGAAATGGAGCGTGCCTTTTTCGGCAACCATTCTCTGTCTGAATTCAAAACCGATATCCAGGATAAAGGGAGTTCCTATGAGTTGACAACGGATCTGCCCGGCTTTGCCAAGGAGGATATCCATCTGGATCTGGAGGGCGATGTGCTAACCGTTTCTGCCGAGCGCCACAGTGAATGGGAGGATTCGGATAAGAAGGGGAACTATTTGCGGTGCGAGCGCAGCTTTGGCCAGTACAGCCGCAGCTTTGATGTGTCCAATGTGGAGACCGATCAGATCCGGGCGGACTACAACAATGGGGTACTGAAGCTGACGATGCCGAAGAAGGGAAAAACGGTGCCGGCCAGCCGCCGCATTGAAATCCGGTAAAACAGCAGAGAACAAACGGAGAGAACAGAGAGAATTTTTCTCTGTTCTTTCTTTTTTTATCGGGAAGTTTTGACCCGGGCTTCTTGTGGAGAGGATGGGACTTTGCTATAATAATTTCAGCGTGAAAAGAGAGGAGGCGCCCGTCATGGCTTCTTTTTCCCGGGACCGGGAGAGTTTGGAAACCGCCCTTTCCCGATTTTCCCCCTGGAATGAACAGGAGCAGAAGGACCGGGAGAGGATACTCCACTTTTTGCAGCAGGTTCCCGATGCCTTTAAACGGACCAACGAAACCGCCCATTTTACTGCCTCCGGCTGGATTCTGAACCAAAACGGAGACCGGATTTTGATGGTGTACCACAATCTGTATGATTCCTGGTCATGGTGCGGCGGCCACGCCGATGGGGAAACGGACCTTCTGCAGGTGGCTTTGCGGGAGGCGAAGGAGGAAACGGGTGTCTGCCACATTGCCCTGGTATCTCCGCAGATCTTTTCCGTGGAGATTCTCCCGGTTTTTGGTCATGAGAAACGGGGGAGGTATGTGCCCTCCCATTTGCATATGAATGTGACCTATCTGCTGAGGGCCGATGAGCGGGATGTGCTGCACCCCTGTGAGGGGGAGAACAGCGGGGTGCGCTGGTTTACTCCCCAGGAGGCACTGGCGGCTTCCACGGAAAAATGGATGACCGAGCGGATTTACCGAAAACTGGTGGAAAAGGAACTCGCCCGGCGGAAAGGAAAGAGGACAGAATGATTGGAATCATTGGCGCCATGCAGATGGAGGTTGAGGGTCTTCTTCACAGCATGGAGAACCCGCAGCCCCGGCAGGTGGGGAAAAATATGTATTACAGCGGCCGGATTGACGGAGTGCCCTGTGTGGTAGCTTGCAGCGGCGAGGGAAAGGTGAATGCCGCTATCTGCGCCCAGAGTATGCTGCTGCTGTATCACCCGGATTTGATTATCAATTCCGGCGTGGCCGGCGGAATCGGTAAAGAGGTGCACATCGGTGACGTGGTATTCGCCGATGCGGTGGTCGAGCACGATATGGATATTACGCCGCTGGGCTATCCTATGGGATATGTGTGCGGTGTGGATGCGGTGGAAATGGAGGCTGACCGGATGGCGACCTCCCTGCTGATGGAGAAAGCGGTAAAAGTGTATCCGGGCGCCGTACGGCGGGGGCTGATCGCCTCGGGCGATCAGTTCATTTCCGGCGGGGAGAAAATGGAGAAAATTCTGCACGATTTCCCCGGGGTACAGGCCTGCGAGATGGAAGGAGCGGCGATCGGACACGCCGCCGTATTGGGGCAGGTGCCGTTTGTGGTTCTGCGGGCCATCTCGGACAACGCCAATGATGACGCCAAAGTGGATTTTCCACAGTTTGCAAAAATGGCTGCCCAGCGGTCCGTGCAGCTGCTGAAAAATGCGCTGCCGGATCTGCAGCAGCTTTTGGAAAAGGAGAAGAAAGTATGAAAGTACTGGATATCACCCGCGACCTGTTTACCGCGCCTGTCTATCCCGGGGACCCGGTTCCCTACCCGGATCCCAAGCTCCGCATGGCGGAAAACGGCAGCTTGTGTAATCTGTCGGCCTTCTATTCGGGCTGCCACAGCGGCACCCATGTGGATGCGCCGCTGCACTTCGTGGACGGCGCTGCGGCCATTGATGAAATTCCCGCCGAGCGGTTTTACGGCCGCTGCACTGTGGTCTCCATGACCGGAACCCTGACCGGACAGCAGATGGAGATTTTGCTGCCGTTCTGCGAGAAGATGATTCTGTTCCATGGCAATGGCAAGGCGTTTCTGGATGCCAGCGCGGCCATTGTGTTGGGTCAGGCCGGTGTGACCTTAGTGGGAACGGATGCCCAGTCGATCGGCCCGGCCGGCGGCGAGCTGGCCCCACATGTGGAGCTGCTGGGAAGAAATATGATCATTCTGGAAGGGGTGGATCTGACCGGCGTGCCGGACGGAAACTACACCCTGTGCTGCATGCCGCTGAAACTGCACGGGCTGGAAGCATCGCCGGTGCGGGCGGTTCTGCTGCAGGAGGAGACGTGAGAAATGGAACTTTCTGTATTTTTTAATCATGTGGTTGTGGCCGCAGAGCAAAGCGGGCTCTCTCTGGAGGACACGGCCCAAAAGTGCCTGTCCTGGGGGATTACCGGGCTGGAAATTATGAATACCGAACTGCAGCAGCCGGGAACACGGGAAAAATTGGCAGTGCTGTGCCGGGCGGGGATGCATGTAAACAGCATGCCGGCTTTTTGTGATTTTGGTCACTGCCCCAACGAGGAGGAGGCCCGGCGGGTGATCGATCTGGCGGTTTCTATCGGCAGCGATAAGGTTCTGGCTATTCCCGGATTTATTACGGAACAGGAGAAGGAAAGCCGGGAGGCCATGCTGCAGAACATGGTGCGTGTTCTGCGCAGCATGTGCGAGTACGCCGGGCAAAAAGGCGTAACGGTGGGCATGGAGGACTTTGACGGAAAAGAAGCACCCTTCTCCACCATGGAGGGGCTGCTGTGGTTTATGGAGCAGGTGCCGGGTCTGTCGTGCTTTTTTGATACGGGTAATTTCCTCTACAGTGAGCAGGATGCCTGGCAGGCGTACACGAAGCTGAAAAAATATATCCGGCACGAGATCCACTGCAAGGACCGGGGAGAACAGGACCGCGGCGGGGAAAAACCGAAAATAACCCTGTCGGGGCGCCCGATGTACCCGGCACCGGCGGGCAGCGGGGTGATCCCCCTGCGGGATATTCTGACGGATCTGTTGACGACGACTGACTTTGACGGCAGTCTGGCCATCGAGCATTTTGACTCCTGCCGCTGTCTGCAGGATATGGAGGAATCGGCCCGCTGGCTGAATCAACTGCTGCGCGAAGTGCGCTGAAAAGCCCGGCCATAACGGAGAAACGGAAAACAAAAACCCTCCGGAATTTTTCCGAAGGGTTTTGTTCGTTATTTTCCAGTTTTCAATAGTAGCGGATAACCGCAATCACCTTTCCCAGCACCATGACATCCCGGGAATAGATGGGCTCAAAATCCTCATTCTCCGGCTGCAGGCGGATGCAGTCCGGTTCGCGGTACAGCCGCTTTACCGTTGCCTCGTCCTCAATCAGGGCGACCACAATTTCGCCGTCGTCCGCGGTGGAGACCTTTTCTGCGATCACATAATCCCCATCCAGGATCCCGGCATTTTTCATGCTGTACCCTTGCACATGCAGTGCAAACAGCTCTTTTCCGCTGCCTGCCCGCCCGGAATAGGGCAGGTATCCCTCAATCTCCTCCACGGCCAAAATGGGCATACCGGCGGTCACACGGCCCACAATCGGTACCTGGGTGGTATCTTCACATCCCTCGATATGGATAGACCGGTTTAGCCCCGCCTGCCGCGAGATGTATCCCTCTTCCTCCAGCGTCTTCAAATGAGCGTGAACGGTTGAGGTGGAACGAAGACCGGTTGCGGCACAGATTTCGCGGACAGAAGGCGGAATTCCGTACTGGGCCTTTTCTTTCAGGAAGTCATATATTTTCTGCTGGCTTTTGCTCAGTTTTTTCAAAGCGGAAGGCCTCCCTCTCCCAACGGTCAGATTACACCGTATATTTTAATTTTATTATAGCATAGACGCAGGGAAATTACAAACATTTGTTTGAAAGAATTCTCCGGCTTTTTGGAAAACTGTCATTTTTTGCGGCCGCAAAAATTAAAGAAAACTTCACAGCGTATTCACAAAACATTCCGTGAGGATGGGTATAATAAGATTGTGTTCGAAAGGGAGCCGCACCCCATTCTGAACATAATGTTCTACCCTCCTCAATATACCCCTCAAGCAAAAGGAACGGGCCGCTTTTTTAAAAGCGGCCCGTTTCCCTTTTTACAAGAATTTTTGGAAATCCAATTGCTGTGCATAAAACTATTTGGGGCAGCCCACAATACAGGCGGAGGTGCTGAGGATGAAAGGTACGCACAGTGATAAAAAGAAAGAAAACCGGAGCTTTTATATGGCGCTGGGGGTTTGCCTGATCGCAGTGGGAATTGCGGCCTGGGCGACTTTTGACAGTGTTTCCAAGGTAACAGGGCGCTACAGCGATTCACTTTTGGAGGAGGGCAGTGAGCTGTCCCAGGAGTCTGAGGTTGAATCGGAGCCGGAGGAGAGCGCCTCTGCCACAGAGGGAGACCCCTCAAAAGTGGAGGAAACACAGGTGCAAGCGCCGGTGGAATCAAAACCTGAGGAAAGTGAGGAACCGGAGAAGCCGGTGACCGCCACGCCGATTGAGGAGATTGATTTTCAATCGCCGCTGGGGGACGGCACCAACGTATACAAAGCTTACAGCGGGGACGAGCTGGTCTACAGCGAAACCATGAAGGATTACCGTGTTCACAATGGGGTGGACTTGTCCGGAAAAAGAGGTGACGTGGTTCATGCCATGGCAGAAGGGACCGTATCGGCCATTTATCAGGATGACCTTCTGGGTAATGTGATCGAGATCACCCACGGGGAAGCGGTCGTTTCCTATTGTGGGCTGGGGGATACCGCCCTGGTGCGCACCGGCGACACGGTACAGGCCGGCCAGGATATTGGCTCGTTGACAGAGGTTCCCAGTGAAAATATTGAGACGCCCCATCTTCACCTGATGGCACAGGTGAACGGTGTGTGGGTTGACCCGATGACGCTGCTGAATTGAAAAAATCACCCTGCATGGGGAAACTCCATGCAGGGTGATTTTTTCGCGTACCGGGTTACGGATCATACCACACAGGCGGGTCCGTTTGGGGATAAGGCGCGCACATGTTGAGTACATACGGCCATTTCTTCTCGTCCTGAATCAGAAACCCGTAAATCAGTCCCATATGACGGTGCCAGTGGCGGAACTGCCCCAAAATCAGCTTCAGACGGGAATAGCCGCACCCCTCCGGATTCTCTCCCAGCGCCGCATCCTCCAATCCTTCCAGATAGGATTCAATTTTCCGCCGGATAGCGATTTCATAGGTGGTAATCTCCTGCCGGGAAATCCGCTCGTCTTTCGGCATAAGATTCAGGTCATTCAGCCCTTTTTGGTGGAAGGATGGATCCTGATATTGGGGATCACAGGGGTTAATATACCAGCGGTCCATGGAATAAAGCATGTGGTATACGTATTTCCACATGGGAAGGCCATCGTACCGTTTCTCCCACAAAGAATCCGGAATGCAGGCGATCAGATTCTCGGTTTCCCACAGGGCCCGGGCTGTCAGCTCCCGGATGTCATCACACAGTGTCAAAGAAATCCCTCCTGTATGTATTCATTTTCTTTCGTGACCGTTTTTTTATGGAAAAAATCCCCGAATGCAGAGAGCGTTTCCCTGCATTCGGGGAGGGCTGCCGATGGAAGGAGTATTCCGCATTTCCCAGAAAACTGGGGACAGCGGCTTTATCCGATATGCCAGATCTCCTCGGCGTACTGCCGGATGGTCCGGTCGCTGGAGAACTTGCCGGCGTTGGCGATGTTTATCAGCGAACGGCGGGCGGCCGCCTTTTCATCCTGCAGATCCCGGATGGCGCGCAGTTTTGCGTCCACATAAGCGGGCAGATCCAGCAGAAGGAAATAGTGGTCGGGCTTGTGCCAGCTGGCGCCCTTCAAAAGGGCATTATACAGCTCTCGGAACATACCGGTGCCATTGTCATCAAACGTGCCGTCCACCAGCGTGTTCACCACGCGGCGAACCTGCTCGTTTTCCGCCATAATGCGGTTGGGATCGTACGTGCCGCGGATTTTCTCGATATCCTCGACCCGGGCACCAAAGATATAGTTGTTCTCTTCTCCGGCTTCCTGCACAATCTCGATATTAGCCCCGTCATACGTTCCCAGCGTGACGGCGCCGTTGAGCATGAACTTCATATTGCCGGTGCCGCTGGCCTCGGTGCCGGCGGTGGAGATCTGTTCGCTGATGTCCGCCGCGGGGATCAGCTTTTCCGCATAACTTACGTTGTAGTTCTGCACGAACAGCACCTGCAACCGGTCCCGGGTCTCGGGATCCTGGTTGACCAGTTTGGCCACCTCATTGATAAATTTGATGATGGCTTTGGCCCGGAAATAACCGGCGGCACTCTTGGCGCCGAACAGGAAAGCAGTGGGCGGGAAGTCCTGAATGCGGCCTTCCTTCAGGCCATAGTAGAGAGTGAGAATGGAGAAAGCGTTGAGCAGCTGGCGCTTGTACTCGTGCAGGCGCTTGATCTGCACATCGAACACAAAGTCCGGCGACAGAGTGACCGGCTCATTCTGCTGTACATACCGGCACAGCTCCTCCTTGTTCCGGTGCTTAATGGCAGTCAGTTCTTTCAGGGTACCGTCGTCGTCCTTCCAGGCTTCCAGTTTTTTCAGCTGGGTCAAATCCGTAATCCAGCCGTCCCCGATGCGCTCAGTGATAAAACGGGCCAGTTCCGGGTTGCACAGGGCCAGCCAGCGCCGCTGGGTAATCCCGTTGGTCTTGTTGTTAAAGCGCTCGGGATACAGGGCATACCACTCGCGGATGGTATCCGTTTTCAGAATTTCAGTGTGAATCTCGGCCACGCCGTTGGTGGAATGGCAGGCATATACCGCCATGCGGGCCATATGCACCATTCTGTCAGAGATCACTTCGTAGGCGGGCAGATCCTCGCGGGCAATGCCGCGGGAAACCAGCTCGCGGCGCAGGGCATTGTTGATCATCACCACATAGGGGTACACCTGGGGGATCACATCGTTAAACAGCGGGACATACCACTTCTCCAGGGCCTCGGCCATAATGGTGTGATTGGTATAGGCAAAAACCTTCTGTACAATGGCAAACGCCTGATCGAAATCCAACAGCTCCTCTTCCATCAGGATACGCAGCAGCTCGGGAATCGCCACCGTGGGATGGGTGTCATTCAGCTGGATGGCATAGGCTTCCGCGAAATGGGAAAAATCATGTCCCCAGCGATTGCGGTACTCCCGCACCAGGGTGTGAAGCGAAGCGGCCACAAAGAAATACTGCTGCTTCAGGCGCAGGCGGCGGCCCTCGTCGGTGTCGTCATTGGGGTACAGCACGTCCGTAATGGTCTCGGCCATGTTGCTGTCGGAAAAGCTCTGGCTGTATTCCTGGCGGTTGAAATGTGCCAGATCCATTTTGTTCACGGGCTCCGACTGCCACAGGCGCAGGGTATTAACGGTTTTTCCGCCCCAGCCGATGACCGGCATATCATAGGGAACAGCCCAGACAGTCTGATCTTTAAAATGGATCTGGACGCGCTCGTCCTCCCGACGGACGCTCCACGGATCGCCAAAGCGCAGCCAGTCATCCGGGATTTCACGCTGAAACCCATTTTCAAAGTACTGTTTGAAAAGGCCATAGCGGTAGCGGATGCCAAAGCCGTACAGCGGCAGATCCAGCGAAGCCGCACTGTCCAGGAAACACGCTGCCAGCCGGCCCAGACCGCCGTTGCCCAGCGCGTCGTCCTCAATTTCCTCCAGCGAATGCAGGGAAAGACCGTGGTCTTTGCAGAATTCATCTGCCTGCTCGAGCAGCCCCAGATTCAGCAGGTTGCTGAATACCAGGCGACCCATCAGAAATTCGGCGGACAGATAGCAGGCGATGCGTTCGGGCTTTTCCTTTCCCCAAACGGGCTGCAGTTCGCACATGGCGGATTTACTGATCGCGGTATACAGTTCTTTTGTTGTGGCTGTTTCCGGTGTTTTACAGAAATCAGCCGCCAGAATCTCGGGAATTCTGGCCTGAAACGGTGTCATTGGAAGCACTCCTTTCATAATGCGGCATAGAAGAAAGAGAGGGCGGAAGAGAAGTCTCCCCTCCGCCCTGTCATGAGGTACATTGCCAGTATGGTTGAGAAAATGCTGAATATACAAAGGGGAGATTCCCCTGTGAAATTTTCAGCGGCAGGTCAGCTCGGTCAGCTCCCGAATACGGGCGGCCAGTTCCTCGCTGGCGGCACCAGGAACCATGCGCCACTGCCAGTTAATGCCGCCCAGCGTAGAGGGCACATTCATTCTGGCCTCGCCGCCCAGGTTCAGATAATCCTGCATGGGGATTACGCACAGGTTGGCCGTGCTCATCATGGCGCAACGGATAAAGGCCCAGGCGCCCTTTTCCTTATCGCATACATCCAGATACTTCTTGGCGTGCTCCACATCCGCCGGATCCGCCGTATCAAACCAGCTGCGGGTGGTGTCATTGTCATGGGTACCGGTGTAAACCACACAGTTGTGGTCGTAGTTGTGGGGCAGATAATCGCTCTCTTCGCGGGAATCGAAGGCAAACTGCAGCACCTTCATGCCCGGGTAACCGGTGTCCTCGCGCAGCTGGATGACATCCGGCGTCAGATACCCCAGGTCCTCAGCGATCAGATCCACCTGGCCCAGATGGCGTTTGACCGCATTGAAGAAATCCATGCCAGGGCCGGTGCGCCACTGGCCGTTTTCGGCGGTCTGATCCCCGTAAGGAATGGCGTAGTAACCGGCAAAGCCGCGGAAGTGGTCGATGCGGGTGACATCGAACATATTGGTGATATGGCGCAGGCGACGAATCCACCAGTCGTAATCGGTCTCCTTCAGATAGTCCCAATTGTAAATGGGATTGCCCCACAACTGGCCCGTCGCCGAGAAAGCATCCGGCGGGCAGCCGGCCACGTCGATCGGATCACAGTTTTCATTCAGCATGAAGACCTTGCCGTCGGCCCAAGTGTCGGCGCTGTCCATGGCTGCATAAATCGGGATATCGCCGATCAGGGCGATGCCGTTCTCATGGGCGTAATTGCGCAGGGAGTTCCACTGCTTGTAGAAATGATACTGAATGAAGCAGTAGAAATCAATGTCTTCCTTCACTTCCTGACGCCAGTAATCCATGGCGGCAGGTTCGCGGCGCTTGATGTCCTCATCCCACAGGCTCCAGGGGCGCAGGCCCATCCGGTTCTTAATCCCCATATACAGGGCATAATCCTCAATCCAGCCGGCGTTTTCCTGGCGGAACTGATGAAGAGCCGGATCATCCTTGCCGCGGGCGAACGCCTGACGCAGCAGAGTAAGGCGGTTGGCCTCGATCACATAGTAGTTTACCCGGGCGGGGGTGTTGCCCCAGCTGTAAGAGCGGCACTCCTCCTGGGTCAGCAGGCCCTCCTCGCACAGGATGGAAAGGTCGATCAGATACGGGTTTCCGGCAAAGGAGGAATAGCTCTGGTACGGGCTGTTACCGTAACCGGTGGGGCCCACCGGCAGCATCTGCCAATAGCTCTGGCCGGACTTTTTCAGAAAATCAACAAATTCATAGGCCGCCTTCCCCATGGTGCCAATGCCGTATTCCGACGGCAGGCTGGTGATGGAAAGCAGGATGCCCGAAGCGCGCTGGTTGCTTTTTTTCATATCGTCAAACACTCCCCTGAACCGGCAAAAGCCGGTGATTTCCTTTATATTCCTTCTCATTTTAACAGGAAGGAATACAGCCGTCAATAAAAGAAAAATGGCAAATGCGAGGGAGACCGTTGCATTTTTATGTGTTTTTTGTGCAACATTCTCCCGAAAAGTCAAACTCCCGGCACAGAATCGGCGGAATTTCCAGCAGGCTGCCGCAAACCCGATGACACAGTGCGGCGATTTCCGGGGTGGCCGGCAGCAGATCGGGGACCATGATCGGAATCATTCCGGCGGCCGATGCGGCGCGGATCCCATTGTGCGAGTCCTCCAGCACCAGGCACCGCGCGGGTGATACGTTCAATTTTCGGGCGGCCGTCTGATAAATATCGGGGAACGGTTTGCTGCGGGTGACCTCATCCCCAAAGGTGAATACGGAGAACCAGGGCGCCAGAGAGAGCTTCTCCAGCTGCGGCATGGCGATGGCCCTGGCCGTCGAGGTGACCACCCCCGCCGGGCAGGAGCAGCGCCGCAGAAAAGCGAGCAGGGGAAGGATCCCTTCTTTCAGGGGAATCCCCTCTTCCTCCTGCAATTGGCGGCGGATCAAGCGGGAGAGCGACGAAAAATTCTCGTACGAAATGTCGGGGAACATCGAAAGGAACAGTTCGCGGGAGTGACGGGTGTTGGCGCCGATACACAGGTGGGCATACCGGTCCACTTCCCCGGCAGGCAGACCGAAGTGCGCGCCCGCTTTTTGGCAGGCGGTGATCCCTCCGCTCTCCGAATCAATCATCAGCCCGTCCATATCAAAGAAAACAGCATCGAGTTTCATGGGAATCTCCTTCTTCGGTTACAGAAAAAAGCCGCTGCGACTTATCAGGTAAGCGGCAGCGGCTTTTTGCAACGGGCAGAAATCAGGCGTTCTTACCCTGGATGTACTTGTCAATCGAGGCAGCAGCGGTCTTGCCGGCGCCCATGGCCAGAATAACCGTCGCAGCGCCGGTCACGGCATCGCCGCCGGCGTATACGCCTTCGATAGAGGTCAGGCCGTTATCATCGGCGATGATCTCGCCCCACTTCTTGGTTTCCAGACCGGGGGTGGTCTTCTTCAGCAGCGGGTTCGGGGAGGTGCCCAGCGACATAATCACGCAGTCCACTTCCATCTCGAATTCACTGCCGGCAACGGCAACAGGACGGCGGCGGCCGGAAGCATCGGGCTCGCCCAGTTCCATCTTGATGCACTTCATGCCCACAACCGTGCCGTACTCGGGGTCACGCGGGTTCTGGGTGGGGGCGGCCACGATCTCGACCGGGTTGCACAGGGTCTTGAAGATAATGCCCTCTTCCTCGGCATGCTCCACTTCTTCCTTACGGGCGGGCAGCTCTTCCATACCGCGGCGGTATACGATGTACACGTTCTCGGCACCCAGGCGCTTGGCCGTACGGGCGGCGTCCATGGCAACGTTGCCGCCGCCGACGATCGCCACATTGCGGGCCTGCCAGATGGGGGTGGTGGAATCGGACTGATACGCCTTCATCAGGTTGGAACGGGTCAGGAACTCGTTGGCGGAGAATACGCCCTTCAGGTTCTCGCCCGGGATGTTCATAAAGCGGGGCAGACCGGCGCCGGAGCCAATGAACACGGCCTCGAAGCCATATTCGTTCTTCAGCTCGTCGATGGTCAGCACGCGGCCGATTACCATGTTGGTCTCAACCTTTACGCCCAGCGCCTTCAGGTTGTCCACTTCCTTCTGCACGATGGCCTTGGGCAGACGGAACTCAGGAATGCCGTAAACCAGAACGCCGCCGGCCAGATGCAGGGCCTCAAAAATGGTGACATCATAGCCCAGCTTGGCCAGATCACCAGCGCAGGTCAGGCCGGCAGGGCCGGAACCAACCACGGCCACCTTGTGGCCATTCTTTTCGGGCATGTCGGGGGCAGCGGTGCTGTGGGAGTTGTGCCAGTCGGCCACAAATCTCTCCAGACGGCCAATGCCGACGGGCTCACCCTTAATGCCGCGGGTGCACTTGCCTTCGCACTGGCTCTCCTGCGGACACACACGGCCGCAGACAGCCGGCAGAGAAGAGGACAGGCTGATGATCTGATAGGCACCTTCATAATCGCCCTCGGCGACTTTGGAGATGAACTCGGGAATGTGGATATTTACCGGGCAGCCGGCTACGCAGGGCTTATTCTTGCAGTTCAGGCAGCGCTTGGCCTCGTCAATGGCCATTTCCTCGGTATAGCCCAGGGTGACTTCCTTAAAATTCTTGTTGCGTACGTTGGGATCCTGAGAAGGCATGGGGTTCTTCTTCGGATTCATGTTAAATTTGACAGGCATGATTACTGAACCTCCTTCTTGAACAGGTTGCAGGCCTTTTCTCTGGCCTTCAATTCAAATTCAGGGTAAGAGCGGGCACGGCTCATAGCCTCGTCAAAATCGACCAGATGACCGTCAAAGTCGGGACCGTCCACGCAGGCAAACTTGGTCTCGCCGCCAACGGTGAGACGGCAGCCGCCGCACATGCCGGTACCGTCAACCATAATGGGGTTCATGCTGACGATGGTTTTCTGTTCGTAGGGCTTGGTGGCCAGGCACACAAATTTCATCATGACCAGCGGGCCGATCGCAATGACTACGTCATAGCGCTCGCCGGCTTCCAGGGCGGCATTCAGCGGTACGCAGACGTTGCCGGTCTCGCCGTAGCTGCCGTCATCGGTCATCAGATGGAAGCTGTCGCTGCAGGCCTTGAAGGCGTCTTCCAGAATGACCAGGTCCTTGTTTCGGAAGCCGATGATGGAATGAACTTCGCATCCCATTTCATGCAGCTTCTGCGCGATGGGCAGGGCAATGGCACAGCCCACGCCGCCGCCGATGATGCAGACCTTCTTGTAGCCCTCGGTCTCGGTGGGGGTACCCAGGGGGCCGACGAAGTCATGCAGGCAGTCGCCCTCTTCCAGATGGTTCAGCAGTTCCGTCGTACCGCCGACGATCTGAAAGATGATCGTAACACTACCCTTTTCACGGTCATAACCGGCAACGGTCAGCGGAATGCGCTCGCCTTCCTCGTTGACGCGCAGGATGATGAACTGGCCGGGTTCTGCCTTTTTGGCAATCAGAGGGGCCTCAATTTCCATCAATGTGACGGTGGGATTCAGGGCCTCTTTTTTCAGAATCTTGTACATGATTGAGCTTGTCACCCTTTCTGCAAAATGGATAAAACACAGTGATTTAATTATAGCGCACTTTCCTTCGTTCCGCAAGAAAAGAAGGGGAAGAAAAAGGAGTAATTTTGTCTGAATTTTGACGAAAAAAACCGGCAGGTAAGATAAAAAAGAAAACCGCAGGGATTTCCCTGCGGTTTTCAGGATCATTTCAAAAATTAGAAGTCGATTTCCAGGTCGTAGTAGCAGGCCTTGAGCAGCTTCTCCATCTCTTCCTGAGAGGGCTGACGGGGGTTGGAACCGGTGCAGGCATCGCCGATGGCGTTGGCAGCGACGGTCGGCAGCTTCTCCAGGAATTCCTTCTCATCGATGATGCTGGTTTCGGCCTTTACACCGCCGGGGCCATAGTTCTTGATGGCCTGCGGGATGTTCAGAGCGTCGTTCATCTTGCGCAGTTCAGCGATCAGCAGATCAACCTTCTCCTCAACGGTGTTGCCGCCCAGAGCCAGGAAGTCAGCGATCTGTGCGTAGCGCTCAGCAGCGGTAGCATCCTTGCTGTTGTACTTGATAACCTTGGGCAGGTACATCGCGTTGGCGCAGCCATGGATGATGTGGCCGCCGGTGAAAGCAGCGCCGGTTTTGTGAGCCATGGAGTGAACAATACCCAGCAGAGCGTTGGAGAACGCCATACCGGCCAGGCACTGTGCATCGTGCATACGGTCACGGGCATCCATATCGCCGTCATAGGACTTCTTCAGGTCGGCATGGATCATCTTGATGGCATGCAGGGCCAGCGGATCGGTGTAGTTGCAGTTCATGGTGGAGACATACGCCTCGATCGCATGGGTCATGGCGTCCATACCGGTGTGAGCGGTCAGCTTCGCGGGCATGGTCTCGGCCAGGGCCGGATCAACAATGGCGACATCGGGGGTGATGTTGAAGTCAGCCAGCGGATACTTGATGCCCTTGGCATAGTCGGTGATAACAGCGAAAGCCGTTACTTCGGTAGCCGTACCGGAAGTGGAGGGGATGGCGCAGAACTTCGCCTTCTGACGCAGGGTCGGGAAGCTGAAGGGGGTGATCAGGTCTTCAAACGTGGTCTCCGGATACTCATAGAAAGCCCACATGGCCTTTGCCGCATCAATCGGAGAGCCGCCGCCCATGGCGACAATCCAGTCGGGCTGGAACTCCTGCATAGCAGCAGCGCCTTTCATAACGGTCTCAACGGACGGATCGGGTTCGACACCTTCGAACAGCTTAACTTCCATACCGCCCTCCTGCAGATAGGAGACAGCCTTATCCAGGAAGCCCATTCTCTTCATCGTGCCGCCGCCGACAACCAGAATTGCCTTCTTACCGCCAAGGGTTTTCAGCATTTCCAGGGAGCCTTTTCCATGATACAGGTCTCTGGGCAGAGTAAAACGTCCCATTTTTACGTACCTCCAAAAAAGATTTTGAAATGATGGATAACCGGGAAAAACCCGGGAATCGTCGAATATGAAGAAAAAACTTCCACAAAGAACGTTAATTTTCTAACAACCCTATTATAGCACTTGGCAGCGCCCGGTTGTTAATGTATAATATGCATGGATGCCATTATTTTTTGAGATGGGGTGAGCAGCAGGTGGACTTGCAGCAAATTTTGGCCGCGCAGGAGATATGGAAGACAGGCTCGATTACCCGGGCCGCCAAAAATCTGTTTATGGGACAGCCGAATCTCAGCCGCTCGCTGCAGGAGCTGGAGGAAGAGGTAGGGTTCCCCATTTTCGACCGCTCGTCCCGGGGCGTGCGGCCCACAGTGGAGGGGCTGACCTTTTTGCACCGTTCGCAGGAAGTGGTACAGGCGATGGATAGTTTGCGCCAGATCTACGGTTCGGAAAAGCGGGAGCCCGTGCGCATTCTGATCCCCCAGGTTTTCTATGCCGTGGGGTGTCTGGCGGACTTTCTGGCGCAGGAAGCGCGGAAAAGCCCCATATCCGGGGGCAGCCTTCCGCATCTGAATATGGAGCAGGTCCCGGCGGACCAGATTGAAGAGCGGGTGGGGCGCAGTGAGCAGACGCTGGGCATTGTCCGCTTTGAAGAGGGGAGAAAGCATATCCTGTATGACCGGTGGCGGAGGCAGGGGCTAATTTGGAAAGAACTGATGCGTTTTCCCACGAGGGTTACGCTGTCGAAGCAGCACCCGCTGGCAAAAAGGGAAACCCTGCAGCCACAGGAGCTGTATCCCTATACCGAACTGCGGGGGCAGTATGATCATATCAGCCGGCCAGAGCTGGAGAAAAATGAGAGAAAAGTTCTGACGATCCCCGACCGTCTGGACCAGCTGCAAATGCTCAGTCAGGTGCCGGGGTCTTACCTGTGGACCGGTCCCATGCCGGAAAAAGTGCAGCATCTGTACGGACTGTGCCAGCGGTCGGTAGAAGGGGCGGTTATCTGTCAGGATGTAGTTTTAATGCGGGATCCGCGCTTTTTGCCGATGTTCACCCGCAAATGGATGCAGTATCTGCGCGTGTGGCTGCCGCAGAATATGAAGGATACGGAGTTTTTGGGGAAGAAAAGCGAAGTTGAATGGCCCGGAGAAGGAAAAAGCGGAAAGGAGAAAAACAATGGCCAATGAAACCCTGTTTACCACAAAAGCAACCAGCTATGCAAAAGGCCGGCCCTCCTATGCACCCGGAGCGATCGGGCGCATCCTCGATTGCCTGGCAATGGGCGGGTATCAACCGGCAGCGGACGGGCCGTGGGCGCGTATTGCGGACATCGGATCGGGAACCGGGATTTTGTCCCGGGAGCTGATCGGGCGAAACCTGGAGGTTTATGGAGTCGAGCCCAACGAGGCCATGCGCGAAAAGGCAGAATATCAACTGGGGTCGTGCGGGCATTTCCACTCGGTGGCGGCTTCGGCGGAGAGCACTGGATTGCCGGATCACAGTATGGCGATGGTGACAGCTGCCTCGGCGTTCCACTGGTTTGACCCGGAAGCGTTTCGAAGGGAATGCCTCCGTATTCTGGTGCCCGGGGGTTTGGTATGTCTGCTGATCAATGTGCGGGAGTACGATGACTTTACCCGCCGCCAGCACGAACTGTGCCGGAAATACGGGGCCGGATTTACCTCGCTGATCCACGGTTTTGAGGAGACAAAGGAGAAGGCCGCCGTCTTTTTTGAAGAAGGATTTCATCTGGAGCGGTTTGACTTCCCGCTGACCTATGAAAAAGAGGCTTTTATCAGCCGCAGCCTTTCCTCTTCTTATGCACCGGAAGCAGGCTCCGAGAACGGGCGGCTGTATATGGAGGGGCTGCAGCGGCTGCTGGAGGAAATCCCGCAGGAGCGCTTTACCGTTGCGAATTTTACCGCCCTGTTCTGGGGAAAACCGTGCGCCTTGTGACAGAAAAGGCTTGAGAAACAAAAAGATTTGTGATACCGTAAAGGAAACCAAGGAAGAAAGGAAGAGAGCAGGATGAAGATGACAGCATCCGTCCGGCAGCAGATTCACGATTGGCTGCAGAACCATCGGGAGGAAATGATGGCGGATATCGCCGCGCTGGTGGCCATTGACAGCGCAAGGGGCGAGGAAAAAGAGGGAATGCCCTATGGCGAGGGGCCGTACCGCGCCTTGTGCGAGGGGGAAAGAATCCTGAAAAAATCCGGGCTGCTTCAGGTGGCCATGCACGGCGCCCGGGTGATCACCGGTGACCTGAATGAAAACGAGACGGAATTGGGCATTCTGGCCCATCTGGATATTGTGCCGGTGGGCAACGGTTGGACGGTTCCGGCGCTGGAGATGACCCGGAAGGACGGGAAGATTTTCGGCCGCGGCGTGATTGATGACAAGGGCCCGGCGGTGATGGCACTGTATGCCATGCGCGCCCTGAAGGAATGCGGGGTACCGCTTGCAAAGAACTGCCGATTGATTTTGGGTTCCGATGAGGAATGCGGCAGCAGCGATATCGCCTGGTATTTTGACCGCAATCCCATCCCTCCTCAGACACTGTCGCCGGATGCCTCGTACCCCTGTATCTGCATCGAGAAGGGGAGCCTGAGGGTGGATGTACAGGGCCATTGGGAGAAGCAGCCGGCCGAACCCCGGCTGCTCCGCTTTGACTGCGGTGTGAAGGTAAATGTAGTGCCCGGAGAAGCGGAGTGCGTGGTACGGGGACTGACTGCAGAGCAGGTCCTGCGGCAGGCCGATAAGGAGACCGGAGGCATTGCGTTTACCGCAGAGGAGACAGTAGAGGGCACGCGGATTTGGGCCAAAGGCTCCACGGCCCACGCTAGCCTGCCGGAGACCGGGAATAACGCGCTGACGGGCCTTCTGACCCTTCTCTCCCATCTGCCGCTGGCCGCAGGGCGCAGCCAGGAAGTGATCCATGAACTGTGCCGTCTGTTCCCCCACGGGGATACCTGCGGAAAAGCAGCCGGTGTGTATCAGTCCGATGAGGAGAGCGGCGAGTTGACGCTGGCCTTTTCCATTCTGCATATGGACGAGGAGGGGCTCAGCCTGAATCTGGATATCCGCGCTCCCATGTGCGCCAATGAGGAAAATGTGCGGGATGTACTGCTGGAGCGGTTTGCCGATGCCGGCCTGACCATGAAGAAGGAAGCGATGAATCCGCCCCACTACGTCAGCAAGGATTCCCCGCAGGTGCAGCGGCTGGTCCGTATTTTTGAGAGCTACACCGGGCAGTCTCTGCCGGCCCTTGCCATTGGCGGCGGCACCTATCTGCATCATATCGAGGGGGGCGTCTCCTTCGGGTGCGAGTTCCCCGGGTATGATTACAACATGCACGGCGCCGATGAGTACGCCATTGAGGAGCAGCTGCTGCTCTCCAGCGAGATGTATGCGGCCGCCATTGTGGATATCTGCGGATAAAAACGGCGTAAGCAGAAAAACAGCCCCGGAGGGGAACGATTTTTCGTTCCCCTCCGGGGCTTTCGTATATCCTCAGCAGATCCGCGGCAGGCCCTCTCCCTGCAGGATATCCAGCCGCCGGCGCCCGCCGATGGCGGTTTCCTCCAGCAGAGTGCCGGGTTCCCCTTCGATCACCCGGCCGATACAGCAGGCGTTTTCACCGTAGGGACTCGTGCGCAGGCAGGAGAGCGCCTGGGGCACATACTCCCCGGGCAAGGTGAGCACCATCTTGCCCTCATTTCCCATATACAGCGGGTCCAGCCCCAAAATGGCGCACAGATCTCGCACCGCCGGGGTGATGGGCAGCTTCTCTTCCTCCAAAAGGAAGGTTTTCCCGCATCCCTCGGCCAGCTCCTTGCATACGGTAGCCAGTCCGCCCCGGGTCACATCCCGCATGGTGTGGACCGGAATTTCGTGCGCCAGCAGGGCCCGAACCATGCCGTGCAGGGGCGCGCAGTCGCTGACAATGGAATTTCGGATTCCCATGCGGTGGGACAGAATGGCCGCGTGGTGATCCCCCAGTGTACCGCTGAGCAGAATGGCATCGCCCGGGCGGCTGTTTGGCGAGGCAATCTCCCGTCCCTCCGGGACAAAACCCACGCCCGCCGTATTGATATACAGCCCACCGTTTCCCTGGGTTACCTTGGTGTCTCCGGCGATAATGGCAACGCCCGCCTCTTTGGCGGCAGCGGCCATAGATTGCACAATTCGGTCGAGAAGATCCGTGTCCAGTCCCTCCTGCAAAATGAATCCACAGGTGAGATACTGTGGATCGGCCCCGCGCATCAGCAGGTCATTGACCGTGCCGCACACGCTCAGCCGCCCGATATCGCCCCCGGGGAAAACCAGCGGGTCCACCACAAAGCTGTCGGTGGTAACAGCCAGGCGGCTGTGGCCGGGGACAACGGCGCTGTCCTCCATCTGGCCGAGAATCGGATTTTCAAACCAGCGGGCGAAAATCGAATGGATCAGCTCGCCGGTCATGGCACCGCCGCTGCCATGGGCCATGGTAATTTTCATGGTGGATCACTCCCTGTGATGAATCAGATATTGGTGGCAACTGCCCTCTTCCGAGACCATGCAGGCCCCCTGCGGAGAGAGCGGTGTGCAGTGCTTGCCGTACAGCGGGCACTGGGGAGGGGAAATCCGGCCAGCCAGTACCTGACCGCAGCGGCAGGCGGGATTAGCGGGGGCATCCTCCTCCAAACCGGTACTGCCGGCATCAAACCGGGCAAACTCCGGGCGTAGCCGCCGCCCGGAACCGGGGATGAATCCCAGCCCGCGCCATACGGCGCCACAGGGCTCGAAAAAGGTGTGCAGCAGTTCTTCCGTTTTGGAGGAGGGAAATTCCGGCACCGCCGCGGGGTACAGGTTTTTGACCACGGCGCGGCCGCGGTTTTTCACCAGAAAATGCAGGGCCACCAATAGCTCCGGTCCGCGGAAGCCCGCCACGGCGAAGGGAATGTGGTACATTTGCGCCAGCGGTTCGAACCGGCGCCACCCGGTCACACTGCACACATGCCCCGGCGCCAAAAAGGCGTCGATGGCAGCGCCGCTGCGGCACAGGGTGTCAATCACCGGCGGCATGGTCTTCAGAGCCGTGAACAGCCGGACGTTTTCCGTTCTGTTTTCCAGCAGATCCTGCAGCAGCAGGGCATAGGCCGGGGTGGTGGTCTCAAATCCCACGGCCGCAAATACAAAGCGGGTGCGGGGGTTTTCCCGGGCCAGGGGCAGTATATCAAACGGAGAGTAGACCATATGAACCTGCCCGCCCTGGGCACGGCAGGCGGCCAGGGTGCGCCCGCCGCTCCCCGGTACCCGCAGCAGGTCCCCAAACGTGACCACGCAGGTATCCGCTTGCAGAGAAAAATCACACAGCCGGTCGATATAGGATGTGGGGGTGACACAAACAGGGCACCCCGGGCCGGACAGCAGATGGATGGCCGGGGAGAGCAGCGAGGGGATTCCCAGCCGGGAAATGGCGGCGGTGTGGCTGCCGCAGACCTCCATGATGGAAATGGGGGGGCCGTCGTATGTGCGCAGCTCCTGCCGGATATCGTCAAGTGTCATTCTTCGGCCTCCTGCAGCAGGGCGATCAGCTCCTCGGCCTCGGTCTGCTGCATCACCTGGATCACACACCCGGCGTGAACCAGCGCCCAGTCCCCCTCCCTGACCGGAACCAGCCCGATACGGGCCGTCAGCCGGTTGCCGGAAAAATCCAATTCCGCTGTCTTTTTATCCACCCGGAGAACTTTCCCCGGAAGCGCTACACACATGGCAGAAAACCTCCTCCATAGGCCTGCCCCAGAGCGATGCCGCCGTCCCCCGGGGGAACCTGTTCATTGCGATATACGGTAAAGCCGTCCGTTTGCAGCAGAGATGTGCATCCGGTCAGCAGAATATGGTTGCAAAAGCAGCCGCCGGACAGGACAACCGTGCGGTTTCCGGTTTCCTGCCGCCACCGGCGGCACACCTCCCGTACCCCCCGGCACAGGGCCTGATGAAAACCGAGGGCCAGCCCGTCCGCCGGGGCTCCCTCTTTTTGGGCCCGCTCCATGGCGGGGAAAAGAGCGCGGGTGTCCGGCACCCACATGTCCTCCTGCCGGATCAGCGGCAGCGGCAGCGGCACGGGGGTGGCGGCCCGGCGAGCCGCCTGCTCCAGCAAAACGGCACACTCTCCCTCGTAATCATTCCGGTCATGTAGCCCCAGCGCGGCGCACACCGCGTCAAACAGCCGCCCGGCTGAGCTGCTTTTTACGGTATTCACTCCCTGGGAGAGCGCCGCTTCGGTAAGGGCACCCCCCTCGCCCTCCAGTGGAAGCCCACAGGCAAAGCGATAGCCCCACAGGGGAAGCCGGGCATCCCGGGCAACGGCATCTCCGCCCGGCAGCAGGGGGGCGTACAAGTGCCCGTAGCGGGAAAAATCCCCCGACTCGCACTGTAAAAATTCCCCGCCCCACACTGTGCCGTCGGTTCCGTAACCGGTGCCGTCGAAAATCACGCCCAGCACCGGGCCGGTCAGCCCGTGCTCGGCCATAACGGACAGAGCGTGGGCGTGGTGGTGCTGAAAGAGCGTGACCGGCAGGTTTCTCTTCCGATCCTCCCGGGCGGAGAGGTACAGGGGATGCCAGTCGCTGCACACCCGCTGGGGCCGGATGGAGAACAGCGTTTCCATCCGGGCAAGAGCTGCCCGGCGGGCCTGCAGACAACCGTCCTCCTGCAAATCCCCCATGGGCTGGCTGAGATACACCCGGTTTCCCTGAGACAGGGCGAATACGTGCTTCAGATCTCCGCCGGAGGCCAGCGTGGGCGGCAGCTCCCGGGGGACGGAAACAGAGTCGGGTACATATCCCCGGGCCCGGCGGATCATCAGGGGTCTCCCGTCCGGGACGGACAGCACGCTGTCGTCCAGCGGGGTCAGAATTTCCCGCTCGTGCCACAGAACGCCGCTCAACAGCGGTTGGGAGGAGAGAAAGGCCAGCGCCTCCCCGTCCCGGATCACCATCGGCGCACCGGACCGGTTCAGGCTGGTCAGAATCAGGGGCCCCAGTGCGCGGGTGAGCAGAATCTGCAGGGGATTGGAGGGGAGCATGGCACCAATCCGGTCGCTCTCCGAGCAGACCGAGGGGGCAAAATCCCGCTTTTTCCGGAGCAAAACGATCGGTCGGGGGGAAGAGAGAAGCAGGGCCTCCTCCTCCGGCGAGATCGCACAGAATGACCGCACACCGGGGATATCCGGAAATAAAACCGCAAAGGGCTTTTTCTCCCGGTGTTTCAGGGTACGCAGGGCCCGGGCAGTTTCCTCCCGATCCGGCCGGGCCGCCAGGTGGTAGCCGCCGATATCTTTTACCGCCAGGATTTTCCCGTCCCGCAGCAGGCGGCAGGCTTCCTCCAGCGCCGCCTCCCGCTCTTTTCTCTCCCCGTCCGGCAGGCTGAGGATCAGCTGGGGGCCGCAGTGGGGGCAGGCGATGGTCTGCGCATGGCGGCGCCGGTTCCCCTTTTGGGTGTATTCCTCCCGGCAGTCCGGGCACAGGGGAAACCGGTCCATGGTGGTCGTCTCCCGGTCATAGGGCAGCGCCCGCTGGATGCTGTACCGGGGCCCGCAGGCAACACAGCTGAGAAACGGGTACCGGTACCGGCGGTTTTGTGGGTCCAGCAGCTCCCGTTCACAGGTTTCGCAGGTGGGCAGATCCGGGGTCAGCCGGGGAAGAAGAGGCGTTTCCTCTTCACTGGGGAGAATGGTGAACGAAGAAAATGGGGTAAAGGAGAGTTCCTTTACCCCAATGGCATCCACCCGGGCGCCCGGGCAGGCGGCCAACTGCTTTTCCAGCTGCTGCAGGGTTCCCTCCTCCCCGGTGACGGTGAGGGAGACCGCCCCGCCCCGGTTGCAGATGGTGCCGGTAATTCCGAGCCTCTCGGCGCACTCGGCCGCATAGGGGCGGAATCCCACCCCCTGCACCAGTCCGGTAAGGGTATAGCGGCGGGTAACCCGGCCCATCATGGCTCGGTGGGGAGCATGCGGATGCATCCCTTGGGACAGTGGGCTTCACAGGCACCGCAGCTGACGCACTCGCCGGCATTCAGCGTCCAGGTTTTGTTCGCGCGGTCCACCGTAATGGCAGAGGCCGGGCACTTCTTGGCGCACAGCGTGCAGAATACACACTGGGACAGGTCGGCCTGGGGATGCTTGGGGCCGCCGGGTTCTTCGTGGATTTCCAGAGCATGGCGCGGGCAATTATTTACGCACAGGCTGCAACGCAGGCACTTGTGGTGGTCGATCTCCCAGGTTTTGTTCGCGCGATCCACGGTGATCGCCTCGTTGGGACACTTTTTGGCGCACAGCGTGCAGTACACACACTTGGACAGATCCACCGTCACATTGCCCATCTTCATCTCGATGGCCTCGGGCTTATGGTAGATATCCAGTTTTTTCTCATGGCCGGGTACAGGATAGCCGGGTACAATTTTTAAACATTTTTTGGGGCATTTTTCCACGCAGTAGCCGCATTGTACGCAATCAAAACGATGGATACTCCAGGTATGGGCATCCCGGTCCACATTGATCGCCCGGGGCGGGCAGCTGCGGGAGCACAGTCCGCACAGCAGGCAGGTCTCCATATCCACTTCCACATGGCCGCGGGTACGGGCCGGGTACTCCTTCGGAGTATCGGGATAGGAGGTGGTCACCGGTTTGTGAAGCAGGTTGTGCAGCACGGTGCCGGCAAACGGCATCAGTTTTGCCATAGAACTTCTTCCCCCTCTCAGCGCTCTGTGCAGCTGATGCACGGATCAATGGTCAGAATCAACAGCGGAACATCGGCCAGCTGGCTGCCTTTCAGGGTTTGCAGCATGGCTGGGATATTGGCAAAGGTGGGGGTGCGCACCCGCATACGGTCCAAAAACTTGGTGCCGTTGGCGCGCACATAGTAAATGGCCTCGCCGCGGGGCTGCTCACAGCGCATAAAGAATTCGCCGTTGGGGTTGCCCTTCACCGGGGCCGCAAGCGGTCCCTCGGGGATTTTCCCGGCGGCTTGCCGGATCAGATCCATGGACTGAAACAGCTCGCCGATGCGTACCTGGCAGCGGGCGTAGCTGTCACCGATATTGCTGGTAACGGGCTGTACGTCCAGATTTCCGTAAGCCGCATAATTCCCCGTGGTGCGAAGGTCATAGGCCACGCCGCTGGCGCGCAGCATGGGGCCGACGGCCCCCAGGGAAATGGCGTCCTCTTTGGTTAAAAAACCCACATCCCGCAGGCGGGTATTCACCGTGTAATCCGTCAAAAAGGTTTGGGTCAGCCGCCGCAGATCCTTTTCCATATCGGACAGGCGAGAGAGGAAGTCCCGCATCATATCGGGGGGAATGTCTTTTAATACGCCGCCGATGCGGTTTACCGAGAAAATGACCCGGCCGCCGGTGGAGATTTCAAACATATCCAGGATTTTCTCGCGCATACGCCACGACTGCATGAACAGGCTCTCGAATCCGAATGCATCGGCCAGAAGCCCCAGCCACAGAAGATGGCTGTGCAGCCGGCTCATTTCGCACCAGATGGTGCGCAGGTATTTGGCCCGCTCAGGGACGTCGATCCGCATGACGTGCTCGACCGCCTCGCAGTAGCCCATGCCGTGCATAAAGCTGCAGATCCCGCAGATCCGCTCGGCTACATAGACAAATTCCTGATAATCCTTCTTTTCCACCAGCCGTTCCAAACCGCGGTGTACGTAGCCGATGGAGGGGACGGCCTTTACTACGGTCTCATCCTCCAGTACCAGATCCAGATGGATGGGTTCGGGCAGAACGGGGTGCTGGGGGCCAAAGGGAACAATGCTCTGTTTTGCCATCCTCATTTCCTCCTTCCAAACGGGGTTTGGGTGTCAATGCGGTACAGTTTGTCCTGCATATCCGGTGCAATATGCTGAATCCGGACCCCAAACAGCTCGCGCATTTCATTTTCGTACAAAAACGCGCAGTCGTAAACCTGGCTGATGCTGGGGATTTCCTCCTCCTGCGGCAGAACCAGACGGAAGGTATGCAGTTCATATTCCCGGGCAAAGGAATAACTCAATTCATAATAGACTCCGCCATTTTCCGGCTGTTTCAGCGTAACCGCACAGATCTGGCACAACCGCCAGCCGGCAATTCTTTTCTCGATCACCCGGGGCAGCAATTCGACCGGGGGCAGCGTTTCGATCAGGCCGCCGGGAGCGGTCAGTGCATTCCTCTCATTTTCCGTCATGATGGTGCTTCTCCTCTCTGTGCCGGCGCATAAATTCCTCGTGCTTTTTCTGGAACAGCTCAACCGCCTGCACCACGCCGTCAATAATGGATTCCGGCCGGGCGGCACAGCCCGGTACATAGATATCCACGGGGATGGTTGTATCCACTCCGCCCCGAATGTTGTAGCATTCTTTAAAAATCCCGCCGGTACAGGCGCAGGCACCCACGGCCACTACAACCTTGGGGGCGGGCATCTGGCTGTAAATCTGCTGGACCACTGCCTGGTTCTGGCTGTTGATTCCGCCGGTAATCAGCAGAATATCCGCGTGCAATGGGTTGCCGGTGTTCACGGCGCCAAAGCGCTCGATATCGTAAACCGGTGTCAGACAGGCCAGCACCTCAATATCACAGCCGTTGCAGCTGCTGCCGTCATAGTGCAGCAGCCAGGGGGAACGTTTCAGTTTTGCCATGTTTTCTTTCCTCCTTCCGGCTTACAGCAGGTGGATGACGAGATCCAGCACCAGCAGGTTCAGGCCGCCGCACAGCAGAGTAACCAGCCAGGAAGAGGAAAAAACCTTATCCCATTTCAGGCGGGCGGCGGTATTGTCGACCAGAATTTCCAGAAAATAGACGGCCAGCACTGCCAAAATAGCCAGCGGCCAGCTGAGCGGATTTTGATTGATAAAGAACAGCGCCAAAATCCCCAACAGCATCACATTCTCGTACCACTCGGCGATTTCGGTCACGGCGTACAGCGAACCGACCATCTCGGTGGTCACACCGCGCACCATCTCCTGATGGGCGTGGTGACCGGTGGAGAGATCAAAGGGAGATTTTCGCATTTTAATGGTCAGAATAAACGAGAAGCCCAGGAAAAAGCCCGGCAGATAGACAATCGGACTCCAGGTATTCTGGGTGATTTCCGCCACCTGGAAACTGCCAGTGGCCAGGTAAAATCCCACACAGGTCAGCAGCACCATGGGCTCGTAAGCCATCATCTGCAGCAGTTCCCGCTGGGAAGCCAGGGCGCCGAAGGGGGAATGGGTACTGCACGCGGCCAGAACCAGGAACATGGCGGCCGTTGTCAAGGCGAAAAAGCCCATCAGCAGGTCATACCCCGCAAAAATCAGGGCGCCGGAGAAGATGACGAAAACCAGATAGCTGACCACCATGAAGAACTGCGAGCGGTTTACGAGGAAAATCTGTTTATTAAAGAGCTTTACGATATCATAGAACGGCTGGAAGACAGACGGGCCGCGGCGCCCCTGCATACGGGCGCTGATTTTCCGGTCCATCCCATCCAGCAGGCCGCCCAAAAACGGTGCCAGCAGAATGTAGCCAACACAGCTGAGAACACGGGTGATATCCATCTTATACCGCACCTCCCACCAGAATAATGCACAGCATCACGGCCAGACCCGCCGCACTGATGATGATACAGGGATGCAGCAGCCGCTTTTCCCCGAACAGGTCTGTCATGTACCAGTTGCTGATCTGCAGCTCCTTCTTCTCTCCCAGGGAATCGACAAAATGGTTGTTGTCACCGGCATTGGCCCCGCCCATGTACGAGATGACGTACCGGTGGCTGAGGTTGCGGGTGAACAGATAGCTGCAGGAGGGCAAAAGGAAAATGCAGCACAGCATGATAATCATCAGCAGCATGTTGTCCGTCGACAATACCTGAACCGATACGCTGAACATCTCGGTCAGCATGGGGTCCACCACCCAGCCCGACAAAAGCGGGAAGGTGGCACACAGCAGCACCATAAAGACGGCGTGCGCGTACAGGGAAACCCACTCGTTGGGTTTGGTCACGTCGTGTGCCATGCGTACCCGGCTGATGGAGAGGATACGCCCCAGCCATTTGGTCCAGTAGAACATGGTGGTGGCACTGCCGAAGGCCAGCAGCAGCACCAGCAGAACGTTATCCGCATCTACAAAGGCTTTCAGGGCAGCCCATTTGGAGATCAGCATACCGAACGGCGCCAGGAACATGCCGGCAATGCCAATGACCATAATCGAAGCGAGCCGCGGCAGCCGGAGCATCAGCGCCTGCATGTCCTCGATATCGCGGCTGCCCAGCGCATTCTCCACGGCACCCACATCCTGGAACAGCATGGATTTGCTGACGGCATGGAAAATCAGCAGGAAAATCGCCGCCCACACGGTTTCGTGCATCCCCACACCCGCACAGGCAGTGATCAGCCCCAGATTGGAGATGGTAGAGTAGGCCAGCACCTTTTTGCCGTCGCTCTGCGAAATGGCCAGCAGTGAAGCGGCGAAGAAGGTAAAGCCGCCGATCAGGGCGACCATCTGCCCGGTCAGCGTGTCATTCAGGGCAGGGGACAGGCGCAGCAGCATGTACACACCGGCCTTGACCATGGTGGCGCTGTGCAGCAGGGCAGAGGTGGGGGTGGGAGCGACCATGGCACCCAGCAGCCACTGAGAGAAGGGGAACTGGGCCGATTTGGTCAACCCGGCAAAGGCAAGCAGGGCTACTGGAATCACGGCCCCCTGCGAGACGACTGCCTGCAGCGATACCGTGGAGAGCGACAGGGCACTGTAAGTAATGGCCACGGCAAAACCCAGCCCTCCCAGCAGGTTCATCCACAAGGCGCGCAACGAATTGTGAATGGCCTCTTCGGTCTGGGTGTATCCGATCAGCAGGAATGAGCAGATGGAGGTAATCTCCCAGAAAAAGTCGATCCAAAGCAGGTTTTCCGACAATACCAGCCCGAACATGGCCCCCAGAAATACGAACAGCATGGCAAAGAAAAAGGGCCGCCGGTCCCGGAATTCCTTGTGGTGATGGTGGTATCCGCGCATGTAGCCCACGGCGTACAGGCAGATCAGACCGCCGATCACCGCTACGATCAGGCACATCAGAATGGACAGCCGGTCAATGCGGATGTGGGCCATCTCCGGCAGAGCGGGGCCGAACAGCTCGAGCCAGGCCAGCAGCAGTGTCTGCGTGACACTGAGAAGCACGATCAGGTATTTGTGCCGGCGCCCGCAAAGCGCCGCAACCAGCCCCATCAGGAAGAACTCGACCGCCAGCATCAGGGAATCGACCAGGTGGGTGTTCACAAACAGCTCGATGGGGGTACAGCCGTTTTGAATCCAGAAAAACAGCACCAGGCCGGCCAGCACCATAACGAGAACGCTGCCGGTGTACATCACGATATCCCGCACCTTTTGCTTACGCAGAAAAACCAGTACGGCGGCCACCGCAAAGGGAAACAGAATTAAAAGGGGAATCAGAATTTCCACAGTATCCCTCCTCAGGATCCGGGCGGCACCGCTTTTCGCGGAGGAAAGGGCGGCCCGCTTTGGAAAAAATCAGTGAGATTTGTGAAATTTCGAAAATTTATCCAATATTCCGAAATTTCATATTATTCTACCACAGAATTTGGATCTTTATATTTCGAAAAAAGAAAAATAACAAAAAAGCAAAGCGAAAGAAAAGCACTTTTGAACATTTTGTGCCAAAAGTGCTTTTCTGAGAAAATACAAGAAAAGGGGACGGATTTATGCCTTCTGCTTTTCGATTTCTTCGATCATGGCGGGAATAACCTCGAACAGATCCCCGACAATGGAGTAATCGGCCACCTGGAAAATGGGAGCCTCGGGATCACGATTGATCGCAACGACCGTATCCGATCCACTCATACCGGCCAGGTGCTGAATGGCGCCAGAAATGCCGCAGGCAATGTACAGTTTGGGCGAAACCGTTTTGCCGGTCTGCCCGACCTGATGGGCATGGGGAATCCAGCCCGCATCAACCGCTGCACGGGAAGCGCCCAGCGTGGCACCCAGCGAATCGGCCAGTTTCTGCAGCAGGGCAAACCCTTCCGCCGATTTCACACCGCGGCCGCCGGCCACGATAATCTCAGCTTCCTCCAAGTTGACCGCTTCGGCCACTTCCTTTACGCGCTCCAGCAGGTGGACGCGGATCCGGGAGGGATCCAGATGCAGGTTCTCGTGGATAATCTCACCGGTGCGGCTCTCGTCCAGGGTTCCCTTTTTGAACACGCCGGGGCGTACCGTACCCATCTGGGGACGGTGGTCCGGGCACAGAATCTTCGCCATCAGGTTGCCCCCGAAGGCGGGACGGGTCCAGGCAATGTTTCCGGTCTCTTCGTCAATGCCCAGCTCGGTGCAGTCCGCGGTCAGGCCGGTGCCGATTTTGGCCGCCACACGGGGGGCCACATCGCGGCCGTTGTTGGTCGCGCCGATCAGTACGGCGGAGGGTTGGTATTTCTCGATCAGAGAAGCGAGAGCATAGGTGCAGGCGTCCGAAGAATACTGGAAATACTCCTCGCCCTCCACCAGAATCGCCTTGTCCGCGCCGTAGGCAATCGCCGTTTTGGCGGCCTCTTCCACGTCGGCACCGATTACAACGGCAACCAGTTCTTCTCCCAGCTTGTCCGCCAGCTGGCGGCCGGGGGTCAGCAGCTCATAACCCACGTTTTTGGCGGTGTTTTCTTCCGTTTCAATCAAAACCCACAGGTTTTTGTAGTTTTCAAAGCTCATACTTCCACCCCCATTAAATCAACTTGGCCTTCTGCAGCAGGGAAACCAGCGTACGGCCCGCTTCCTCGCCCGATTCGGCCTCGATCTTTTGTCCGTTTTTCTCGTGGGTGGGGGTAAAGGTGCCGCGCACCTTGGTGGGCGACCCCTTCAGGCCGCATTTGGCCGGGTCAATGTTCGGCAGATCCTGGAACGTCAGGGTGGGAATGACCGCCTTGTTGGCCATCATTTTGCCCTTCAGCGAGGGATAGCGGGGATCAAAGGCTGTTTTCACCACGGTGATCACCGCGGGCAGGTCCGCCGTCAGGTAATCGTAGCCCTCGTCGCTCTCGCGCTTGACCTTCAGCTTCCCGTCTTCCATCACGGCGTCGCTGGCATAGGTCAGCAGTGCGCGGTCCAGGTGCTGGGCGATCTCCGGGCCCACCTGACCGGTGTCACCGTCGATCGCCTGTTTGCCGCAGAAGATCAGGTCAAAGGGCGCGCCGTTTTTCTCCTCCAGGGACAGAATGGCCGAGGAAAGGATGTAACTGGTGGCCAGTGTATCCGAACCGCCGAAAACCCGGTCGCTGATCAGATACGCCTCGTCGGCCCCTTTGCTCAGGCATTCCTTCAGGGCGTTCTTGGCCTGCTCCGGTCCCATCGAGATCACGGTGATGCGGCTCTGCTTATCCTTGTCCTTCATACGGGAAGCCACTTCCAGCGCATAGGCGTCGAAGGTGCTGACAATGCTGGGCACGCCGTCGCGGATCAGGGTGTGCTTCACGGGGTCAATTTTGATAGCGGTGGTATCAGGCACCTGCTTGATACAAACCAGAATATTCATAAGCATTTCCTCCGTATGGTGCATCCGGTTGGATTATTTGATTTTCTTCAGCAGCTGATTGGCAATAACCGTGCGCTGAATCTGGTTGGTGCCCTCATAAATCTGCAGGATCTTCGAGTCGCGCACCAGCTTCTCCATGGGATACTCGCGCATATAGCCGTAACCACCCATGACCTGCAGGCCGTCCAGCGCTGCCTTTACCGAGACATCGCTGCCCTTGGTCTTGGCCATGGCGGCCTCCATGGTGTAGGGTTTACCGGCATCCATCAGCTGAGCGCAGTGCAGATACAGCTGGCGGGCCGCTTCGGTTTCCATGGCGATATCGGCCAGCATGAACTGAACCGCCTGGAAGTTGCAGATGGCCTTTCCGAACTGCTTGCGCTCGCGACTGTAGGCAGTGGCGATCTCCAGGGCGCGGCGGGCAATGCCCACACCGAAAGCGCCGATCCCGGGACGGGAGTGGTCCAGCGTCTGCATAATGTACTTAAAGCCGCGGCCCTCTTTGCCCAGCACATGATCCTTCGGCACGCGGACGTTGTCGAAGATCACTTCGCAGGTGTTGGAAAGGCGCATGCCCATCTTGTCCTCTTCTTTGCCGATGGAAACGCCCTCGCGGTCGCGCTCCACAATAAAGGCGGTCAGGCCCATAATACCCTTTTCCCGGTTGGTAACCGCCAGTACCGTATAGATTCCGGCGATACCGCCGTTGGTGATAAAGCACTTGGTGCCGTTAATCACATATTCGTCGCCGTCTTTTACCGCCGTGGTCTGCATGCCGCTGGCATCCGAACCGGCATTGGGCTCGGTCAGGCAGAAAGCCGCATACTTTTTCTCCTGCATGATGTCGAACCACATCTTCTTCTGCTCGTCATTTCCGGCGATCAGAACCGGGAAGGAAGCCAGGCAGTTGGCGATCAGCGTGGTGGCAATGCCCAGATCGCCGCGCGCCAGTTCTTCGGCGATGGCAAACATGGTCACGTTGTCCATGCCCATGCCACCCAGTTCTTCGGGAAGGCACAGGGCACCCAGACCCATATCCAGCGCCTTGTCGAGGATTTCCTCCGGGAATTCGTTGCGCTTCTCGTATTCGGCGGCGTACGGGATAACTTCGTTATCCACAAATTCTTTTACAAGGTTGACAAGCTCCATGCTCTCTTCGTTCAGTATCACAGCTTTCGCTCCTTTTCTCCAAAAAATTCTGCATGCATCCGCAGAGAGTTTTCTGGCAGGATTGCATAACGAGTTCAGTATAGCATATTTTTTGCAAAACGGCAATGTGCTTTTTGTGGAACCGGGGAATAGAAACCGGGGATATTTGTGCGAATGGCAAAAGAAACATCCGTTTTCCGGGGAGAGTTTGGGGCGCAGACGGTGGAAAAAGGAAAGAGGAAAAATCTCCCCTTGTCTCCGGCACCAAAATCGGGTATGATGGAGAAAATACGCAATGAAAGGATCGGCCGGTGAACCGGGAGGCGAAAAGGCTGCCGGTTATACATTTCATTTTTGAAATGGGAACATGGACAGCGCCGGGTTTATCATTGGGAGGAGAGAACACAGTGAAACGCGAGGACTATATTTCGTGGGACGAGTACTTTATGGGGGTGGCCATGCTGGCCAGCCGGCGAAGCAAGGATCCCAATACCCAAGTGGGCGCCTGCATTGTCAGCGGGGACAATATCATCCTGTCCACCGGATACAATGGGTTTCCCATCGGCTGTTCGGATGACGAGTATCCCTGGGACCGGGAGGGGGAAGAAGGGCAGACCAAGTATCCCTATGTGGTGCATGCCGAGCTCAATGCCATTCTCAATGCCAGCGGGAAGTCCCTGAAGGGTGCGCGGCTGTATGTGGACCTGTTCCCCTGCAACGAATGCGCCAAGGCGATTATCCAGAGCGGAATTAGGGAAGTGGTGTACTTATCCGACAAATATAATGGTACGCCCATGAATGTGGCCTCCAAGCGAATGCTTTCCTCCGCCGGGGTCAAAGTACGCGCTCTGCAGACCGATCTTCGCTCGATTACCCTGGATTTTCACAAAAAATAAGGAAAAGCAGAGAAAAGGGGCTTCGGATTGTGTATCCGAAGTCCCTTTTTTGTGAGAGGAGCGGGCTCCGGACTGTGCCGAAGGCCCGTGGTTTGGCTGCATTTTTCTGACTTTATCCCTTTACGCCCGCGAAGGCAACGCCCTCGACGATATACTTCTGCGCACAGGCATATACGATCACGATGGGGATCAGGGAGCAGACGGTTCCGGCCATGATGCTGGCATAGTCGGCACTGTACTGGCTCTTGAACGAGGCCAGCGCCACCTGGATGGTGCGCAGACTGTCGCTGTCCAGATACAGCATGGGTCCCATATAGTCGTTCCATACGGCGTTGAAGGTCAGCACCGTCAGAGTGGCCAGACCGGTTTTGGTCAGCGGAAGGATAATGTTCCAGTAGGTTCGGAAAGCGCCGCAGCCGTCAATTTTGGCGGCCTCGTGCAGGCTGTCGGGAATACTGAGCATATTCTGCCGCAGCAGGAATACGCCGAAGGCGCTGAAAGCCTGGATCAAAATCAGAGAGGTGTGGGTGTTGTAAAGTCCCAGCCCTTTTACGATGATGTACTGGGGTACCATAATGGCATGCCAGGGAACCATCATGGTTGCCAGGTAGAACAGAAAGATCTTATCGCGCCCAGGGAACTGCAGTTTGGTAAAGGCAAAGGCCGCCATCGAGCAGGTGACCAGCTGCAAAAAGGTGATAATCACAGCGAGCTTGGCCGTATTGAGAAAATAGGTGGGGAAGTTGATTTCGGTCCACACATGGATATAGTTGTCCAGGCGGAACACTTCCGGAATCCAGCGGATGGGCGTCTGGAATATTTCGACATTGTTTTTAAAGGAAGCGCTGACCATCCACAAAAACGGAACCACCATAATAAAGGTAATGAGAAGGCATACCACAAAGCGGACGACGGTACCGGGGCGGATTTTTTTCTTTTTGCGGTTTTGATCGGTTTTTGCCACAGAAATAACCCCCTTTTACTCGACAACCCATTTCTTCTGTCCGTGCCACTGGATCAGGGTGATAACCAGAATGATCAGGAACAGGAAGTAGGCAATGGCCGAGGCGTACCCCATATCCCAGTTATCGAATGCCTCTTTATAAATCCGGAACACCAGTACACTGGTTGCGCGCCCGGGTCCGCCCTGGGTGGTGACGTTGATGATATCAAAAATCTGGAAAGAGCCGATAAAGCACAGGATCGTAACCATAAAGGTGGTAGGGGACAGCATGGGCCAGGTGACATGCCAGAAGACATTCCAGCTGTTGGCCCCATCGATCCGGGCCGCTTCATACAGGTGGGGCGGAATATTTTTCAGCCCGCCCATGAACATGATCATGTAATAGCCCGACTGTTTCCACACCACTACCAGGATGACCGTGTACAGCGCTGTTTTAGTGGAGAAGAACCACTGGGGCAGGCTGTCAAGGGGTACCCCCAGCGCCAGGAGCAGCTGGTTGACCGGCCCCTTTTCCGGCTGGAACAGCAGCATGGCGACACAGCCGATCGCCACCATCGAGGTCAGGTTGGGGAAGAAGTAGACGGTTTTGAAGAAACCGCCCCCGGCGATGGGCTTATTGAGCAGCATGGCAAGAGCCAGCGCGCAGATAACCGTCAGCGGTACGCTGAGGGCCGAGTAAATCAGGTTGTTGACCAAAGCGGCCTGAAACTGGGAATCACGGAAGAACTTTGCATAGTTGTCCAGGCCGACAAAAGAGGCCTTGAATCCGTTGAAATCCGTAAAACTGAGCACCAGACCGGCGACAATCGGAACAGCGGTAAAAACGAAGAAGCCGATAAAGTTGGGCAGAAGAAACAG
>JALENG010000052.1 GCA_022767925.1 Clostridia bacterium
GTCTCGGTTATGAGCATCGGCCTGGCCTCGTGGCAGACCACCATCACCGGCAGGGGCAGTGTCAGCGCCGCTGGTAAGTGGGATGTATCCGTCACCGATGCCGGCCTGCAGCTTTCCACCGGGGCTTCTGCCTCGAAAGAAGTGACCACCTACGAACTGGAGCGCACCGGCGTGAAGTCGGATTTACTGATTACTTCCGTACTTTCCTCTTCTACCTGGCTGGAAGAAGGGCAGGAGGAAAAAATCGGAACCCAGTCTGAAGAGGCGCTGAGTAAGTACACCTATTATTATCTGGTAGATACCACAAAATACGACATGGGTAATATCAGCGCCCTGACAAAAGAGGATGTTGCTGCTATTGTGTCCGATGAGAGCACAGTGGTAATCTCTGATTATCTGAAAGCCTATTACCGCTATATTAAGCCCACAACTGCCTATGATTCGGAAAAATCCACGGCCTGTGCGGCCAAGGTGGTAGATGGCCTGCTGCGGGATTCTTATCAGCTGATTGCCGATATGGTGCCTGATCATTATCAGGATTACATGTTGGTATACCTGTCCAGCACCGGCGGCAAATATAGTTACTCCATTGCCTCCATGGTGGAAAAGACAGAGACTGTTGGGGTTGACGCGGAGGATGCAGTCACCTATACCGACACCGAGGTCTCCTTTGCCGATGTGACTTTCGGCCTGCCCGGCGCCTGGGCCCAGTATTCCATCACCGTGACCAACAACGGCACGGTGGACGCGAATCTGTCCGATGCGGTGATCGAGCTGGAAACTGACAGCGACCAGCTGGTGCTCGATAAGCCCGACCTGAAAAAAGAAGTGGTCAAGCCTGGTGAGAACTGCACCATCACCTTTGTGGTGAAGGTGCCCGATACCGTTACCGGTGATCTGGATGCCAGCGGCCGCCTGATCATCACACTGCCCTATGGACAGATTTCCGTAGAGGCTGCCCCCGCGGCCAGCCACAGCCACAGCTGATCAGCTGCGATAAGAAAATGGAAGTTATGGCAGCCCGCCCGTGTCCCGGGAGTGCTGCCATAGACTTTCCCGATCTTTTTCCTGCCTTTCTGTGCGGGCTACTGAAAAGGAGTGTTTTCTATGTTTTTTTCAAAAAAGAAGAAAAGCCGGATTATCACGGCCCTCACGCTGTGCGCCGTTACCGCCGTTTCGGTTATGAGCATCGGCCTGGCCTCGTGGCAGACCACTATCACCGGCAGCGGCAGTGTCAGCGCTGCTGGTAAGTGGGACGCAGCCGTCACCGATGCCGGTCTGCAGCTTTCCACCGGGGCCTCTGCCTCGAAAGAAGTGACCACCTACGAACTGGAGCCCGCCATTGGTGCCGGGGATGTGGTGATTCTCTGCCGGACGGACCCCGCCGAATTGGAGGTGGGCGATGTCATCCAGTACCAGAGCGACGGATGTACCGTGATCCACCGCATCGTGGAAAAGGACGGCGACACATTCATCACCCAGGGAGATGCCAATAATGCCCCCGATCTGCGCCCGGTGGAGAGGGAGCAGGTGCTGGGCCGGGTGACCGGTACCCTCCCGGATGCGGGCTGGTTCATCCTGTGGCTGCATTGCTATTAAAGTGCGGGAGCCAACGATTATACAAAAGATAACGGCCCAAAGTATGGCTAACGAAAAACCGAGAAACGGACTGCTAAACAAAGAAAGAGTCAATCGAAGCGTTATGCTTTGGTTGGCTCTTCTCCATAAAACAGCAATTTCAAGGTTGCAAAACCCTGTCACCCAATTGCAATCTTCAGCTTTGCAACCTTGAAATAGATGGCTTAAACACTAGGGTTTTGCGATTTACTTGCCAAAATAAATTCCGTTAAGGAGCCGTTTATTTTAAGGAGGAATTTTAAAGAAAAAACCAGAGAGGACCCTGTGCCCTACCCGGCCGGGGAACGCTCTGGTTTTCTTTTTTGGGGAATGCGGAAAAGGCGGATTATCCCTTTTCGCAGAACAGCTCCACTTCCTCGCCGGTGGGACCGGTGAAGAAAGCAATGCGTGCCGGGAACGGCGGGTTGGAGGGAATACAGATATCGGTGGGCTCCATCGTGACGGGGCACCCATTTTCCACGGCGACCTGCAGGACTTTATCTACATCGGTGCAGCGCAGGGCAAAATGAAGCACACTGCCGGGCCGGGGTTCGTCCGTATCGGCATAGGCGAAGATCTCCAGCATGGTGCCTCCGCAGTCCACCATGGCGGCACTCTTGTCGCCTTCACCCCAGGTGCGCACCAGCGTCATCCCCAGTTTTTCGGTGTAAAATGCCACTGCACGGCGGAAGCTCTCTTCGCCGCAGGCGCAAATGGCAACATGATGCATCCCGGTAATCAGTTTTTCCATAAAAATGGCTCCTTTCAGGTTCACTTTTTTGAAAAGCGCTTTTTCCTCCCTATTGTACCGGGAAAGACCGCTCTGTGCAAGAGGGAAATCTCAGCGACGGGCTCTTCCCGCCCACTTTCCGCCGATCCACGACAGAAAGAACAGAAGTGCCGAAATCAGCACGATGGTGCCTCCCGCCGAGGTGCCCAGATAGTACGACAGAATCAATCCACTGATCCCGGCCACCATGGAGAACAGCACACTGAAAAACAGGTACGAGCGGCTGCTGCGGGCCACGTTGCGCGCTGTGGCAGCGGGCAGTACCAAAAGCGAATTGATGATCAGAATGCCCACCCATTTGATGGAGACGGTGACAATAACCGCCACTACCACGGAGAACAGACGGGACACAAAGCGGACCCGGATGTTTTTCCCTGCGGCCAGATCCTCGTTCAAACCGGTGAGCAGCAGAGGATTATAGAAGAAAATCCACAGAAGAATCACCGCCAGAAGAAGCAGGAACAGAAGGAGAATTTCCTCCGGCTGTACCGTGAGGATATCGCCCACCAGATACGAGGAGTACTTGGAAAAGCCGCCGAATGCGGACAGCAGGACAATGCCCAGCGCCATTCCCGTGGAGGAGAAAACGCCGATGACCGTATCGGAGGAAGAGGTGCCGGTCTCCAGTACGGCGGAGATCAGCAGGGCAAACAGCAGGGCAAATCCCAGCATCGAGATCATATAATTGTCAATGCCCATCATCACGCCCACCGCAATGCCGGTCAGGGCGCAGTGTCCCAGGGCGTCGCTGAAAAAGGACATCCGGTTGCTGACCACCACCGTGCCCACCAGCCCGAACAGCGGGGTAATCAGCCAAACGGCCAGCAGGGCATTTTTCATAAAGGCGTATTCGGCCCAGTCAAAGGGGAGAAGCGTATCCAAAACCGAGTAGAGAATGTCCATCAGGCTTCGCCCCCTTTCTCACGGAACAGGCCGGCCGGCAGCCCGAAGGTCTCCCGTACTTCCTCCGAGCACAGCACTTCCTCTGTTTCGCCCTCCAGCAGGATGGTCTGATCCAGCAGTGCCACCCGGGAGGCGTATTTCTGCACATGGGACAGGTCATGGGAAACCAGGATGACCGGCATGTGGTATTCCTCCCGCAGAGAGGTGACCAGCTCGTAAAACTGCCGGATACCCGGGCGGTCCATGGCGGAAACCGGTTCATCCAGCAGCAGCAGGTCGGGCATGGGCTCCAGGGCAAAGGCCAGCAAAACCCGCTGCAATTCCCCGCCCGACAGGTTGCCCAGCCGCTGGCTGAGCAGGAAATCCCGGGCTCCCACGGTGTGCAGCATAGCGGCGGCCTTTTCGCGCATGGCTTTTTTGGGGCGCAGCCACACGGGGCGGCGCTGCAGGCCCGCGCACAACAGGTCGCACACCGTGACCGGCGCCGAGCGGTCAAAGGACAGGTGCTGCGGCACATACCCGATGTGGGGGTTGGAAATCACCTTTCCCTCATGGTCACGGTACAGGACCGTGCCCTCGCAGGGGATGCGGCCCAGCAGTGCCTTCAGCAGGGTGGATTTGCCCGCGCCGTTGCGGCCGATCAGGGCCAGAATCTGTGCGTGGTGGACCGACAGGTTGATATCCTGCAAAATAACGCTGCCGTGTTTTTTTACGGTCAGGTTTTGAATCTCCACACTGCAGCGGCAGTGCTCGTGGGAAACAGGGTTCATGGTTCTTCGCCTCCGAAAGCTGCCTGTAAAATTCTCATATTCTCCCGCATGGCCGTAAGATAGGCGTCCTTCTCCATGGCACCGGAGGTGCAGGGATCCAGCAGATAGAACGGCACGCCGCTCTCCTGCGAAATCAGCCGGGCGGTGTCGGTGTTATACTGGGGCTCGGCAAATACCGCTTTCACCCGGCTCTCCCGGATCAGGTCGATGGTCCCGGCGATTTCCCGGGCGCTGGGCTGGCTCTCCGGTTCCCGGTTGACAACGGCCCGGATATTCAGCCCGAACTCCTGGGCAAAATAGGGAAACGCCTCGTGAAAGGTGACAATCGAAGTTCCG
>JALENG010000127.1 GCA_022767925.1 Clostridia bacterium
GCTTTCCCGGCTTTTTTGCAACGGGGCGGCGGGGATTCGCCCTTGCTGTTGCGGGCTGCCCTACCCTATAGTATAATGAAGCCGGTGCAGTCCCAATGGGATGCGCGAATGGAAAAGAACCGGAAAAAAGGGACGCAGCACGCCCCCGGGCACTTCGACATTGCGCTGGAACTGGCGTGCTATGTTGCGGAAATATAAGGAGATGAACCTATGAAAAGAAAGACCGTGGCCCTTGTGCTGCTGTGCCTGCTGCTTTTCACCGGCTGCACACAGAGCATGGATGACGTCATCACCCATTCCCCCTGTGTGGTGGGCGTAGTGGAAGAAGTGGGCGACGGCTGCATTTACATCCTCACCAACGCAGAGGACTCCCCCGCCTACGGCAACGGGCTGTACTGCGCCTCCACCGATGTGAAGCTAAAGGACAGCATGACCCATTTTTCCGTGGGCGATAAAGTAGCCGTGTACTACAGCGGCGTGATACTGGAAAGCTACCCCGCTATTCTGAATGACGTCCAGGTCATCACCCTGGTGGAACCCGCCGGGCGGGAAACGGAATAAGACGCACCTCCCTGTGGAGTGCGCCTCCATTCCGGTCTTTTGGTTTTTGCGGGTGTGTGCCAGGCACCCGGGCCGGGGCTGCTCCCCGCCGAAAGCCCCCTTTGTCTGCCAAATTTCACTTTCTATTCCGCCCGCCTTATGGTATAATGATGATGTATACTTACATTTTGGCATTTTTGGATGATTTATGAAGCGATTTCCAGAAAGGACGGAACTTTTCATGGCAGAGCTCAGCGCCAAGCGCCGGGGACAGCGGACCGAAAACAATTACCTGCGGGCCTTTGTATTGGGCCTTTCCCTGGCTTTCCTTATGTTCATCCCCTTTATCGTCATCGACGGCGGCCGTTTTCTGTTCTACGGCGATTTCAACGTGCAGCAGGTCACCTTCTACCGTCTGGCCCACGACGCCATTCGCAGCGGCAACCTGGGCTGGAGCCACCTGACGGACCTGGGGGCGAACTTCGTCGGCTCCTATTCCTTCTACCTGCTGGGCAGCCCTTTCTTCTGGCTCACCATCCCCTTCCCCGGGGAATGGCTGCAGTACATGATGGGCCCCCTGCTCATCCTCAAGTTCGGGTGTGCCTCCCTTACCGCCTACATTTACCTGCAGCGGTATGTGCACCACAAGACCTATGCGCTGCTGGGGGCGGTGCTGTACACCTTCTCCGGCTATTCCACCTTCAATATCTTCTTCAACCATTTCCACGAAGCCATCGTGTTCTTCCCTTTGCTTCTGGCTTCCATCGATGAATTCATGTACAACCGCCGCCGGGGCGTGTTCGCTTTGGCCGTGGCCGCCTGCTGCATTGTGAACTACTACTTCTTTGTGGGCATGGTGGTGTTCTGCACCATTTACTGGGTGGTGCGTATGCTGGCCGGCAGTTGGAAGATCACTCTGCGGGATTTTGTATGGATGGCCCTGGAAGCCGTGCTGGGGGTGGGCATGGCCTGCATTTTGCTTTTGCCCTCCATCTACTCCGTGCTGCAGAACTATCGCGTGGACAATCCCATCAACGGCTGGGACGGTCTGGTGTACGCCAGCGAGCAGCGCTACTGGCATATTCTGGAGTGCTTCTTCTTCCCGCCGGATATTCCCGCCCGGGCCAACTTTACCCCGGATTCCAACGCCAAGTGGGGCTCTGTGGCGGCCTGGCTGCCTCTGTTCAGCATGACCGGTGTGCTGGGCTGGATGCAGATACGCAAAAAGCACTGGCTGAAAAAGCTGCTGGCCATTCTGTTCTTTATGGCGTTCGTGCCGGTGTTCAACGCGGCCTTCCAGCTCTTCAACGCCTCGTACTATGCCCGGTGGTTCTATATGCTCACCCTGGTGATGAGCCTGGCCACCATTCTGGCCCTGGACAACATGGAGATCGTCAACTGGAAACGGGCCATCCGGCAGACCACGCTGGTCACGCTGGGCATTGCTTTGCTCATTGGCCTGATGCCCAAGATCACCACCGATGAAAACAAGATCGACCACCTCACCTTTGGTGTGGAGGGCTACCCGGCCCGCTTCTGGGCCTATGTGGCCCTGGCGCTGGGCAGCCTGGCCTTGCTGGCGGTGCTGTTCCGTATGTTCCGCCGCAGCAGCCGGCAGTTCCGGCAGTCCTTGCTGGCAGGGGCCGCGGCCGTGGGCGTGCTGGCCGGTGCCTACGGCATTGCCCTGGGCAAAACCCAGGCGGATAACAACTGGAAGCACCTGATCCCCTACTGTCTCAATGGCGGCGAGGACCTGACCATTACGGGGTTGGATTCTGTCCGCTCCGATTTCTACGAATCCATCGACAACGCCGGGATGTTCTGGCAGGTGCCCACCATACAGGCGTTCCACAGCATTGTGCCCGGCTCGGTGATGGAATTTTACGACTCCATCGGCGTGACCCGCAACGTAGCCTCCCGGCCGGATACCTCCCACTATGCCCTGCGGGGCCTGACCTCCGTGCGCTGGCTGTTCGATGACTGCACCGACGGCCAATACTTTGCCGGAGGCGAGGACGGCACACCGGAAATGCCCGGCTGGGTCTTCTACGGCACGGAAAACGGTTACGATATATGGGAGAACCAGTATTACATTCCCATGGGCTTTACCTACGATGACTATGTGACCACGGAGGAATACGAAAGCTGCATTAAAGCCCAGCGGGAAAAGCTGATGCTGAAAGCCATCGTTCTGGATGAGACGCAGGTGAAAAAATACGCCTACCTGTTCCAGCACGGGGATACCATCTCGTACTCTTACTCGGAAGAAACCTATTTTGAGGACTGCACCCGCCGGGCAGCCATGGCCTGTTCGGAATTTAGCTACACCCACACCGGTTTTACCGCAGAGATCACCACCAGCCGGCCCACGCTTGTGTTCTTCAGCGTGCCCTATGAGGGCGGTTGGAGCGCCAGGGTGAACGGCCAGGCGGTGGAGATCGAACAGGTGAACGTGGGCTTTATGGCGGTGGAAGTCCCCGCCGGGGAAAGCCAGATCGTCTTTACCTACCGCACCCCCTGGATGGACACCGGCATTCTGATCAGCTTCCTGAGCACGGCGCTGTTTATCTTCGCCGTCATGCTCGCCCGCCGGTTCGACAGAGAGCATAAAAACGAGGTCATCCGCCGCAAGAACCTGCTGCGCCGGGCCGCCTCTTTTACACAGTACAAAAAAGAGACAGGCGCCACCTTCCAGAACAGCCTGTATTCCCCGGAAAAACCCATCCCCGTCTGGCCGGATCTTCCCCAGCAGATACTGGAGGAACCCCTGCCCGACCTTCCCCCGGACCTTGCCCCGGCAGAAGCCCCCGGCGCCCCCGCCCCGGACTTCACCCCGCCGGACGACGACGACACCGGCACCGAACCGGAAGATACACCCTGACCCGCGGCCCATGCCGCAGAATAGAGGAGGAATAACAGAATGAACAAGCTGACCGACACTTACACCCTGTATAACGGCGTGCAGATCCCCTGCGTGGGCTTTGGCACCTGGAAAACACCCGACGGCGATGTAGCCGAAAATTCAGTCCGCACCGCCATTGAAGCCGGGTACCGTCACATTGATACCGCCGCCATTTACGGCAACGAGGCCAGCGTGGGCCGGGGAATCCGGGCTTCCGGCGTAAAGCGTGAGGACCTGTTCGTCACCACCAAACTGTGGAACGATGTGCGCGGCTATAACGAGACAATCGAGGCCTTTCACAAGTCCATGGAAAAACTGGGGCTGGACTATCTGGATCTGTATCTGATCCACTGGCCGAATCCCGCCCGGTTCCGCGACAACTGGCAGCACAACAATGCCGAGACCTGGCGTGCCATGGAGGACCTGTACAAGACCGGGAAGATCCGCGCCATCGGTATCAGCAACTTCCGTGTGCATCACATGGAGGCCCTGATGGAGACGGCCACAGTGGTTCCGATGGTCAACCAGCTGCGCCTTTGCCCCGGCGAAACACAGCCGGAAGTCACCGCATGGTGCCGGGAACATCAGATTCTGTGCGAGGCCTACAGCCCCCTGGGCAACGGGCGCATTTTCGAAGTGCCGGAGATGAAGGCCATCGCCGACAAATACGGCCGCTCGGTCGCGCAGGTGTGCATCCGCTGGAGCCTGCAGATGGGCTATCTGCCCCTGCCCAAATCCATAACCCCCGCCCGGATCGTGGATAACACCCATGTGTTCGATTTCTCGCTGGATGAAGGAGATGTCGCCGCTATCGCCGCCATGACCGATTGCTGTGGGGAAACGCCCGACCCGGATACCGGCAGATTCTGATTTTTCCCCGTTCATAAAAAACGGCCTTCCCACAGGGAGGGCCGTTTTTTGTTTTGATCGGGATTTCTTCGGTTTCGCTCATTTCTTCTTCGGGGTGGTATTCTCTTCTTTGGGGCCGCCCAGAAAATCCGCCAGCTTTTCAGCAAACGGCTTTTTCTTTTTGCGGGGCTTATAGTATTTGCGGCTGATCTCCTGATACAGGGCCAGCATGGTATCCACATTCTCCTGCATATCATACAGCCGGCGTACACGGGCTCTCCCCAGCAGGCCCATCTGTTCCCGGTCCACCGGTGACATGGCATATACGCGCTGCAGAGCCTCGCATACGGCCTGATCGTTTTCCACCGGGATCAGCCAGCCGGTCTTCCCGTCCTCCACGGTCTCGCGAAACCCATCCACATCCCCGGCAATCACAGGCAGCCCGCAGGACATGGCCTCGACGGCCGCAACTCCGAAGCTCTCACTGTTGTTGATGCTGGGCAGCACACAGACATCCATCTGCTGCAGGGCCGCGGGGACCTTTTCCTGGGCAATCTCGCCGCACAACTGGGCCGAACCGGTCAGCCCCTGCTGCTGAATCAGGGAGCCAAGGGCCTTTTCCTGGCTGCCCTTGCCGTAAATCCGCAGGGAAACCTGCTTTTGTTCCTCCTCCGGAAGGGAGCGCAGGAACAGGCCGAACCCGCGGATCAGGTACGGAAGACCATATTTCTCTTCCAGCGCCTTTACACAGCCCACCACAAAACCCTCGTGCTTTTCCTTGGCGGGCTGGAACAGGGTGGTATCCACGCCAAAGGGCGTGACGGTGATCTCCTTATCATATTCAAAGAAATCATGCACGCGCTGCGCCATAATACGGCTGGTAGAGGCCACCGCATCGGCGGCATTCAGGTTTTTCGCCACCATCTTTTTAAACAGGGGGCTGACCTCCGGGGAATCGTACACATCCGACCCCCACACCGAGAGAATCGTGGGATGCACCTTCGAGCGGCGCATCAGCGTTCCATATCCACTGGCATAATGCACATTCACGATCTCGGCATCGAACTCCACAACCGCCCGACGGAGCGCACCGGCATTGCTGATGTAGCCGCGCTGGCCGCCGTCGGGCAGCAGCGTCACCTTTACATCCGGATGCAGGGCATCCTTATCCGGTTTGTGATTGGGCAAGCAGATCAGGTTGACCTGATGGCCGCGCTTTGCCAGGGCGTTCACCCATTTGACGGTATGCACCGACTGACCGGCAGAAACAAATGCAATTCTCACGTTGATTCCCTCTTTCCACAGGCCGGCTGCAGCGCATCCGCCGCCTGCCGGGCCCGGTCCTTCCATTGATTATTTTTTACACAGAGCGCAATCCGCTCTGTCATGTTCCGATATTCCCGCCGGTTTTCCAGCATATCGCGCACCAAACCGGCGAACGCCTCTTCCCGGTCCTCACAGCACCGGCCGACCCCCCACTTCTGCAGAAAAGCGGCGGTCTCCCGACTGTAAACAGCCGCGACCGGCAGGCCGTTTGCCAGGTATTCCGGGATTTTCACACTGAAAACCAGTTGCTGATATGCCCCGGAACGAAGCGGGTACAGGGCAAGATCCTGCTTTTCGTACAGCGCTGCCAGGCCCCTCCCCTGTTCATGGCAGACCGTCAGCCAGCTATTCCCGCGAAACGGCCGCAGCGCCTCCGTTTCACCGGGACGGCATACCACGGTCAGCGGGTACTCCCCCTGCCGGTTCAGCCGGGCAAAGGCGCGCAGCATCAGGTCGGTCCCATACCGGTGGGAAAGGCCGCCCACATAAATGCACCGCTTTCCCCTCGGCTCTGTGGAAAAAAATCCGGCCCGCAGGGCATCGCTCCCCGGCGGTAGGGGAAGAAACGGGGACAGCCCCCGATCCACGGCAAAGGACTGGGTGGGTACAAAAAAGAGAGCCACCCTTTTTTCCAGCCAGCGCTGCTCCTCCCGGGTTCCAAAGCGGATAGGATACTGCTTTATCCGGTCCAAAAGCGGCCGCCCTGCCCAAACCTCCGGGTAAAAACAGGCGGCATCCCGATAAAACCAGCCGGTAGGAATTCCCCTTTCCACCGCAATTTCGTGCAGCAGTTTCCGCTCTTCCCTGTAAAACAGTGGGCCCGACGGCCCCTCCGCATAGCAGAAAAGGGGCGATTCCCGCTGAATCCGGTCGGAAAAGCGCCGGATTTCGGCCCGGCGCGAAGCACTGCCGGGCTCTCCCCACAGGCTGATCACCCGGTATCCCAGCGAGCAAAATGCCTGCTCCATCTTCCGGGGGCGCACCTGCGACCCCGTGCAGCTCCCTCCCCGCGGGACATAGGCCAGAAACAGCATGGTTTTCATGCCGCACCGCCTTTCGCCGTACGGCGGCAGTACAGCCAGAATGCCCCATATGCCGCACTCTGCAGGATGGTCACCGCCAGCAAAAAAACGGTTACCGGCCAATGCCCCCACCAGGCGGCACCGCCGGCCAGTGCAACCGACAGAGGCAGCAAAAGCTGAAACTGCATGGTCCTCTTCCGGTCCCCGCAGGCGGCGGGCGTCCCGGTGACGGGAATGACCACAAAGCGCACGGCAAACAGCGGAATCAGATACGGCAAAATCCCCCCCATTCCGCGCCACTTGTCCCCCAGGAACCAGACGACCAGCGGCTCGCCGAAAAAGAAGAGCAGAGCGAACATCGGCACCCCCACCCAGCACAGCAGCCAGGTGATTCTTTGAAACCACGGCAAAAGTGAGTGCCCCTCCTTTTTCTCATCCACGGTGCGTTTTACTACCACCTGGGAGAAGGAGGAAGAGACAATGCTGGAGGGAACCCCCAGCAGCGAAACCGCCCGCTGGGTAAGAGAGACCTGTTCCGGGGAATACAGGCCGGCACAGATCAGCGGCAACAAACTGCCCGCCATGGCCGCCGACAAGGCCCCGGGGAGCAGGTACCGGGGAAAATCCCGGAGCGAACGGGCCGTTGCGAGAAGAGAATACCAGGCACTCTGCCAGATACTCTTTTGAAAAAGGCGGGGCTTTTCTCGTTTCACATAATAGAAGATAAACGGCAGAGAACCGGCTGTCAGCCCCACAATCTGCCCCAACAGAAGACCGTATGCCCCCATTCCCCCAAAGCAGAACAGAAGCTGCCCGCCGGAAAAAAGCGCGGCCCGCAGCAGGTCCATCCAGGCCGTAAAGGAGAAGGACTCCTGCCGGACCGCATAGGTGCGCAGCGCACTGCCCAGACCGGTGAGGAACAGCGACAGGGGAATCCACCCGAGAAAGGAGTCATCGGACAGGGGGAGAAGAACCCGAAGCCCCGGAATCTGCCAGATCAGCAGAAAAACCGCGGCAGCGGCCCCCGTCAATACCGATGCCGCACAGGCTGTCAGCGCCGCCAAACGGGACTGCACGGCCGATTCGCACACAAGGGCCGCATAATCATAGCGCAGACAGGCCCCCTGCCCCAAAATTCCCAGCACACTGGTAAACACGGCATAGGGGGCAAACGCTCCGGGTTCTACCAAACGCCCCAGCACCGGCTGAACCAGCAGGGGCAGCAATTGGGAAGCGGCGGACGCTGCCGTCAGCGCCGCCGCCCCGCGAAATCGTTTTTTATGCAAACGGGAACAGACCATCGGCCGAAAACTCCTTTATTTAGGACTGGCCGTTTTCTCCCCCGTTTCCGCGAAAGGACGGATCAATCCTGATTTTCGGTGATGGAACCAATGCTGCCCATCTTCAGATAGGCATTGATAAAACCGTCGATATCGCCGTCCATGACGTTCGCGATATTTCCGCTCTCATAGCCGGTACGGGTGTCCTTTACCAGCGTATAGGGCATGAAAACATAGGAACGGATCTGGCTGCCCCAGGCAATTTCCTTCTGCTCGCCCTTGATATCCTCGATCTTATCCAGATGCTCGCGCTCCTTGATTTCCACCAGTTTGGAAATCAGCATTTTCATGGCGACATCGCGGTTCTGGTACTGGCTGCGCTCTACCTGACAGGCGACGACAATCCCGGTGGGAATGTGGATCAACCGGACCGCCGAAGAGGTTTTGTTAACCTTCTGGCCGCCAGCGCCGCTGGCGCGGTACACCTCCATGCGGATATCCTCCGGCTTTACCACCACACTGGTATCCTCTTCGATCTCCGGCATAACCTCCAGCGAAGCAAAGGACGTATGGCGGCGGCCGGATGCATCAAAGGGAGAAATCCGGACCAGGCGGTGTACGCCCGATTCACTCTTGAGAAAACCGTAGGCGTTTTCCCCTTCGATCAGAATCGAAGCGCTTTTCAGCCCGGCCTCTTCTCCGTCCAGATAATCCAGCGTGGTCACCTTGTAGCCGTGGCGCTCGGCCCAGCGGTTGTACATCCGGTACAGCATACTGGCCCAGTCCTGCGCCTCGGTTCCGCCGGCACCGGCATGGAAGGTAAGAATCGCGTTGTTGGCGTCGTACTCACCGGTCAGCAGGGTGGTCAGGCGAAGGCTCTCCAGATCCTCGGTAAAACGGTCGATCTCCCCTTTTACTTCATCCAGCATATCCAGATCACCGGCTTCATCGCCCATTTCGATCAGGGTCATTGCATCCTCATACTGGGATTTCAGCCGCTCGTACTTCTCCACTTTGGCTTTCAGGGCCGCCGTACGCTGCAGCACCTTCTGGGTATTCTCCGGCACATCCCAAAATCCCGGAGCGGCCGCCTGCTGCTCCAGCTTCTCAATTTCCTCGCGGGTCTGCTCCAGCCCAAGGTCGTCACTCAGTTCGCGCAGATCGGGTTCCTTTTCACGCAGGGTCTGTCTTAACTCTTCAAATTGCAGCATAAAATTTCATTCCTCAATCCTTTTATAAAGGTACAGCATACGCATACATATTTATTATAAGTGAGAGAGAGCTGCTTGTAAAGAGCTAAAATTTTGTCTTGTTCTCTATCAATTGTAAACAAAAATAAAAAAACCACGCAAAAATCTTGCGATTTGCCCAAAAAGACAGTACAATGAAAAAAGAAACGATCACTGTCCTGTGACAGCTATTTAAAATGGAGGAAATCTACTATGGCCGATTATACCGGTGTGCCGTGCCCCGTGTGCGGCAAACGGTTTGTAAATACCGATGATATTGTGGTATGCCCGCGCTGCGGCGCTCCTTATCACCGCGCTTGTTTTGAGGAAACCGGTGACTGCGTTTTTCAGGACCTGCACAGCAGCGGGGAATCCTGGAAGCGCCCCGCGGCACCAGAGGCACCCCCCAAGCGGGAGGACGAAGAAGCCGACAGCCTTCGCTGTCCGTTCTGCGGGAAAATGAACCACCACAACGCCCTGTTCTGTGACCAGTGCGGCCGTTCACTGACCGGGGACCCCAGTACCTATCAGAATAAATCCGCGGCCCCTCAGAGAAATCCCACCGATATGCCGCCGCAGGGACCAGGCTTTGGTCCCATGCCCATGGGCGGTTTTCCCGGCCGTTCCATGACCTTTACCTTTGACCCTCTGGGCGGTGTGCAGCCGGATGAAGCCATTGATGATATTCCTGCTGAGGAAGTGGCCAAGCTGGTTCAGCAGAATTCCGCTTACTATCTGCCGGTGTTCCACAATGACCGGGTTTACCACCGCAACAAATTTAATTTCTGCGCCTTTCTGTTCAGCGGCGGCTGGTTCTTATACCGCAAGCAGTATAAGTTTGGTTCCATCATCATGGCTATTGTGGCCGCCCTGTATATTGCTTATACCTATCTGCGCTATTTTGTCAGCGGCCCCATTCTGCTGAATTTGTATAACCAGGTGGGGGCTTCTGCCAATACGGATACCCTGAATTCCGCCCAGCTGCAAAAGATGATGGGCCTTCTGGCCGAAAGGCCGCAGGACCTATATCTTCTGATGCTCCCGGGCTTCCTTCTGATCTGTATTCTGGGTGTGATGATTTTCTGTGGGCTGCGCGGCAACCGCATGTACCAGAAGCACTGCCTGCGCACCATTCACTCCATCCGGCAGAAGGGTCCTACTACGGAGGAGTATAATAAAGAGCTGCAGGAAAAGGGCGGCGTGAACATGTCCATTGCCATGTGCATGCTGGTCTGTTACCTGATTATCTCGTGGCTTCCGCTCTTTATATAAAACATAAGGGAGAGGTTATTTATGAAAAAAGTACGCAAAGCGGTCATTCCGGCAGCCGGCCTGGGTACGCGCGTCCTTCCCGCCACCAAATCCATGCCCAAAGAGATGCTGCCCATTGTGGACAAACCCGCCATCCAATATATTGTGGAGGAGGCGGTGCGTTCGGGAATTACCGATATTCTGATTATCACCAACCGCGGCAAAGGGCTGATTGAAGATCACTTCGACCGAGCCCCGGAACTGGAGGCCAAGCTGACCGGCGGCGGCCCGGAAAAAGAGGCCATGCTGCACGAGGTTGTGGATATCTCCAAGCTGGCCAACATTTACTTTGTGCGCCAGAAGGAAACCCGGGGGCTGGGCCATGCGGTAAACTGTGCGCGCTGGTTTGTCGGTGACGAGCCCTTCGCCGTTCTGTATGGAGACGATGTGATTATCGGGGAGGATCCCGCCTGCGGCCAGCTGATCCGCGCTTACGAGGAGTTCGGGAAGGGGGTACTGGGCGTCAAAGAGGTTTCCCGGGAAGCCATTGGGAAGTACAGCTCCCTGAAGGTCTCCCCCATCCGCGATAACCTGTTTGACTGTGATGACATGGTGGAAAAGCCCGCCCCGGATCAGATTTTGTCCCTGTACTCCATTTTGGGGCGCTGCATTCTGCCGCCGGAGATTTTTGATATTCTGGATCAGACCCCGCCCGGGGCCAATGGAGAAATCCAGCTGACCGATGCCATGCGCACCCTGGCCCGCCGGGAGGGAATGACGGCCGTGGATTTCACCGGCAAGCGCTATGATATGGGCAACAAGCTGGGCATTATGCAGGCCAGCGTGGAGGTAGCCCTGCAGCACCCGGTTATCGGGGAAGAGTTCCGCCGCTACCTGAAGGAACTGTGCCAGACGCTGTAACCTCTTAAGCAAAATTCACAAAGAAGCCAAAGCCTGTCCGCCTTTTTTTCGCTTGACAGGCTTTGGCTCTCTTGATATAATTAGCAATGGACTTTGCGGAGTTCTCCGCCATGTCCAATTTTCATCCTTGCTCTGTCCCAAAGGGCAGGGCCTTATGTCCAAAAGGAGGTGCAACGAAATCATGACCGAAATCAAGAATTCCTACGAGACCGTATTCATCCTCTCCACCAAGCTGGGTGAGGATGAGACCGCTGCCATGATCGAAAAGTTCAAGAATCTGATCAGCAAGAACGGTGAACTGGAAAGCGTGGATGAGTGGGGCAAGCGCCATCTGGCCTATCCCATCGCCAAGCAGACCGAGGGCGTTTACACCCTGATCAACTTCAAGAGCTCCCCGGATTTCACCGCTGAGCTGGACCGTATCTACAAGATCACGGATGGTGTTCTTCGTTCTCTGATCATCAAGAAAGATGAGAGAGAACTGAAAGCCAAGAAGGAAGAGCCGAAGGCTGAGCCGGCTGTAGAAGCTGCTCAGGCTGAATAAGCATTCGGAAAAGGAGGAATGAACGATGCTGAATACCGCTGTTATCATGGGACGCCTGACGGCGGATCCCGAGTTGCGGCAGACGCCGAACGGTGTGTCCGTCACGTCGTTCACGGTCGCCTGTGACCGCAACTACTCCCCCCGCTCCGGCGGCGACCGCCAGTGTGATTTTATTGACGTGGTTGCCTGGCGCCAAAGCGCAGAATTCGTCTGCCGTTATTTTACCAAGGGCTCGATGATTATCGTACAGGGTTCCATTCAGACCCGTACGTATCAGGATCGCAACGGGAATAACCGGAAAGCGGTTGAAATCGTGGCCGATAACTGCATGTTCGGCGAATCCAAGCGCAGCAGCAGTGCTGCTCCTTCCAATGACAGCTACGCCCCGCGCGCCGCTGTCCCCACGGAACCGGCCCCCGCCTATCAGAGCGGCAGCGCCGATTCCTTTGAAGAGATCCCCATGGACGACGATCTGCCGTTCTGATCTCTTCCTGTTTTGAACTTTTTTGATTATTGAGTAAAGGAGGCTTTTCCTCATGGCTGATAGACCTGAAAGAGACAACCGCCGCGGTGGTCGTAAGGGCCGCAGAAAGGTATGCAGCTTCTGTGTCGATAAGATCGGCGCCATCGATTACAAGGATGTCGCGAAGCTGCGCCGTTTCATCTCGGAGAGAGGCAAGATTCTGCCCCGCCGTGTGACCGGTACCTGCGCCCGTCATCAGCGTGACCTGACTGTCGCGATTAAGCGTGCTCGTCATCTCGCCCTGCTGCCCTTCAGCAGCGACTGATTTTCGGAGAACTGAAAACGGTACAACCCCTTTTGGGGTTGTGCCGTTTTTTCTTTTTCACCGGTGCAGTACGGTCGTTTGCAAAACCGCTTCGGCTTTTTCAAATCCCTGGGGCATGTCCGACAGACAGGTCAAAACAATTCCCTTTTCCGGAATCACCAGACAGCGCTGCCCCCACTTTCCCCGGATGGCAAAGCCCTGGCTCCACTGCCAGAAGAAATATCCATATCCCTCCTGCCCGAACCGGGGATATCCGGTGTCCATTTGGTGGGCCACCGCCTCCTGAGCCCACTGAGAGGACAGTAGCCTCTCCCCTTTCCACATCCCTTTCTGCATGTACAGAAGCCCTAACCGGGACAGCTCCTCCACCGTCAGCTCCATGCCGGTGGCTCCGTAAAAGTGTCCGCCCGGGCACCGGCGATAGGGGGGATTCTCAATTCCCAGGGGAAGCAGCAGCCGCGGCTTCAGATATTCGATCAGGTTTTCGCCCACCGCATTCTCCAGCGCAGCCCCTACCAGATAGGCCGGAATATTGGAATAAGAAAAAGCAGGAACCTCCCCGATCGGGCAGGAAAGAGACATCTGGATCCAGTCTTCCCCCTCGGGACGAAAGGGGAACCCGGCGACCGCCATCATCAATAAGCGGCGAATGGTGATTCCCTGCCACCGCTTTCTCTGGTTATCGGGCAGGGTCGCCATTTCCCCGGCCAGGTATTTTCCCAGTGGCTGGTGGATCTCCATTTTTCCTTCCGCCTGGGCAATCCCGACGGCCGTTGCCGTAAAGGATTTGGTCGCCGAATAAATCGGATATCGCTTTTGCGGGAAGAAATGGCGGGCATCCACGGTTTCCCCATGGATTTTCACATCCACCCCGTAAATTTTCCACTGGTTCTCTTCCCGGGCCCGTGCAAAATCATCGAGCAAAGCCACCGCAATTCCCGCCTCCCGCACTTATGTCAGGGCCCGAAGTGTCGGGTAAGTCCCGCTGATCTGCCATACCGTTTCAAAGTCGAAGCCCACAAACTTCTTCTGCTGGGGAAAGTCCGATGCCCCCAGGGCATAGACATTCACCGCCGTATCGCTGCGGAAGCTGCCGTCTGCCAAAGGAGTGATCGAGATAGCCTTTTCGGACAGGTTCAGATAATAGCAGTTCTCCACTTTGCAGGGATGCGCTTCGTCGGGGGTCACCATCTCCCCTACCAGGCCTCCCATTCGCTCCCCCTTTGTCTTCTGGGTGAGTACACCGGCACTATAGCTGGTTTTGATGACCACCTGAAGATCCTGACCGGCCAGTCCGCCCACACAGCTGTCATCCTCTTCGTTTTCCACCGTAATGTTCCCCAGGTTGCAGCAATCCGTCATTTCCACCTGGGCCGCCTGTCCCCGCATGGCATCCCGGGCCAGAATCCCGCCGGCTATGCAGGCAGTCCCCCCCTGCATGTTGCCGCTGTTGCTGCACTGCGCAATTTTCGCACGGTCCTTCTCCGACCCGGTCTCCAGCCGGCCGAGAATCCCGCTTAGCTCGCCGGTTTTCGCCGTCCCCACCATGGTCACCGGCGCGGTATTCCGGCACTGATAAACAGATACCGTATTGCCGCGCTTCTGGCTGTCCCGCATGGTGAGGATTCCCACCACACCGGAGGCTCCCACGCCGCCCTGGGCCGTGACCGTTCCGTAATTGGAACAGGACAGAATCTGACAGGTACTGTCTCCGGCGAGAACCGCACCGCTCAGGATACCGGCGGCGCGGCCGGACTGGGAGGACACCGGGCTGCCGTTCTGGCACTGAGACACCTGCAGGGTGCTGGACGAGGAAGCCGTCAGCTGGGCCGCCACGCCACCCGCCGTATACCGGGCTTTCACCTCTCCGTTGCTGGTGCAGGATTTCAGACTGAGGGTACTGCCGTTGTTCACCGATGCCTCTCCAAACAGGCCGCCGCTGAGATTGCCGGACACCATGCTGCGGTTTTCACACTCAAAAACCGTAACGGAAAAGGACTGGTCCAGCTGGGCCACCGCCACCAGCCCGCCTGCGGCCCCCATCGTCTGCACCGATCCGCTGTTCTGGCACTGCTTGATATTCACGGTTTTTACAGATCCCTCTGCACCGGCCCTCATCGTTCCGATCAGCCCGCCTGCAGCGGCCGTACCTTCCGCCAGAATTTCTCCACTGTTTGCGCACTGTTCCATCTGGAGTACTGCCTTACGGGTCTGCGTTTCTACGGTATACAGGCCCGCCAGACCGCCCAGTGATCCCGAAGCGGTCCCGGTCTGGGAAACCACCGCCGCATTTTTACAGTTCTGCAGCGTGATGCTGTCCGCTTCTCCGGTCAGACCGCCAATGGCCAGTCCTCCATTTTCCGCCGTCACGGTCACACTGTCTTCCACGGTGCAGTTCTTCAGCACACTGCCCGGGCGCGCCAGGCCAGCCAGGCCGCCTGCCACGTCCTCCTTCCCATTTCGCACCGTGACCGAGGAACGGCTGAGAGTCAGATTGCAGATCGTGCCGCCGTCCACCACACCGAACAGTCCGGCCTCTTTTCTCTCCTGTCCATATTCATAGAGGTACAATCCCCGGATGGAATGTCCTCCTCCATCAAATTGCCCGGAAAAGCCGGATTCCCCGGTTCCGATGGGCGTCCAGCCAAATTCCGGGGCCACCGTTTCCCACGATGCAAAAGCGCCTGTATCGTTTAGATCCACATCGTTCACCAGAAGATAACAGGCATCCTTATAGAAAAGAGGTTCCTCCTTCTCGCCGGATTCCCCTTCCTCTTCCTGCTGCGTGACCTGTGCGCCGCTATTCACCCGCTGGACCAACAGGACAAGATGCTCCGCCGTCGCGATGCGGAACGGATCCTCCTGTGTGCCGGATCCTCCCGCAAATTCCTCCGCCGGCTGGCGAAGGCCAGTGGGGACCCGGTCCTCCTCATAGATCTTTTCTTCTTCCGGCTGCGAGCTCTCCCCGGGTTCCAACTCAGACGGATCGGGGGAAGGAGTCGGCACCGGTGTGGAAATCGGCTGCGACGATTCCGCCGGAGGTTCCGACGGAAAAGTTCCGCAGCCAGCCGAAACGAGCCATATCATAATACACAGCAATCCACAAACCCATTGTTTCATGCAGTTGATCCTCCTTTTGTTGATCCGCATTCCCATCACAAACATCGGCAGGAACGCGTGTTTATTATACTGTTTTTCAAACCAAAAGTCCACTATACCGGGAAAGTTTCCTGTTACAGCGCCGAAACCATTGTTTTTCCGCCGTTTCTGTTCTATACTGATACCAGATTCTTATGGGTAAAGGGTGAAAAAAGGAGGACTCTTTTGTGAAACTGATAATCATTCGCCACGGCGATCCCGATTATGAAAAGGATTCCCTGACCGAAAAGGGCTGGCGCGAGG
>JALENG010000016.1 GCA_022767925.1 Clostridia bacterium
ACAGCGTTCACAAATTCATAACCCTTGCCGGGGTTGGGTTCAATCCGGATCTTAACATGACCATACTGGCCGCTACCGCCGGACTGACGCTTGTACTTGTTGTCCACATCAGCCGACTTCCGGATGGTTTCTTTATAAGCAACCTGCGGAGCACCCACGTTAGCCTCTACCTTGAATTCACGCAGCAGACGGTCTACGATGATTTCCAGATGCAGCTCACCCATACCGGCGATAATGGTCTGACCGGTCTCCTCATCGGTATACGCCTTAAAGGTGGGATCTTCTTCCGCCAGCTTGGCCAGAGCGATGCCCATCTTCTCCTGGCCGGCCTTCGTCTTCGGCTCGATGGCCACACGGATAACCGGATCCGGGAATTTCATGGATTCAAGGATAATCGGGTGCTTCTCATCACACAGCGTGTCGCCGGTCGTCGTATTTTTCAGACCGACAGCCGCCGCGATATCACCGGCATAAACCTCAGGGATATCTTTACGGTGGTTCGCATGCATCTGCAGAATGCGGCCCAGACGCTCGTTGTTATCCTTTACGGAGTTATACACGGTCGTACCGGCTTCTACCTTACCGGAGTACACACGGAAGAAAGCGAGCTTACCAACAAACGGGTCCGTAGCAATCTTGAAAGCAAGAGCTGCGAAGGGCTCATCATCGGAAGAGTGACGCTCTTCCTCTTCCTCGGTCTCCGGATTGACGCCCTTAATGGCGGGAACATCCGTAGGGGCCGGCATATAATCAACAATAGCATCCAACAGCTTCTGAACGCCCTTATTGCGGTACGCAGTACCACAGGTTACGGGCACCATGGTGTTGGCAATAGTGGATTTACGAATAATCGCCTTGATTTCGTCGACGGTGATGGCTTCTTCGCCCTCTTCGAAATACTTCTCCATCAGGGCTTCGTCCTGTTCGACCACATGCTCGATCAGTTCCGTACGATACTTCTGCGCAATTTCCTTCATGTCGTCCGGGATATCCTCGTCACGCATGTCTTTGCCCAGATCATCGTAATAAACTTCCGCACGCATCTCGACCAGGTCAATCACACCACGGAACGTATCTTCACTGCCGATGGGCAGCTGGATCGGAACGGCATTGCACTTCAGACGTTCTTTCATCATGTTGACCACACGATAGAAATCGGCGCCCATGATGTCCATCTTATTGACAAATGCCATACGGGGGACCTTGTATTCCTCAGCCTGACGCCAAACGGTCTCAGACTGCGGCTCAACGCCGCCCTTTGCACAGAATACGGTCACCGAACCGTCCAGCACGCGCAGAGACCGCTGTACTTCTACCGTGAAGTCCACGTGGCCGGGAGTGTCGATAATGTTGATTCTGTGATTCTTCCAGAAGCAAGTGGTAGCAGCAGAAGTGATCGTAATGCCTCTCTCCTGCTCCTGTGCCATCCAGTCCATCGTCGCAGCGCCATCATGTGTTTCACCGATCTTGTAGTTTACACCGGTGTAAAACAGAATACGCTCGGTCGTGGTGGTTTTACCGGCATCGATGTGAGCCATAATGCCGATATTACGGGTTTTCTCCAGAGATACCTGTCTTGGCATAGCTTCCTCCTTGTTTTTCTACAGTCCAGTCGATGTTGATTCACACACCGATGATTACCATCTAAAGTGTGCAAACGCCTTGTTGGCTTCTGCCATCTTGTGCACATCGTCGCACTTCTTGGCAGCGCCGCCCACACCGTTGACTGCATCCAGGATTTCGGCAGCCAGTCTCTCGCGCATGGTCTTCTCACTGCGAACTCTGGAGTAGGTGGAGATCCAGCGCAGCCCCAGGGTCTGTCTTCTCTCCGGGCGAACTTCCATAGGAACCTGATAGGTGGCGCCGCCTACACGACGGGCCTTTACTTCGAGGCTGGGCATGACATTTTCCATGGCCTGCTCAAACACCTCGAGGGGATCCTTACCGGTTTTTTCGCTGACAATATCAAATGCACCGTAAACGATCTTCTGGGCAACGCCCTTCTTACCGTCGAGCATGATATTATTGATCAAACGGGTTACGAGTTTGGAATTGTAAAGCGGATCGGGTAATACGTCGCGCTTTGCGATATTGCCTCTTCTCGGCATAATCTTCCCTCCTTCACAAGAATGATATCATAGGTACTCGAAAGTATGACATAACTTCCGCTTGGCCATCCAAGAGGCGTCTATTTTATATAAACGCCTTCCGCCGGAGAATCCGGTGGGAGCCACTGTGAAATCTGTCAATTCATAAGGCTATTCGCGGGAAGATTACTTCTTCGCAGCACCAGCCTTCGGGCGCTTCGCACCGTACTTGGAACGGGCCTGCATACGCTTGGCAACGCCCTGCGCATCCAGAGCACCACGGATGATGTGGTACGGAACACCAGGAACGTCCTTAACACGGCCGCCACGGATCATGACGACACTGTGCTCCTGCAGGTTGTGGCCGACACCGGGAATATAAGCGGTAACTTCAACACCATTGGAAAGACGCACACGGGCAATCTTACGCAGAGCGGAGTTCGGCTTCTTCGGGGTAGCGGTTTTCACAGACGTGCAGACACCACGCTTCTGGGGAGAGGCCTGGTTGATCGCAACTCTCTTCTTGGAGTTCCAGCCCTTCAGCAGTGCGGGAGCCTTGCTCTTCTTCTGAGCAACTTCGCGGCCGGTATGAACCAGCTGATTAAAAGTAGGCAAACTGACACCTCCTCACAATAAAAAATAATATGTGGAACAGACAGGGCAAAAGCCCGTCCGTTGTCACCAACGGTAGGATTTTCCAAACGAAACCATTTTATACCTGCCCAAGGCTGTACAAAAAGTTTCAGACAAAAGGATATCCTGCCTGGGATTTCCAGGCAGGATTCTGCTTTGTACAGACTATCCCAAGCACTGATTATACAGGATTCATCCAGCGTTTGTCAAGTCCTGATTTTCAATTTTTTCTTCGGCGGCAATGGGGGCTGTCAGGTCTTCCACTTCCACGTCGTTATAGCACTGCATACCGGTACCGGCCGGGATCAGCTTGCCGATCAGAACGTTTTCCTTCAGGCCCAGCAGCGGATCCGACTTACCCTTAATGGCAGCATCGGTCAGCACACGGGTGGTCTCCTGGAAAGAAGCGGCGGACAGGAACGAATCGGTTGCCAGAGAAGCTTTGGTAATACCCAGCAGAACCGGAGTAACCTGCGCTTCCTGCAGATCGGTCTCCCCTTCCGCAATGCGGCGGCGGATTTCCTCGTTGGCCATTTCCACTTCCAGCTTGCTGGCCATGGAAGCCGGCAGGAAATCGGTGCTGCCCGCATCCTCAATGCGCACCTTGCGCATCATCTGACGAACGATGACTTCGATGTGCTTATCATTGATATCAACGCCCTGCATACGGTACACGCGCTGCACTTCCTGAATCAGATAGTCCTGCACAGCCTGTGCCCCGTTAATAGCCAGAACATCGTGGGGGTTGACTGAGCCCTCGGTCAGCCGGGTGCCCGCCTCAATCACATCGCCCTCATGCACGCGGATCCGGGAACCGAACGGAATCAGATAGGACTTGCTGTCACCGGTCTCCTCGTTCGTTACGATGACGTGGCGGTTTTTCTTGATATCCTCAAAGCTGACGACACCGGCAATCTCGCTCAAAATGGCCAGATGCTTCGGCCGGCGGCCTTCGAACAGTTCCTCAACACGGGGCAAACCCTGGGTAATATCCTCCGCACTGGCAACACCGCCGGTATGGAAGGTACGCATGGTCAGCTGTGTACCCGGTTCACCGATCGACTGGGCGGCGATAATACCGACCGCCTCGCCCACGGTAACCGGCTGGCCGTTGGCCAGGTTGGCGCCGTAGCACTTTTTGCACACACCGTGCTTCGCGCGGCAGTTCAGGATCGAGCGAATCTTGATCCGCTCTACCCCATGGCCCACAATGATATCGGCATCCCCGTCGTCCATCATCTTGTCCTTGGATACCAGAACTTCACCGGTCTCCGGATCGCAGAAATCCTCGACAAGATAACGGCCCTGCAGGCGCTCGTGCAGGCTCTCGATAGCCTCGCTTCCCTCGCGGATATCAAAAATGGTCAGACCATCTTCCGCACCGCAATCCTCCTCACGGATAATCACATCCTGCGAAACATCCACCAGACGGCGGGTCAGGTAACCCGAGTCAGCGGTACGCAGAGCCGTATCGGCCAGGCCCTTCCGGGCACCACGGGAGGAAATGAAGTATTCCAGAATGTTCAGGCCCTCACGGTAATTAGCCCGAATCGGGATTTCAATCGTTTTACCGGAGGTATTGGCGATCAGACCGCGCATACCGGCCAGCTGACGGATCTGGCTCATCGAACCACGGGCGCCGGAGTCCGCCATCATATAGATGGGATTGTAACGGTCCAGGCCCTTCTGCAGAGCATCCGTCACATCATTGGTCGCCTTCTCCCAGGTCTTCAGCACTGCGTTGTAGCGCTCGCTGTCACTGAGCAGGCCGTCACGGAATTCCTCGGTAATCTCGTCGATCTGTTCCTCAGCCTTGGCGATAATTTCCTTCTTCTCTTTCGGGATGGTCGCATCGCCGACGGCTACCGTGATCGCGCTCAGGGTCGAATACTTGTAACCCTGTGCCTTGATATTATCCAGCACTTCACTGGTCATGGCCGTACCGTGTACTTTAATGCAGCGATCAATAATCTTGCCCAGCTGCTTTTTGCCAACCAGGAAATCAATTTCAAACTTCAGGGCATTTTCCCGCTTGGTGCGGTCCACATACCCCAGATCCTGCGGAATAGGACGGTTGAAAATAATCTTGCCCACCGTGGTATCAATTAGATCCTCGATCTTTTCCCCGTTCCACATACCGGTGCGGCGAACTTTAATCTTGGACTGCAGGTTAACCACATGCGTATCATAAGCCATCAGCGCCTCGTCCACATCGCGGAAAACCTTCCCCTCGCCGATCTGACCATCGCGGTCCAGCGTCAGCCAATAGGAACCCAGCACCATGTCCTGCGTAGGCACCGTTACCGGGCGGCCATCCGAGGGCTTAAGCAGATTATTGGCCGCCAGCATCAGGAAACGGGCTTCGGCCTGGGCTTCAGCCGACAGCGGCACGTGAACAGCCATCTGGTCACCGTCGAAGTCCGCGTTATATGCCGTACAGGCCAGCGGATGCAGCTTCAGGGCGCGGCCCTCTACCAGCACCGGCTCAAAAGCCTGAATGCCCAGGCGGTGCAGAGTCGGAGCGCGGTTCAGCAGTACGGGGTGGCCCTTGATGACCACTTCCAGCGCATCCCATACCTCTGGCTTGGCGCGTTCCACCGCCTTGCGGGCCGCTTTAATATTGCCAACGGCGTTGGTTTCCACCAGGCGCTTCATTACGAAAGGCTTGAACAGTTCCAGCGCCATCTCCTTGGGCAGGCCGCACTGGTACATTTTCAGTTCAGGACCGACCACGATAACCGAACGGCCGGAGTAGTCAACACGCTTGCCCAGCAGGTTCTGACGGAAACGGCCCTGCTTGCCCTTGAGCATATCCGACAGGGATTTGAGCGGGCGGTTGTTGGGGCCCGTCACCGGGCGTCCGCGGCGGCCGTTGTCAATCAGGGCATCGACGGCTTCCTGCAGCATGCGCTTTTCGTTGCGGACGATGATATCCGGCGCACCCAGCTCCAGCAGGCGCTTGAGGCGGTTGTTCCGGTTGATCACGCGGCGGTACAGATCATTCAGATCCGAGGTGGCAAACCGGCCGCCGTCCAGCTGAACCATGGGGCGGATATCCGGCGGGATAACCGGCACCACATCCAGAATCATCCACTCGGGGCGGTTGCCGGACAGGCGGAAGGATTCCACCACTTCCAGGCGCTTGAGGATCCGTACGCGCTTCTGACCGGAGGAAGCCTCCAGCTCGCTCTTCAAATCCTGAGAGAGCACGTCCAGATCAATTTCCTCCAGCAGCTTTTTAATGGCTTCGGCACCCATACCCGCCTGGAAATCATCCTCATATTTCTCACGCAGATCGCGGTATTCCTTTTCGGTCAGCATCTGCTTTTTGGAGAGCTCGCGGACGTTGCCCGGATCAGTGACAATATACTGGGCAAAGTACAGAACCTTCTCCAGCATACGGGGAGAAATATCCAGCATCAGACCAATACGGGAGGGAATCCCCTTAAAATACCAGATATGCGATACCGGAGCAGCCAGCTCAATATGGCCCATCCGCTCACGGCGCACCTTGCTGCGGGTCACTTCTACACCGCAGCGGTCGCAGATCTTGCCTTTATAACGGATACGCTTATACTTGCCGCAATGGCACTCCCAGTCCTTGGTCGGTCCAAAAATACGCTCGCAGAACAGGCCGTCACGCTCGGGTTTCAGGGTACGATAGTTAATGGTTTCCGGCTTCTTCACTTCGCCATGGGACCAGGCACGAATCTGGTCCGGAGAAGCCAAACCGATCTTGATCGATTCGAACTCAGCAAATTCCATCCTGTAACCTCCTCTTACTCATCCAGCAGATCGGACGAACCCTCGTCATCGCTGAACAGATCGTCATCAAAACCAGCGCCTTCTTCAAAACCGAAGTCGCCGTCTTCATCGGGATCTTCTACGCTATATCCTTCGATCTCGTCGCCTTCCTGCACACCGGTGGTCAGCTCTTCCGCATAATCACTGGGGGTAAAGCCCATGTTGTCATCATCATCGAAGTTCTGCTTCAGGTCGATTTCCTGATCGTCCTTATCCAGCACCTTTACATCCAGACCCAGGCTCTGCAGTTCTTTAATCAGAACCTTGAAGGACTCAGGCACACCGGGCTTGGGAATATTCTGGCCCTTGACAATGGCTTCGTACGTCTTTACACGGCCGACCACATCGTCCGACTTCACGGTCAGAATCTCCTGCAGAGTATAGGCGGCGCCGTACGCTTCCAGCGCCCACACTTCCATTTCGCCGAAACGCTGGCCGCCGAACTGCGCTTTGCCGCCCAGAGGCTGCTGCGTAACCAGCGAATACGGGCCCGTGGAACGGGCATGAATCTTATCATCAACCAGGTGATGCAGCTTGAGGTAATACATCACACCGACGGTTACACGGTTTTCAAACTTCTCGCCGGTACGTCCGTCATACACGGTGGTCTTGCAGTCCTGGGTCAGATCAATTTTGCTGAAGTCAATCTTATTGCCGTAATCGGCCGGGTTAACCGGGTGATCCGGATCGTGCCATTTCTCATAGGCCAGAGCAAACGCATCGCGGATGTCGCTCTCATGGGCGCCGTCAAAAACCGGCGTCATGATCTTCCAGCCCAGTGCGCGGGCCGCATAGCCCAGATGCACTTCCAGCACCTGCCCGATGTTCATACGGGAAGGCACGCCCAGGGGGTTCAGCACGATATCCAGCGGCGTACCGTCGGGCAGATAAGGCATTTCCTCCTCCGGCAGAATGCGGGAAACAACGCCCTTATTGCCATGACGGCCTGCCATCTTATCGCCCACGCTGATCTTTCTCTTCTGGGCAATATAGCAGCGCACCACTTTATTTACTCCGGGGCTCAGCTCGTCGTGGCTGTTCTCGCGGGTAAACACTTTCACATCGACCACAATGCCATACTCGCCATGGGGCACACGCAGCGACGTATCCCGGACCTCGCGGGCCTTCTCACCGAAAATGGCGCGCAGCAGCCGTTCTTCCGCGGTCAGCTCGGTTTCGCCCTTGGGGGTTACCTTACCGACCAGGATGTCACCGGCACGCACATCGGCGCCCACACGGATAATTCCGCGGTCATCCAGGTCGCGCAGCATATCTTCACCGACGTTGGGGATATCCCGGGTGATTTCCTCCGGCCCCAGCTTGGTATCCCGGGCTTCGATCTCATACTCCTCAATGTGAATGGAGGTGTATACATCGTCACGCACGATCTTCTCATTGATTAGAACAGCGTCTTCATAGTTATACCCTTCCCAAGTCATGAATCCGATCAGCGCGTTCTTCCCCAAGGAGATCTCGCCGTTGTGAATCGCGGGACCATCCGCAATGACGCTGCCCTTTTCCACGCGCTCACCGCGGCTGACAACCGGAACCTGATTGATACAAGTACTCTGGTTGGAGCGCATGAACTTAAGAATATGATAGGTGTCCGTCTCACCGTTGTCGGCGGTGACACGCACCTCGTCTGCACTGACACTGCGGACCACACCGCCGCGCTTGGCCAGCACGCACACGCCGCTGTCCACACCGGCCTTGTATTCCATACCGGTGCCGACGATAGGCGATTCGGTACGCAGCAGCGGAACGGCCTGCCGCTGCATGTTCGATCCCATCAGCGCGCGGTTGGCGTCGTCATTTTCCAGGAACGGAATCATGGCAGTTGCCACCGAAACAACCATTCGGGGCGACACGTCCATGAAATCCGCCTCGCGGCGGTCCACTTCCACGAAACTGTCACGGTAACGGCCAACGACCTTCTGGTTTGCGAAGCAGTTGTTCTCATCCAACGGTTCGTTCGCCTGGATAACGATATATTCGTCCTCCATGTCGGCGGTCATATAAATAACCTCATCCGTTACATGGCCAGTACCCTTGTCCACGCGGCGATACGGTGTCTCGATAAAGCCGTATTCATTGATGCGGGCAAAGGTCGCCAGATAGGAAATCAGACCGATGTTCGGACCTTCAGGCGTTTCAATGGGGCACATGCGGCCGTAATGGGTGTAGTGTACGTCACGCACCTCGAATCCGGCGCGGTCACGGGACAGGCCGCCGGGGCCCAGGGCAGAGAGACGGCGCTTGTGGGTCAGTTCAGCCAGCGGATTCGTCTGGTCCATGAACTGGGACAGCGGAGAGGAACCGAAGAATTCCTTGATTGCTGCCACCACCGGGCGGATGTTGATCAGGGTATGGGGCGTCAGCTGATCGACCTCCTGGGCCTGCAGGGTCATGCGCTCACGGATCACACGCTCCAAACGGGAGAAACCGATGCGGAACTGGTTCTGCAGCAGTTCGCCCACCGAGCGGATACGGCGGTTGCCCAGATGGTCAATATCGTCCGTGGTGCCCAAGCCCATAGCCAGGCAGTTCATATAGTTCACACTGGAGAAAATATCATCAATGATAATGTGTTTGGGGATCAGTTCGTCGTGGCGGATGCGGATTTCCTCTTTCAGCTCTTCCTCATCATCGCCGCACTTCTCCAGAATTTCGCTGAGGACGGCATAGCGAACGCGCTCGTTGATGCCGCACTCCTCCTTCGCATTAAAGGAGACGTATTTCTGAATATCGACCATGCCGTTGGAGATTACCTTTACCTCCCGGTCACCGACCTGCACATAGGCAACCGTCACACCGGCATCATCCATCTCGGCCGCCAGTTCACGGGAAACCACCGTGCCGGCTTCGGCCATAATCTCGCCCGTGTTGGGATTGGCAACTGGCTGGCTCAGCTGCTGCCCGATCAGACGGCCGGCCAGATTCAGCTTTTTGTTGTATTTATACCGGCCCACGCGGGAAAGGTCATAGCGCCTTTCGTCAAAGAACAGCCCGTTGATATGGGACTGGGCACTTTCAATGGTCGGCGGCTCGCTGGGACGCAGGCGACGGTAGACCTCAAACAGGGCCTCCTCCTGTGTTTTGGTGGTGTCCTTTTCGATGGTCGCTTCGATCCGGTCATCCGTGCCGAAATAATCCCGCAGCTGTTCATCCGTTCCCAGACCCAGGGCACGCAGGAACACCGTCACCGGCAGCTTGCGGTTTTTATCAATGCGGACGTAGAACACGTCATTCGCGTCGTTTTCATATTCCAGCCAGGCGCCGCGGTTCGGGATTACGGTGGAGCTGAACAGTTCTTTTCCGGTTTTGTCGTACTCCATTTTGTAGTAGACACCCGGAGAACGAACCAACTGAGAGACGATCACACGTTCCGCCCCGTTGATCACAAACGTACCGCTGTCCGTCATCAGGGGAAAGTCGCCCATGAACACTTCGGATTCTTTTACTTCGCCGGTTTCACGATTGTGAAGACGGGCTTTGACCCGAAGAGCCGCTGCATAGGTGGCATCGCGCTCCTTGCACTCTTCCACACTGTAGTTGGGTTTGTCGTCGAGCTTATAGTCGACAAAATCCAGTACCAGATTACCCGTAAAATCCGTAATGCCAGAGACATCATTGAATACCTCTTTGAGTCCCTCGTTGAGGAACCACGCATACGAGTTCTTCTGGATCTCGATCAGGTTCGGCATGCCCAGTACTTCATTGATGCGCGAAAAGCTCATGCGTTCTGTGCGGCCCAACTGCACCGGTTTGACATTCACCATTGGCTCAATCACTCCATATCCATGTATTTCGCCCTCCTCCGCACCCGAAGAAAAGCGATTGGGGGAACCGTTTCTGCTCCCGGGAAAGCCCCCGAGAACAAATGGCAAGTTAAACAAACTCTTGCATTTTTCAGAGAAATGTGTTATGGTATTTGCAGATAACCAGAACATACATATCCATGATGATGCAGTATAATAGTATACTGTATATTTCTGTTATTGTCAAGTTATTTGCGGACATTTTGTGGGTTTTTGCCCACTTTTTTTGTTTTACCCCCTATATTTACCGAAAAGCCTGTTCGTTCTTCTTTTTGAAAAACGAACAGGTTCTTTCTTTTCTTCTCCATTTCACAAGAAAACACCCGGAAGCGTGTTAACTTTCTCTTCTTTTCTCTAACAGTCCTTTTTATACCGGGGAGCCGTTTCCCTCCGCATAAAAAGAGACCCGGAACTTTCTTTTTCCGGATCTCCCTTTTTAAGTATCTCGATTCTGATCAGAAACGGCAAAGGTATATAACGCCAGTTTTTCCCGCACGATACCGGTGATCTCTTCATAGATGGCCGAAAACCGGCATGCTGTATGGCTGCACTGGTAAATTTCCCCCTGGCACCGGCAGATCCTGTACGGTCCTTCCACAGCCTCCAGCACCTCTAACAGCGTAATATCCCCGGCAGGCCGTGCCAACCGGTATCCTCCGTGCGCTCCCTTGCGCGAGCACACGATTCCGCTTTTCACCAGGCTGCGCAGAATTTTCGCCGAAAAGCGAAGCGGTACATGGGCCTGCTCGCTGAGGACTCCCGCCTCCATGTGCACACCGCTGCGGGCCAGCACATCCACAAGGCGCACCGCATAGTCCGTCTCCTGTGTAATCTGCAAAGCAGAGCCCCCCTTTTTCTCAATCCAGGAAATCCTTCAGGCGCTTGCTGCGGCTGGGATGGCGCAGCTTGCGCAGGGCCTTCGCCTCAATCTGGCGAATACGCTCACGGGTTACATTGAATTCCTTCCCCACTTCTTCCAGAGTGCGGCTGCGGCCGTCCTCCAGACCAAAGCGCAGTTTCAGCACCTTTGCTTCCCGATCGGTCAGGGTACTGAGAACCTCGGTCAGCTGTTCCTTCAAAAGTGTATGTGAGGCCGCATCCTGGGGTGCCGGAGCATCATCATCCGGGATAAAATCGCCCAGATGGCTGTCCTCTTCTTCGCCAATCGGCGTTTCCAGAGAAACCGGTTCCTGCGCCACTCGCATAATCTCGCGTACTTTATCCTCCGGCATGTCCAACACATAGGCGATATCCTCTGCTGACGGCTCGTGGCCGTTCTGATGGAGAAGCTGGCTGGATACCTTTTTCACCTTATTGATGGTCTCGACCATGTGGACGGGAATCCGGATGGTACGGGCCTGGTCGGCAATGGCGCGGGTGATCGCCTGCCGGATCCACCAGGTCGCATAGGTGGAGAACTTGAAGCCCTTGGTGTAATCAAATTTTTCCACCGCCTTAATCAGGCCCAGGTTCCCCTCCTGAATCAAATCCAAAAACTGCATGCCGCGGCCCAGGTACCGCTTGGCGATACTGACCACCAGGCGCAGGTTCGCTTCGGAGAGGCGCTTTTTGGCCGCCTCGTCCCCTTCCTTGATCCGCTTGGCCAACTCGATTTCCTCATCCGGGGACAAAAGCGGAACACGGCCGATCTCTTTTAAATAGACCTTTACCGGGTCGTCAATGGCAATCCCCTCGGTGGAAAGGGCATTTTCCATCTCTTCAGGCTCCACTTCCGGCTCGTCCAGAATGATATCCTCCATCTGCAGATCGGCCATGTCATCGATAATCTCGATACCCTGGCTCTCGATAATATCGTAGAGCTTTTCAAACTGCTCCGGTTCGATATCCATATCGCCGAACGCATCGCTGATCTCTTTGGTCGAGAGCGAGCCCTTAGCCTTGCCATTTTCCAGCAAATCGTGGACAACGGTCTTCTTGTTCTGTACTTCCATGGGTCAGTTCCTCCTGTTTTTCTGTTCCCGGATCCGCTGAAGCTGGAGAACCAGCTCCTCATCGGATGCTTTTTGTATGTCCTCCCGGCCCATTTTTTCTCCCTCCTGCAGGATCACGCGGATATACTCCTCCACGTCCTGCCGGATGGCCGGCGTATCATTCCGCCGCGCCAGAATCCGCGCGACCGACGAAATCTCCTCTACGGTCAGATCATGGCTTAAATCCGAAAGGGTTAAAACCCGATCCTTCCCTATCTTTTCCAACAAAAGGCCATATACACGGCGGTTAAAGGCGGTACAAAATTTTTCGGGCGGGATTTTTGCCCGCAAATTCTCTGCATCGTCCGGATGGCTGAACAGGTGCGCAATCAGCCCCTCCTCCGCAGCGGCCGCCCGCAGATGATCCTTTTTCTCGGGATTTACCCGGTCCTTCACGGCGCCGATCTCCTGCTGGGCCGTGCGCAGTTCCTGCTTGCGGCGGATTTTCTCCCGCTTTCGGTCCAGCTGGCGGATCAGCAGCAGCACCGAGCTGCGCTCCACCCCGGCTTCCTCAGCCAGGCGTCCGGCGTACACATCCCGCTCAATCGGGTTCTGAATACCGGCCAGAACCTCGGCTGCCGCGTTCAAATACTGAACCCGCCCGCTTTCCGTCTGGATGTTCTGCTGGCTTTTCAGTTTTTGCAGCTGGTATTCCACATCGTTTCCGCAGGCATCCAGTAGCTTTTGAAAGCGAAGCCTCCCCTCTTCTCCATGGGAACGAATGAATTCATCCGGATCCTTCCCATCGGGTACTGACATCACGCGCACCAGCAGCCCTGCTTCCCGCAGAATGGGAATGGCGCGGGCGGTTGCCTTCTGTCCGGCGCTGTCGGAATCGTAGCAGATCACCACTTCTTTGGCATACCGACTAATCAGCCGCGCCTGCTCGGTGGTCAGCGAGGTCCCCAGGGACGCAATGGCCTGGGTAAAACCCGCCTGATGCAGGGAGATTACATCCATATAACCCTCGGCCAGAATCAGCTGACCGGAATCGGTATTTTTTGCAAAGTTCATGGCGAACAGGCCATTGCTCTTGTGATACACCGGGGTATCATTGGTATTGATGTACTTGGGCTTTTCATCGGTTAAGATCCGCCCGCCAAAAGCGATCACATTCCCGCGCAGATCAATAATCGGATACATCACTCGGTTATTGAACCGGTCCATCGCCCGGCCGCTGCGGCTTTTGAAAGCCACATTAGCGGTAATCAGCTCTTCATCGCTGTATCCCATCCCCCGCAGGTGATCGCACAGTTGAAACCGGCCGGCCGGTGAGAATCCCAATCCAAAATGACGGATTGTCCGCAGGGAAAGTCCCCGCCCCATTAAATAAGAGAGACCGGCCTTTCCCTCCTCCCCCATCAGGATCCGGTGATAAAACCGGGCTGTCTCCCGGTTGATCTCCAGGATACGCGAACGCAGCCGTGCCATCCCATCATCCACCTGATCCTCCGGCACATTCAGCCCCGCCCGCTGCGCCAGAAAACGGACCGCCTCCATATAATCCAGGTTCTCGATGCGGCGGATAAACGTGATTACATCCCCACCCGTTCCGCATCCAAAACAGTAAAACGAACCGTTTTCGGGATAAATATTGAACGACGGCGTTTTTTCGTTGTGGAAGGGACACAGCCCCACCATATTCTTTCCCCGCCGCTTCAGAGAAACATAGCCCGACACAATCTCGGTAATATCGCTGCGAGCCTTCAGCTCGTCCAAAAAGGAATCCGGCAACGGCACGGCAGCCACCCCCTTGATTTGAAACCGTTTTCTCCCTGTTTTTTTATACGCAGAAAAAAAGAATTTCCCTCTTTATTTCTCTTCACCGGTAACCGCTTCTTCAAAATATTTTTCTCCGGTCTTCCTTGCGTGCAGCTGCCCATTGGCGGCATCCGCCAGCCTTTTCTCAAAAAGCGGCACACAGGCCGGCGGCATGTGGAAATCCAGCGAGACCTCCTCGGTAAAGCGCGTGTCGTCAATCACGCCACCGCATTCCGGAATCAGCGAGGCCAGGCGTCCATACCGGCTGTAGTCGCAGGAAACCGTCATCAGATCACAGGGGCACATGCGCACAATGCCCGCCGCTTGCACGGCAATGCTCGAGGTATGGGAATACGCACGCACCAGTCCGCCCCCGCCCAGCAGGATCCCACCGAAATAGCGGGTGGCCACCACAACCACATCCACCAGATTGCTCTTCTGCAGCACATCCAGCACCGGCATTCCCGCTGTTCCCTGGGGCTCCCCATCATCACTGTAGCGCTGCAGCTGCCCATCCCGCAGGCGATAAGCATACACGTTATGGGTGGCATCCCAGTGGCGGGAGCGAATGTTCTCTACAAAGGCCACGGCCTCCTCCTGGGTTTGAACCGGCTGGCACCATCCAATAAAGCGCGACCGTTTTTCCGTAAACTCAGCGCTGCCAAACGCCTTCACTGTGCGGTACTCCGTCATTTCCGTTCCCCCCTTTTCATCGGATATCCGGCCAAAATATGCCGGATAAAAATATAGGCGGCGCATTTTTCCGCATGCGCCGCCTGTATTTATGCTTTGTGGATTACTTACCGAGGCCGTAACGCTTTTTGAACATATCAACGCGTCCGCTCGTATCAACCAGCTTCTGTTTGCCGGTAAAGAACGGATGGCACTTGGAACAAATTTCCACGTGAATATCCTTTTTCGTCGAAGACGTCTCGATCACATTGCCGCAGGCACAGGTGATGGTGGTCTTCTCGTACTTAGGATGCAGATTCTCTTTCATGTCTGGTCACCTCTTTCAGCAGTACTGCAAGATTAACAAATGGATTATATCATACCGCTTTGGGAAAAGCAATAGCAAAATCAGATATTTTTCCGGTCAATCCGATCCGTTTTCCCGATAGGTTACATATTCTTCCAGGCACATGGACAATTCCCGCATACGCTGGGCATTCTTCACACCCACATATCGCAGACAGGTTGGGTCAAACTCATGGTTGGTGATGACCTCGCTCCCCTCCGGATAGCGGAAAACAAAGCCGTAATCTGCCGCATTCCGCACCAGAAAACTGTAGGCCTTTGTCTTTTGAAAACTCTCTTCTTCGCCGCCGGCCGCTCCCACCTGGAAGGAGAGACCTGTCTGCATCTCGCTGCATCCTCCTTTGGGCACGGTCTTTTCCGCCTGGCGTTCGGCCATCACACGGGAATACCCCTTGTCCTTCACCAGACGCTCCACTTCCTGCTGGTACAGGGCATCCTGCTCCTGCGGACTGATATAGCCGCCGGTTATCTGCAATGGGCAGCCCGCTTCCTCTGCCGCCTGCAGCAATTCTTTCAGGGCGGGAATTATTCTTTCATCAAGCTCTACACCGCCGTATTCCACCAGCTGGGGCTGCTCCTCATCCTCCAGAGGATTCTCCGGCGCACATATTTTCAAGCAGAAGCTGTCCGGATAGACGGGAAGTCCCTCCTCCGACTCGGTGCTGCTCTCTTCCCCGCCGGAGCTCTCTGGTTCACTTCCGCCCTGTGAGAGCTGATGAATCTGCGTATAGGCATACCAGACCCCCACACCGGTTACCAGAATCAGCAGAGAAAAAACAAGAATCATCAGCAGGCGGATATGCTTAATCTGTTCATCGGCGTGCCAACTGGGCTTTACGTGTTCAATCCGGTTTTTCCTTTTCTTTCCCGGCACAGTTTTCCCTCCTTTTTCTTCCGGGACCCTTTCCCGGTCTTTTTGTTTATTTTAGTACGATTTTGCCGCTAATTCAACCCGTTTTCCTTTTTCTTCATAAAATCCTGCTTTTCCTTTCATATAGCAAGTCCCTTGGGAAACCTGTACCGAATTTATGTTTTTTGCAGAAAACTTTTTTCCCTTCTTGCAGGAATCCGTAAAGTTCGATATACTTATTTTATAGTCTAATCTTGTGCGATTCTGTCAGCACAATCATAGAAAATACCGCTCTATTCGATAAAAAACAGAAAGGAATGCTTTTTATGCGAAAAACAAAAATTATCTGTACACTGGGTCCTGCAACCGATCAGGACGGTGTCCTGCGCCTTCTGGCAGAAGCAGGGATGAACGTGGCACGGCTGAACTTTTCCCACGGCACCCACGAACAGCAAAAGAGAAGGGTTGATGCGGTAAAAGCCATTCGAGAGGAGCTGAACCTGCCCATTGCTCTTCTTCTGGATACCAAGGGCCCGGAAATCCGGCTGACAGAATTTGAAAAGAAGCAGGTCTATCTGAAGGCTGGAGATCAGTTTGTTCTGACCACCCGGGATGTGATCGGCGATGAAACCACCGCCGGCATCACCTTTGCCGGACTTCCGGCGGATGTTTCCCCCGGAACACGGATTCTGATTGACGACGGCCTGATCGAATTGCGTGTGGAATTCTGCACAAAAACGGATATCACCTGTACGGTGGTAAACGGCGGTCCGGTTTCCGCCCACAAGGGAATCAATGTTCCGGGGGTCACCCTCTCCCTTCCCTTTATCAGTGAGCGGGACCGTGAGGACCTGGCTTTCGGCGTGGAGCAGGGCTTTGATTATGTGGCCGCTTCCTTTACCCGTTCGGCCAATGATATTCAGAAAATGCGCGCTCTTCTGAAAAAACTGGGCGGCGAGCACATCCGGATCATCGCTAAGATTGAGAACGCTGAGGGTGTGGAGAACATCGACTCCATTCTGCAGGCCGCCGACGGCGTCATGGTGGCCCGCGGCGATCTGGGCGTGGAAATCCCACTGGAGGAAATCCCTGTTATCCAGAAAAAACTGATCGACAAAACCCGCAGTGCCGGCAAACAGGTCGTCACCGCTACCCAGATGCTCGATTCCATGATCCACAATCCCCGTCCCACCCGTGCGGAATCCACGGACGTCGCCAATGCAATTTATGACGGAACGAGCGCCATCATGCTCTCCGGAGAAACGGCCGCCGGTGATTATCCGGTGCAGGCGGTTCGCACCATGGCCCGTATTGCCGAGCGTACCGAGGCAGATATCGATTATAAGCAGCTGTTTGACAACCGCACCACCGACACCTACCCCAATGTGACCGCCGCCATCTCCCACGCAACGGTTACAACGGCCCATGACCTGGGGGCCCGGGCGATCATCACCGTATCCAAATCCGGCTACACCACCCGCATGATCTCCAAAAACCGCCCGCAGTGTCCCATTATCAGCGGTACACCCGACCCCACCGTGTACCGTCAGACCAATCTGAGCTGGGGCGTCACCCCGCTGATGGTGGATGAAATGACCTCGACCGACGAGCTGTTCTCCCATATGGTCGAGCGGGCCCGGGACAGCGGCCTGGTGGATGACGGGGATCTGGTGGTTATCACGGCAGGCGTTCCCCTGGGAATGAGCGGCACCACCAACCTGATGAAGGTACAGCTGGTCGGCGACGTGCAGGTAAAGGGTGTCGGCATCACCAAGGAATCTGCCTGGGGCAATCTGTGCGTGTGCCATACCGAGGAGCAGGTGAAAAAGAGATTCCACAAGGGCGATATCCTTGTGGTTCCCTTTACCAGCAATAATATGCTGCCCGAAATGCGGGCGGCCAGCGCCATTGTCACCGAAGCCGAGGGCACCGATTCCCATGCGGCCATCGTTGGGCTTGCTTTAAACAAGCCGGTGATTGTCGGCGCCGAATTTGCCACCTCGATCCTGAAAAATGGGGCGAGTGTGACCGTGGATGCCAGCCGTGGAATTGTGTACAGCGGCGAGCGCAAACCTCAGTGATTCCCGTCTCCTGCTCATCGCTCTTTTAATGCCTGCATCAAGGCCGGGAAGATGAAAACCTCTCAAACGTAAATACGGCAAAGGCCCCTTTTTCCCATTTTGTCCGTAAACAGGAACAAAACCATAAGATGCCCACCAGTAAAATCAGTGGGCATTTGGATTCAAAAACGGACCGGCCACCGATTCTCATTTGAACCGGTGGCCGGATTTTTTATTCTTTTCCTTCTTCAAAAAACGCCTTGCAGGCCTTATACGTCATGTACACATCGTATTTCGAGACCACCTCAAATGGAGCGTGCATGGACAGGACCGGTACCCCGATATCTATCACATCCACATTCAGCCCCGCCACATACAGGGCCACCGTTCCGCCGCCGCCGAGATCCACACGGCCCAGCTCTCCCATCTGCCACTGCACACCGTTCTGATTGAAGATGTGCCGCACATGGGCGGTGAATTCCGCAGAAGCCTCGGAAGAACCGGACTTCCCGCGGGCACCGGTGTATTTCATCACGCCCACGCCCCGGTTGATACTGCAGGCATTATTAATTTCATAGGCCGAGGGATAGTTAGGATCGAACGCCGACGTCACATCCGCCGAAAGGCACTGGGAATGGGAGAGCACATGCCGCCCGTGAAGACCCTCGGCCTCGGCCAAGTCCTCAATGAAATATGCGAGGAACTGGGAATCAAGGCCCGTATTCCCCACACTGCCGATCTCCTCTTTATCCGCCAGAACCGCAACCGCCGTACGCTGCGGCGTCTTCACATGCAGCAGGGCCTGCAGCGCTGGATACGCGCAAACGCGGTCATCATGCCCATAGGCTCCGATCATACTGCGATCCAGGCCGATATCCACCGCACGGAAAGCCGGTACAAACTCCAATTCGGCACTGGTCAAATCCTCTTCGCAAATCCCATACTGGTCGTGAAGCAGCTGCATGACCTTTCTCTTATACCGGTTTTCTCCCTTTTCATCCTCAGAGGGGGAGCTTGCGAACAGGATATTCAGGTTCTCCGCCTCGATGGCCTTTCCCAGCGTCTTAGCGGACTGCTCCTGGGAGAGATGGGGCAGCAGATCCGTCACGCAGAACTGGGGATCACCATCTTTTTCCCCCACGCAGACTTCCACGCGGCGTCCGTCCTCGCACACCACCGTGCCGTGCATAGCCAGGGGGATCGCCGTCCACTGGTATTTTTTAATCCCGCCGTAGTAATGCGTTTTCAGAAGGGCCATCTCATTTTTCTCGTACAGCGGAACGGGTTTCAGATCCAGACGAGGTGAATCAATGTGAGACACCACCAGGGAAACCCCGTTTTTACAACCTTCTTCGCCTATTACCGCCAAAATCATGGCTTTTTCGCGGTTCACGCAGTAAACACGGTCGCCGGGAGCATAGGCAGTCCCCGGCTGAAAGGGAACAAACCCGGCCTTTTCCGCCAGCTTCACCGCTTCCCGTACGCACTCGCGCTCGGTTTTCGCCGCGTTCAGAAAAGATTTATACCCTTCACAGAAGGAATGAATCTTCTTTTCTTTTGCCGCCGGCAGTCCGCAAAGGCCATTCTCCTTCTGCAGCAGCCAGTTCTCTTCTTTTACAGTTTTCTTTGCCATTTTCGTTCGCTCCTCTCTTTCATGTACCGGACTGATATTCCGGATACAGATAGCGGTACATCTCCCGGTTCTGCATCACGGTTTTTACATAATTCCGGGTCTCTCCAAAGGGAATGTTCACAAGATTCCCGGATTCATCGGCGATGCTGCTGTCCTGCAGCCAGCGATCCACGTTCCCCACACCGGCATTATAAGCGGCCAGTGCCGTTTCCGTGTTTTCATACTTCCCCAGCAGGTATTCCAAAAATGCGCATCCGTAATGAATGCTGATCTCCGGATCATACAGATCCTCTTTTTTAAGACCGGTCACCCCTTCCATGGCGCACACCCAGTCCAGGGTATCCGGCGTCATCTGCATCAGGCCGCACGCCCCCGCCGAAGAAGTGGCCTCCGGCTGAAAACTGCTCTCGGTCCGGATCACGGCCATCACCAGGTAAGGGTCCAGATTCTCCTGCTGGGAATACTTCAGAATCTGCTCCTGATAGCGCAGCGGGTAGAACTGCCGCAAAAGCTCTTTGTGCTGTGTGTACAGAAACACCCCCGCACACAAAAGCA
>JALENG010000032.1 GCA_022767925.1 Clostridia bacterium
CCTTTCCCAGCGTTTTACCGTTCGGTGCCCAGGAAGAACAGGGCGACCGTGCCGGGGCCGGAATGGGTGCCGATCACCGGGCCGATGGAGTGAATGCGGATTTCGCGCACCGGGATTCTCTCCCGGATCTGCCTGGCCACATATTCGGCGTCATCCGCGCAGTCCCCGTGGCTGATGAAAATCACCTGCTCGCCGGGATTGACGGCGGTTTTCTCCATATGGCGCACCAGGGAATCCAGCGACTGGCGGCGGCCGCGAACCTTCTCCATGGGGATCAGATGGCCCTCGTTGTCCACGTGCAGCACCGGCTTGATGTTCAGCATGGTCCCAAGCAGGGCGGTCGCCGGGGAAACCCGCCCGCCGCGCTTGAGGTGGTTCAGGTCATCCACCGTAAACCAGTGGCACAGGTGCAGCTTTTCGCTTTCCAGCCACGCGGCGGTCTCCTCCAGCGAGCGGCCCTCCCGGCGCATCCGGGCGGCATAATAGGCCAGCAGCCCCTCGCCCATCGAGGCGCACAGGGAATCGACGATCACAAACTTCCGGTCGGGGAACTCCTCCTGCAGGTCCGCCTGGGCCAGCTGGGCCGAGCGGAACGTGCCGGACAGCCCGGAGGAGAAGACCAGATACAGCACATCCTCCCCCTGCTGCAGATAGGGGCGCACCCAGTCCTTGATCTGCTCGCTGTTGATCTGGGAAGAGGAGGACAGCTTTCCCTGCCGCAGGGCTTCGTAGAACGCGTGGCTTTCGATCTCGCGGTCGTCGGGGTGATTGCGGTAGGACGTTCCGTCCAGGATAAACTCCATGGGGTAAACAACCAGGCCGAATTCGTCCACCATCTCCTGGGACAGATCGGCGGTGGAATCCGTCAATAAACGAAATTGTTCCATAATGATTCTCTCCTGTCGTCAATTTTCGCATAAGGGGGATCCGGCGGCGCCGGAAAAGCGCTCAAAAAAACAAAAAAAGTCCCGGATGACTTTTTTCTCCCGTCACCCGGAACTTTACCGCAAAAAGAAAACCCGCCCGTTCGTAATGCTGCCGGAATAACCTGCCTGACAAACCAGCAGGTGGGTGCCCTCCCAACAGGTTCTCGCTCCCTTCTTCCCAATCAATGGGGAGGTCTGCAGTCCGCTGTCGGAGGCGGGCTCCCGAAAAAATAATTGTAGGGGTTACCTTAAGCAGCAATACGCGATACGGGCAGGCCGTCATGACGGAAAGACTTATTCTCCCTCGTCCTCCTCTTCCTCGTCGTCGTACATCTCTTCAAAATGGCTTTCAAAGATTTCCGACAGCCGGTTGAGGAGATCCTCGTCATCCACTTCCGCCAGCTGTTCCTCGCCATCCTCTTCGATCAGTTCAAAGATGTAATAGGAACCGTCGGTTTCCAGGGCATCCTGGGGATCGTCAAAGGCAGGCAAAAGCGCATAGAAAATGCCGTCGTCATTCTCGATCTCGTCGAGGATTTCGAATTTCCATTCTTTTCCGTCCTCGTCGAGCAGGCTGATCAGATCGGCAGAGAATTCATTATCCATAAAAAGCAGCCTCCTTTCTGGGCCATCCGGTCGGCATCCGCCCCCAAAAGACCGGGCGATACCAAAGCATACCCGGTTCGGGAAGAAGTTATGCCTGATTTCGTATCCCATTGTAGCAAAAGCCGGGGGGAAAAGTCAATACTCTTTCGGGGGGTTCAATAAATTTCCAAAAAGAATACGGATTTTTTAAAAAAATTAGTTTTTTCTTCAAAAAACCTCTTGACAGCCCCGCAAACTCCGGTTATAATATAGCCAGAGTTAAAGATACTCAGAAGGAAAAAGAAAAAGCCCACAGGAACCCGAAATCCCGAAGTAAGTATTCTGTATCTTCTGTTCTTAACAGAAACCGAAAAGGAAGAGGATTTGATTTCGGGGGGCGCATCCGGCAGGGCCGGATGGTACATGATTTCCGGATTGATTTTTAAAGAAAAGGGGTGGGTCCGATGGCACAGTGTAATGCAGAACAGCAGTTTCGAGCGGCAGATCGGGCCGCTGTCTAAAATAACAGGAAGATAAAGAGTGAATCTCTTTCCGGCAGCTTGGTTCCTTCCGATCCACCGGCTGCTGCTACAATTGAATAAAAACAAAAAAGAAGAAATCCGCCAAAGAAAGCAGAGACCACACTGCCGAGCAAGTGCAAAGCAGGAAGCCTGTTTTCCAAAGCAAAAAACAGAAAACAGCTTTTCGAAAATGAAATGTACTTTTCCGGGAGGATAAAGGGAGTTTCAAAATCGAAAAATCGGATCTTTCTCTTTCATAAAAACGAACCTCTGAAAGGAGATTCGGAGTATTAAAATTTTCCCCGGGTTCTGGCCCGGATTCTGGTGGAAAGAAGAGGAAAAACGATTTCCCGTTGTTTTCTGGTATTCAATGAAGAATATTTGATTCTTTTTCATACATACGAACACAGGCCACTTTCATTCAGGCAGAAAAAGCCGGAGGAAAATCCGATGTTCTAAGCAGTCGAAAAAGAAAGAACCGGGAATTCTGAAACCGGAACCTTCCTATTGGAAAAATCCGGTTTGGTTCATCAGAAAGGGTGAGTCCCAAACAGAAGTCTCCTTTTATCTTCATGATACGCCCATAGTTTTTCCGTTGGAGGAACATCCAATGTACTGAGTAAATTCCGCAGAAAGCTCCGTTTTTCTCTTTTCCCAAGGAAGAAAGGATGAAGAACCATGATTGCCTTCTTGAAAATGCAGAAAGAAATCTCAGCAGGAGGATAGTCCAATGTACACGATCTGACCGGTCTGTGTGCTTTTGAAATCGCCAGAGGAAGAGAGACCACAGGCCCAGTAATCATAAACAAGCAAGACGAAAATTGAAAATGCCCATTCAGGAGGGAATCCCAATGAAAAGGGTATTGGTTAGAAGATTTGGAAATCGTTTCGAATAAACGGAAAGGGTGAGTCCAAAGTTCTAGTTCAATTTCGCCGACCCTGGTAGGTTCTGAAAAGGAAGCTTTTCAGAAAGAGAATCGAAAAAGGAATCCGACTTTCAGCAGAGGATACTTCCTCAGGAGGACACTTCCGATGATTTAGGAAGCTGACGGGTTTTGGCACGGCAGAGCCGCCGGCGGAAAAACCCAATATTCCATTCCGATTTTACCAACCCTTGATTTCGAATTTCGCGGAGGAAACTCCCATGTACAAGTAAGAAAAACCCATCGTACGACAAAAACGAATCAGGTTTTCGAAAGGAAGGCTCCTTTCGGGAAAGGGTGAGTCCAAAGAACACGTAGCCACCAGCTGAACAGCTGACAGACCAAGAGCTTCTCTGTAAAAAGAGAAGCTCTTTTTTTGCGCCTCCACCGTCCCCGGCGATCCGGCGGGCGGGAACTCTGCCCAAAAAATTTTTCGCATCTATGGACTTTTTCCCGGTTTGCGGTATAATAGGATAGAAAGAGAACATAGTTTGCAAACAGAAAGGGGATCGCTGTGTACGAGAAGAGAATGACCCACCGGCAGGCTCATGAGAAGGCAAAAGAGCTGGTCGCAAAAATGACGCTGGAAGAAAAGGTGTATCAGATGACTTTCCGGGCCCCGGCCATTCCCCGGCTGGGTATTCCCGAGTACAACTGGTGGAATGAGGGGCTGCACGGGGTGGCCCGCGCGGGAACCGCCACGGTGTTCCCCCAGGCCATCGCGCTGGCGGCCATGTTCGACGAGGAGTACCTGCAGAAGGTGGCCGGCATCATTGCTACCGAGGGCCGGGCCAAGCACAATGCCTACCGGGCGCAGGGCGACCGCGATATCTATAAGGGGCTGACGTTCTGGTCCCCCAATGTGAATATCTTCCGCGATCCCCGCTGGGGCCGCGGCCACGAGACGTACGGCGAGGATCCGTACCTCACCTCCCGCATGGGCGTGGCCTTTGTGCGCGGCCTGCAGGGGGACGGCAAATATCTGAAGCTGGCGGCGTGCGCCAAGCACTTCGCCGTGCACAGCGGGCCCGAGGGACTGCGCCACGAGTTTAACGCCGAGGTCAGCGAGAAGGATCTGTGGGAGACGTATCTGCCGGCCTTCGAGGCGTGCGTGAAAGAGGCGGATGTGGAGAGCCTGATGGGCGCATACAACCGTACCGACGGGGACCCCTGCTGCGGCAGCCACCGGCTGCTGACGGAGATTCTGCGGGAGCAGTGGGGCTTTCAGGGGCACGTCACCAGCGACTGCTGGGCCATTGCCGATTTCCACGAGCACCACAAGGTCACCAAAAACGCGGTGGAATCGGCGGCGCTGGCGATCGAAAACGGCTGCGACCTGAACTGCGGCGAGGTGTTCCTGCAGGCCATCACCGCCGTGGAGGAGGGAAAGCTGAAGGAGGAGGACGTGACCCGCGCCTGCGAAAACCTGATGGCGACGCGGTTCCGGCTGGGCCTGTTCGCGGATGACTGCGAGTACGACCGGATCCCCTATACCGAAAACGACACGGAGGAAAACCACGCGGTGGCGGTACGGGCCGCGGAAAAATCCATGGTGCTGCTGAAAAATGACGGCATTCTGCCCCTCTGCCCCGAAAAACTCTCATCCGTGGCGGTCATCGGCCCCAATGCGGACAGCCGCGTGATGCTGCGCGGCAATTACAACGGCACCCCCTCCCGGAATGTGACCCTTCTGGAGGGGATTCACCAGCTGGCGGGGGATAAAATCCGGGTATTCTATTCCGAGGGCTGCCCGCTGTACCGGGATGCGGCGGAGGAGGGCCTGGCCCGGGTGAACGACCGGCTGGCCGAGGCGGTGTTCACCGCCCGGCAGGCGGACGTGACCCTGCTGTGCCTGGGGCTGGACGGCGAGTTTGAGGGGGAAGAGGGCTGTACCAGCAACCCCTACGGCGCCGGGGACAAGGGCGACCTGAAGCTGCCGGGCCACCAGCAGGAGCTGCTCAAGGCAGTGCTGGATACCGGCAAGCCGGTGGTTCTGCTGCTGGGAACCGGAAGCGCCGTGACCTTCGGCGGGGAAGAGGAGCGCTGCCGGGCGATTCTCAATGTGTGGTACCCCGGGGCCCTGGGCGGGCTGGCCGCCGCGCGGGTGCTGTTCGGGCTGGCCTGCCCCGGCGGGCGGCTGCCGATTACCTTTTACCGCAGCGAAGCGGATCTGCCGGACTTTACCGATTACCGTATGCAGGGGCGCACCTACCGGTATATGCAGGTGCCCGCCCTGTATCCCTTCGGATTCGGCCTTACCTACAGCCGCTTTGCCCTGTCCGGCCTGACGGCGGAGAAGGAGCCGGACGGCCCCGCAGGCTTTGCAGGGGTCACCCTGGAAATGCGGGTGGAAAATACCGGCGCTTTTGCCGAGGAGGTAACGCTGCAGGCGTACATCCGGGATCACGATTCCCCCTTTGCGGTGCCCAACGTCAGTTTGTGCGGGTTTACCCATGTGTTCCTGCAGCCCGGGCAGGGGGAACAGGTCCGCCTGCGGGTTCCCCGTGACCGGTTCGAATCGGTGAACGAGCAGGGCCGGCGGGTGCTGGCCGGGCGGCGCTATACCCTGTATTTCGGCCTGACGCAGCCGGATGCCCGCAGCATCGAGCTGGCCGGGCAGGCGCCCCTTTCGGTGGAGATTGCGCTGTAAGTCCGGCAAATTGTACGGACATGCGGGGAAAACACTTGACAAAACCATAAAAATTCTGCAAACTAATAGAGGGAATTCCCCGTGTTTTTCAGGGGTTTTCATGAAGTTTTGTTTAGAGGAGTGTTACGGTATGCAATATCTGATCGGAATTGACCTGGGCACCAGCGGCACCAAAACGGTGTTGTTTGATACCAAGGGAAACGTGATGGCCAATGCGACCATTGAATATCCCATGTACCAGCCGCAGAACGGCTGGGCCGAGCAGGATCCCCAGGACTGGTGGAACGCGGCGGCGCAGACCATCCGTCTGGTAATCGAAAAGAGCGGTGTGGATGCGGCAGATATCAAGGGCATCGGCATTTCGGGCCAGATGCACGGCCTGGTCATGCTGGATGAAAATGGCCAGGTCCTGCGCCGGTCGATCATCTGGTGCGACCAGCGCACCGCCAAAGAGTGCGAAGAGCTGACCGCGCGCGTGGGGAAAGAGCGGCTGATCGAGATCACCGCCAACCCGGCAATGACGGGCTTTACGGCCTCTAAAATTCTGTGGGTCCGCAATCACGAGCCCGAGATCTATGAGAAATGCGCCCATATCCTGCTGCCGAAGGACTATGTGCGGTACATGCTGACCGGCGAGTTCGCCACCGAGGTATCCGATGCCTCCGGAATGCAGCTTTTGGATATCCGCAACCGCTGCTGGAGCGACGAGGTCCTGGAAAAGCTGGAGATCGATAAAAAACGGCTGGCCAAGGTGTACGAGTCGCCCGAGGTGACCGGCACCGTCACGGCCCAGGCGGCCGCGCTGACCGGACTGTGCGAGGGCACGCCGGTGGTCGGCGGCGCCGGGGACAACGCGGCGGCGGCCGTGGGAACCGGCGTGGTCGAGGACGGCAAGGCGTTTGTCACCATCGGCACCAGCGGCGTGGTGTTTGCTCATACCGACGAGATGTCCATCGACCCGCAGGGCCGCGTGCACACCTTCTGCTGTGCGGTGCCCGGCTGCTGGCATGTGATGGGCGTGACCCAGGGCGCCGGTCTCAGCCTGAAGTGGTACCGCGACAACTTCTGCCTGGAGGAGAAGGCCACGGCGGCCGGTATGGGGAAGGACCCGTACTTCCTGATGGATCAGCAGGCGGCCCGTGTGCCCATCGGCAGCAACAAGCTGCTGTATCTGCCCTATCTGATGGGCGAGCGCACCCCGCATCTGGATCCCGACTGCCGCGGCGTGTTCTTCGGCCTGTCGGCCATCCACACCAAGTACGATATGCTGCGCGCCGTGATGGAGGGCGTGACCTTCTCCCAGCGCGACAGTGTGGAGATTCTGCGCGGCATGGGCGTCGAGATTCAGGAGATGCTGGCCTGCGGCGGCGGCGGAAGCAGCCCCCTGTGGCGCCAGATGCTGGCCGATACCTTTGCCTGTGACGTGAAGACCGTGGTCAGCAAGGAAGGGCCCGCCCTGGGCGTGGCCATTCTGGCCGGTGTGGGCGTGGGCATTTACGACAGCGTGCAGCAGGCCTGCCGCGAGGTCATCCGCTATAACGACCCGCAGCCGCCCATCGCGGAGAACGTGCCGGTCTATGAGAAATACTATCAGGTGTACCGCGGTCTGTACCCGGCCCTGAAGGAGAATTACAAGCAGCTGGCTGCCCTGTAAGCGGCCGGTTCTGATATAGAAAGGAGTCTTTTGACCATGAAAATCCAGAATGTCCATGACGAAGCGTTCCGTCCCTACGGAAAAGTAATCACCACGGTGGACTGCACCAGCCTGTGCGAGGCCATGATGAACACCGAGTGCCCGGCGGATCACACCATCTATGTGGCCAGCGACCCGGAAATCGAGAAGGTGGACAGCTTTGCCGCTTTCCGCGACCAGGTGTACGGCGGCATGCCCATCCAGATCGGCTACTGCAACGGCAGCAACCACAAGCTCAACGGCCTGGAGTATCACCGCGATTCCGAGGTGAATGTGGCGGTCAACGACCTGATCCTGCTGCTGGGCAAGGAGCAGGACATCGACCCTGAGACCTTTGCCTATGACAGCAGCAAGATCGAGGCGTTTCTCGTACCGGCCGGCACCTGCATCGAGGTCTATGCCACCACCCTGCACTTTGCCCCCTGCAATGCCAGCGAGCCCTTCCGCTGCGTGGTGGTTCTGCCCCGCGGCACCAACGGCAAGCTGACCACCCAGATCCCCCGTGACGGGGAGAACCGCCTGCTGGCCGCCGTGAACAAATGGCTGATTGTTCATCCCGAGAGCAAAATGGCCGACTTCGGCGCCATGGCCAGTATCACTGGCGAAAATATTACGTTATAATATTATCGCCTGCGAAAACAGTACGCTGTAATAGTATCGCCGCGAAAACAGTACGCTGTAATCCATACTTCCGCTTGGCCCCGCCGGCCCCGGGCGTTCTCCGGGGCCGGCGGGGGTTCTTTTTTTCCGGCCCGGCGGGCGGGAATCCCCGCGAAAAAGCATGGCACTTATTCACAATTTGTTCCTTGTTTTGGCGGGGAATTTGTGATATAATAGGGCACATTGCACCGAGTGCAAAAACGAGACAAAAAAGAAGGTCGTTCTATGAAAAAATGGATCCGCCGGGGTGCCGCCCTGTGCGCCGCCGTGCTGCTGGCCGTGACGGGAACCATCGGCTGTCTGGCAGCGGTGACAGAGAAGGAAACCACCGTGGTGGTAGAAGAAATGGATCTGGAGGTAACCGTTCCGGCCGGATACCATGTTTTAACGCCGGATATGAGTGAAAACGACGGTGCCTTCCTGCTGGCGGGGATCACCGATCCCGCCGGCAAGCTCCAGGAATACCGCGACAATGGGATTTATCTCCATCTGCTCTCGGAGGAGACGGGCCTGAGCTTTTACTACATGAAGAAGGAATCCACCACCACCCAGCAGGTGTTCAATCTGCGGGACTGCACGGAGGAAAACCGCCAGTATGTGCTGGAGATCCTGGACGAGGCCGATGACCCCGACCTGGGCATCGAGACGGTGGCCGAGCTGACCTATGACCATGCGCAGATGCCCATGGTCCACTCGGTGGCCCACGCGGACAACAAAAAGGGCGGCACCTCCTATGAGGAGGGCTACTCCACCATCCTGAACGGCTATTCGGTCACCATCGAATGCTTTATGGACGAAAAGGGCGATACGGAAAAGGCCGGCGAGATGCTGAAAGAGCTGATGCTGGGTACCCGCTTTACCAACATCAAGGCGCCCCCCACCGTTGAAGAAGCCCGGCAGGAGGTGCTTCAGGTGTTCCTGCCGCTGATCCTTCTCATCGGCACGCTGCTCATGGCCCTGATTATCTGGACCGTCTCGAAAAAGCGGAAAGAGCGGCGCAGCGCCCGGCTGACCAATGACCTGACCGAATTCAACCGTGAGCGCCGCCTGATGCGGGAGCGGGCCGAAAAGGAAGGGCTGACCATTGAGGAGCCGGTCCTGGTGATCAACGAGACCGAGTGCACCGACGAAGAAGTGGAGACGGCCTGCAAGGCCCATTTCCTGAAGAGAAAACCGGCCTATACCTTCGGCCTTCCGCTGCTGGGGATTGTGTATCTCGCGGTGGCTGTGCTGATCAACGGCGATATTCTGGCCCGGCTGCTGATGGCCATTCTGGGGGTTTACCTGTTCCTCATGCCCTACCTCTCCTATCGCCGGACCCTGCGGGAGGAAAAGAATGTGTACCGCAAGCTGCGCACCCGCGGCGCCAAATACGTGTTCTGCGAGGAGTATATGCGCGTGTACGGCATTCAGTCGGCCGCCCAGCACCCGTATTTCTGCCTGTGGAAGGTCATCGAGACCAAAAACTGCTATTATCTGTACTACACCTATGACCGCTGCTATATCATGCGCAAGGATGGCTTTGCCGTGGGCAGCGAGGAGGAATTCCGCCGCCTGATGCGGGAAAAGGTGGGAAAACAGGCCCAATTGAAAAAATAACCGGTTTTTTCGATGATTTTCCGTTGCAAAAAGCAGGATTCTTGTGTATAGTTATTAAGTAGGGCCGGCAGGCCGCACGGCAGGCCGGATTTTTCAGAACGCAAGTTCTCAGAACATAAGGAGGGCAAATCCTATGAAACTCGAAAATGTTGGTCAGTCTTTGAAGTCTTATTTTAACGGTAATGCGATTTTCCGTGTGCTGCTGCCGCTGGATATTATTTTCCTCGCGGTACCGCTGCTGCTGGACCTGCTGGTTCTGTGCACGGTGGATATCGGCTTTCTCAGCAGCCTGACGCTGTACCTCTTCATTATCGGCATTCTGTTGGCCTTTGCCAACTCGAACTATATGTTCCTGATGGGGGCTTTCGGTGTGGAGGCCATTTTTGAACTGGTCTATCTGATCAAGGCCCTGTGCAGCTATCACCACTATCTCTCCAGCAGCGCACTGATCGGCCTGATCGTATACGGCCTGCTGACCTGGGGCTGCTTTACCAAGCTGACGGTTCCGAAGAACTGATAAGAAGCAAAGAAAACGAGGTGTATCACAAATGGCATGGGCTGATTTTACGAAGAAGCTGTCGCAGACAACGCAGGACGCTTCGGATAAGATGAAAAAAATGGCCGAGATTTCCCGCCTGAATGGGGAAATCAATGCGGCCGATGACAAAGTGCGCGCAATCTGCAACGAGATTGGCGCGTATGTGATCAACAACAAGCTGTTCATGGAGGATGCCGCCATTCAGGACGCGCACCAGCGTATTCAGGCCATCCGCGACCAGGCGGCGGCCGATCAGGCGAAGGTATACGAGCTCAAGGGTCTGTTCCCCTGCAAGCGGTGCGGCAATATGGTCAGCACGGCCAGCCGTTTCTGCGATAAGTGCGGCGCGCCCGTCGAGATTCCCATGCAGGCAGCGCCCCAGGCTCCGGCAGGACCTGTGTGCGTAAACTGCGGCGCTTCGCTGGAACCCGGCGCCATGTTCTGCGGCAACTGCGGTACCCGTCAGCCCGCTCCCGAAGCACCTGCAGCTCCCGAGGCCCCGGCCGTTCCGGAGGCTCCGGTTGTTCCCGAAACCCCCGCGGCCCCCGAGGCTCCCGCTGTTCCGGAAGTCCCGGCGGCCCCGTCCAGCGCGGCGGATGCCGATCCGGCCCCGGCGGCTCCGGCCGTGTGCCCGGCCTGCGGCGCTCCGCTGGATCCCGGTGCGCCCTTCTGCGGCAACTGCGGCATGAAGGTTCTGTAATTTCAGAGATCGTTTTTTCGCGGAAAAGGGGAGACCGTTTCGGACGGCCTCCCCTTTTTGGATGTGTTGGCGGGTTTTCCCGGCCTTTCCCCTGGCGATGCCCGCTTTCGGGTAGGGAGCAAAATCGGGGTTCGCCCCCTAAAAAACCGGCGGCAGAGAAACAAAAATCTCTGCCGCCGGTTTTTGCGCGCCGGAAAGAGCGCCGGCTGTTTTTGAAAATTACAGGGAGAAATCCTCCGGATCATACTGCCGCAGGCGGGGGGTCCCTTTGGGCGTGCGCCGCAGCGGATCGTAGTCAAAATGCGGGCATCCGGTCCCGTCGGGGGGCAGCGGGGATTGGCCCCGCTTTTTCCGGTCGAGGGGGCAGGAATGGGTCTCCTCCTGATAATGGGAGCAGACCGAGCAGTCCGGGTCAATCCGGCTGCCGAACAGTTTTTCTCGTTTGCGTTTATGGAACATGGAAAGCCTCCTTGTCAGCGTCTCCCTTATCATAATGCGTACTGAACAAAGCCGCAAGCCTTGAAAGCCATAGCTTTCAAGGCCAAATGGCTTTGTTCAAGTGCAAGGATTTCGGGTAAAACCGCCCGAAATCCTTGCACCTTCCGCTGGAACGCTCCAGCGTTCCAGCGGA
>JALENG010000110.1 GCA_022767925.1 Clostridia bacterium
ATCATAATGAACTGGTGCTGGTTCGGGATATCCCACTTTATTCGGTGTGCGAGCATCATCTGCTGCCTTTTGTGGGAAAAGCACATATCGCCTATATTCCCCAGAACGGGCGGATTATCGGTCTTTCCAAGTTTTCACGGATTGTCAATTGCTTTGCCCGCCGGCCCCAGGTGCAGGAGCGCCTGACCGCGCAGGTGGCGGATTTTCTGTATGAAAATCTGCAGCCCCAGGGGGTCGCCGTGGTAATCGAGGCTGAGCATCTGTGCATGACCATGCGGGGGGCACGGGCGGCGGGGGCCTCGACCTATACCTCTGCCCTGCGGGGAATCATGCGCCGCGATGCCAAAACCCGGGCGGAAGTGATGGCGCTGCTGCAGGGGGGGAGAGGATGAACCGGGTGTTTCGGGCCGGGCGGTATACGCTGCCGCTGGGCGAAAAAACCTATATTATGGGGATCTGCAATGTGACCCCCGACTCCTTTTCGGACGGGGGCGAATTTTTCGCGCCGGACAACGCTATTGCCCATGCGCTGCAGATGCAGCAGCAGGGCGCGGATGTGATCGACATTGGCGGCCAGTCCACCCGGCCGGGCTATCAGCGGATTTCCCCCCGGGAAGATTGGGAGCGGCTGGCGCCTGTTCTGGAGGGGCTGCGCGGGCGGCTGCAGGTTCCGCTCTCGGTGGATACCTTCTATCCCGAAGTGGCGGCCCTCGCCTGTGAGCACGGGGCGGATATTATCAACGATGTCAGTGGTTTTTCCCAGGAGATGTGGGAAGTGGCCGCCCAGTACGCCTGCGGCTGTGTGGTGATGCACCCCTGCGGGGAGGAAGAGGAGATCCTGCAGCGGGTTCACACCTTCTTTTTAGGAAAACAGGAGGAGGCGGCCCGGTATGGAATTGCATCCGATCGACTGTGTATGGATCCGGGGATCGGATTTGGAAAAACGTACGAGCAGAACCTCTCCCTGATCCGCCGGGTGGAGGAGTACCGGCTGCCGGACTGCATGCTGCTGATGGCGGCCTCGCGCAAAAGGGTGATCGGTCAGCCATGCGGCAATCCGCCTTTTCGGGAGCGCATGGCCGGTACCCTGGCGGCCCATACAGCCGCACAGCTGGCAGGGGCCGATATGCTGCGTGTGCATGATGTAGAGGAAGCGGTGCAGGCAGCCCGGGTGACGGATGCCCTGCTGCATCTGGGATAAGGAGAAGAAAATGGATTGTATCACAATAAAGGGATTGGATCTTTTTGCCTATCATGGGGTAAACCCCGAGGAAAAGCGGGACGGCCAGCATTTTCTGCTGGATATTCATATGAGCGCCGATCTCAGCCGCGCCTGCCAGCTGGATGATCTATCAGCAACGGTCAATTACGCCGCTGTGCGGAAGACTGTGCAGCGGGTGTTCACCGAAAGAAGCTATGATCTGATCGAGCGCGCCGCCCAGGTATGTGCCGATGCCATTCTGCAGGAGTATCCACTGGTGCAAAAGGTGGAGATCTGCCTGAAAAAGCCGCAGGCACCCATGAGCGCTGTGTTTGACTATGTGGCAGTGACTATTTGCCGGGAGAGAATGTCATGAAAGAAGCGGTGCTCTGCCTGGGAACTAATTTGGGGGACCGGGAGGCGAATCTGCGTCAGGCCGTGACCGCGCTGGAACGGCTGCCCCATACCACCATCCGGCGGGTGTCATCGGTTTACCGCACCGCTCCGGTGGAGGTAACGGATGAACAGCCGGATTACTATAATCAGTGCATTCACCTCTCCACCGATTTTTCGCCCCATGCCCTGCTGGGAATCTGCCTGGGGATCGAAGCGGCCATGGGAAGAAAGCGGGTAAGCTGGCATGGAGCGCGGGTGATGGATATTGACCTGCTTCTTTATGAAGGGGAGACCTGTCAAAGTGAGGAGTTGAATCTGCCCCATCCGGGCATACGGGAACGGGCCTTTGTCCTGGTGCCTTTGCAGGAGATTTTCCCGGAGAAACGTTTTTTTTCTTTTTCTTTCGAAAAAGAATTTTGCACTATTGACAAAAGCGGCGTTTATATGATATAACTTTTATATTCCTCTCTAAACCTCGGGAAAAGTGTTGACAGCGCGCAGATGCTTTGATATAATAGCAAAGCTGTCTGACGAGAGGGCCGGCGAGAGCGGGCCAGAAAAACCTCGAAAGAAAGCGAAAAAACATATTGACAAACACAGAAATGTGTGATACAATATGTAAGCTGTCCTCGAGAGGGGAGAGCAAGCAGGACCTTGAAAATTAAACAACGAAAGATGCAAACGAATCTGGA
>JALENG010000053.1 GCA_022767925.1 Clostridia bacterium
GAGAAGTAAGAAATAGGGAAACTTTGCGGCGGGGAGGATTTTCTTCCCGCCGGGATCCCGGATAAAATCCCCGGCTGCAATCCCCGCAGGAGTACATTCTTCTGCGCGGGATGCGGGGGGATATTTCCCGGGAAAACAAAAGTCCGCTGCGGGCGAAAGCGGGGCCCCGCTTTCGCCGCACAGCGGCAAGGAGAACACTGTATGAAAAAGCATTTGTCCACGATAATTTTGATTCTGGTCTTTCTTACAGGGCTCTCCTTGCTGCTGTACCCAACGGTCAGTGATTTTTGGAACTCCTTTCACCAGTCCCGGGCGATTGCCAGCTATGCCGAGTCGGTATCGGCCATCGACGGCCTTCACTACGAGAAAATTCTGGCAGAAGCCCATGCGTACAATGAGGAACTCGCCGAAAACAGCAAGGGCTGGATTCTGTCGGAGAAAGACCGCGTCGAATACGAGCGGCAGCTGGATATCGGCGAAAACGGCATCATGGGCTATATCGAGATTCCCAAAATCAACTGCTCGCTTCCGATTTATCACGGAACGAACGAGGCGGTTCTGCAGGTAGCCGTTGGGCATATCGAGGGCAGCTCTCTCCCCGTGGGCGGGGAGAGTACCCACTGCGTTCTCTCCGGGCATCGCGGCCTTCCCAGCGCCAAGCTGTTCACCAACCTGGATCAGATGGAGGTAGGGGATATCTTCATGCTCCGCGTGTTGGACGAGGTGCTGACCTACGAGGTGGACCAGATCCTGATTGTGGAACCCCAGGAGACCGGGGCCCTGCAGATTGAAGAGGGAAAGGATTATTGTACCCTGGTCACCTGTACGCCCTATGGGGTGAATACCCACCGCCTTCTGGTGCGGGGGCACCGGATTGAGAATATCGAAGAAGCGAAAACGGTCCGTGTGACCGCGGATGCCATACAGATTGAACCGCTGCTGGTAGCGCCGGCGGTGGCCCTGCCCATGCTGATGGTTTTGCTTGTGGTTTTGCTGATCAAAACCCGCAAAAAGAAGAAATGAGGGACGACCTGTGCTGAGAAATCCTGTGAGAATAAAAAGACTGTGCGTTGTGATGACGGCCATGCTGATGGTAGTGCTGGCAGCGTTTCCCGTTTTCGGGAAAGAGGTGCCGGATGTAAACCGGCAGGGATCGATTTCCCTCACCCTTCAGGACAGCCAGAGCGGCGCGTATATGGAGAATGGAGCGGTCACACTCTATCAGGTGGGAGAGATCCGGGTGGATGACGGGAACTATTCCTGGCAGCTGTCGGGAGCCTTTTCGGGCAGTGGACTGTCTCTGGAAAACCTGTCCTCCGGTCAGCTGGCACAGGAACTGAAAGAGTATGCGGATCAGAAGAAAATCGAGGGAAGTACGGTGCGGATTGGGGAAAAGGGGAGCGTCGTTTTTGAGAATCTGAAGCCGGGGCTCTATCTCCTTGCCCAGAAAGAGACAATGGAAGACGTCTATGCCTTTTCTCCCTTTTTGGTGTCGGTTCCTGTTCAGGACGGGGAATCCTGGCAGTACGAGGTAAATGCCACCCCCAAGGTGGGGATTATTGAGGAAATTTCGCTGCCCGATTCCCCCGATATACCGGTGGATTCCCATCTGCCGCAGACCGGTCAGCTGAATTGGCCGATTCCGGTGCTGGCGGTCAGCGGTGTGCTCTTCTTTGCGTTGGGATGGGGCCTGTGCTATGCAAAAAGGAAAAAGTACCATGCGCAGTAATGAACCCAAAAGGAGCAGGCTGGGGATTTTTTGCATGATCCTGGGAGGGCTGCTCGTTCTTGGAGCGGCGGTTTTGTACGGTTACAACTGCTGGGAGGATCAGTCGGCGGCACAGGCCACCGGGGAGGTTCTCCCGATTCTCCGGCAGGAAGTGGAGAAAAAGCAGGAAGACTTATCCGGTGAAATCTCCATCCCGGATCCCTATAATCCGGAGATGACGGTGGTGACCATTGAGGGGCAGGACTATGTGGGGATGCTCGCGGTGCCCGCGTTGGATCTGGAACTGCCGGTCTTATCCCAGTGGAGTCAGGAAAAATTGCGGTACTCGCCGTGCCGTTACAGCGGCTCCACCAAAACGAATGATCTGGTTATTGCCGCCCACAACTATTCCAGCCATTTTGGACGCCTGAATAAACTGCAGCAGGGTGATTCGGTGATTTTTACCGATATGGATGGGGTGACCATTTTCTATCAGGTTGCCAGCGTGGAGGTTCTGCCCGCGAATGCGGTGGAAGAGATGACCGCGGGGGAATACGATCTCTCCCTGTTTACCTGCACCTATGATGGGCAGCAGCGCTTTACCGTGCGCTGTGCCCTCCGTACCCAAGAGGAATGAAGACCTCTGCCAAAGGGCAGGGGTCTTTTTCTTTGAATTTCTCGGCCCGGTGCACTCTGCCTGTATAGGTTTGATCGAACGGGCGTTCTTTTCAAACCCGGAATTCTGTGGTATACTATAGTCTATCCGCATGCCGGACAGAAAGGGAGGGGGACTTCGATGGGACAGCCGGACCGCGTGATTTTTCACTGTGACTGTAACAGCTTTTATTGCAGCGTGGAGTTACTGGACCATCCGGAACTGCGCCAGGTTCCCACCGCAGTGTGCGGAGATCCGGAAGGACGCCATGGGATTATTCTGGCCAAAAACGAAGCCGCCAAGAAATACGGGGTGAAAACGGCCGAGACTATCTGGCAGGCAAAACGAAAATGCCCGCAGCTGCAGCTTCTGCCCCCGCACCGGCAGAAATACCGCCATTTCTATACCGTGATCAACGGAATCTACGGCCGGTATACCGATTTGGTGGAGCCCTTCTCCATTGACGAGAGCTGGCTGGATGTGACCGGATCCTGGCGGCTGTTTCAGTCCAGCCCGCGGGCCCTGGCGGATCAGATCCGCCATCAGGTTTATCAGGAGACGGGTCTGACCATCAGCGTGGGGGTCAGTTGGAATAAGGTATTTGCCAAATTGGGCAGTGACTATCAAAAGCCCGATGCCACGACGGTCTTTTCCCGGGAAAACTATCGGGAAAAGCTGTGGAGCCTGCCGGTTACCGATATGATTTTTGTGGGCCGCTCGGCCGCGGATGCCCTGAGGAAAATCGGGGTGCAGACCATCGGAGATCTGGCGAATACCGATCCCGGGCAGCTGCAGCGGCTTTTGGGGAAGTCAGGACCCGAACTGCGTCAGGCCGCCCGGGGAGAGGATACGGCGCCGGTCCGCCGCTTTGATGACCGGGAAGCCCCGAAAAGCGTGGGGCGCGGGCGCACCTTTCCCCGGGATCTCACCGGTTTTGGCGAAATGCGGGCGGCGATCACCGCGCTGTCTGATGATGTGGCGGGCCGCCTTCGCCGGGCGGGTATGTGGGCCAATGGTGTCCAACTGACAATCAAGGATCCCTCGCTGCATGTGATCCAGCGGCAGAAGCAGCTGATGTACAGCACCCATATCAGTACGGATTTGTCGCAGGCCTGTCTGGACCTGCTGCTGCAGCATTGGCGTGACGGTAAGCCGGTGCGTATGCTGACGGTAACGGCGGTAAACCTGTCGCCGCAGCCCTTTGCCGTGCAGGAGAGCTTTTTTGAAGAGGCCCCGCGTATGGATCCCAAAAAAGAAAAACTGGAAACCAGCATGGATGCCATCCGCCGCCGCTTTGGTCCGGGGGCCATCGCCCGGGCCAGCACCATCGCTCCGGAAATTGGACTGCACGGGCTCTCCTCGCTGCAGGAGGACGATCCGGATGAGGAATAAAAGGAGGGCCTATGATTTATCTTTGGGAAGAACCCTTTTTTTCGGAGGAGGATCCGGGGCGCGCTTTCGAAGATGCCTATAAAAAATGGTACCCATTTCTCTCCCGTCAGCGCAGGGAGAAGGTGCAGGCACTGCGCATGGAAAAGGACCGGCGGCAGAGCGTGGCCGTTTTTCTGCTTCTCCGCTATGCGTTGTGGGAGGAATATGGAATTGGTACCGTGCCCTCCTTTGTCTATGCGGGCGGCAAGCCGGAGCTTATGGGGGAGGAATTTTCCGCGATCCACATGAATCTCTCCCACTGTGACAGCGGCTGTGCCTGCGCTCTTTCCCGGTTTCCGGTGGGGGTGGATATGCAGACGATTTCGCCCTTTCGGGAGAGGGTGGCGCGGTATGCCTTTTCTCCCCGGGAAAAGGAGGACCCATCACCCGAGACCTTTACCCGTATTTTTACCTGCAAAGAGGCATGGGGGAAGTATACGGGGCGGGGGATTGCCTATCCCATGCGGGAAATGGATTTTTCGGAGATACAGGAGGACTGCTGGCAGCAAAGGGAATCTCTTTGGTGGTACTCGCATCGGCAGAACGGGTGGGCGTTTTCGGTCTGTGCCGGGGAGCCCCTGCCGGTTCGCTGTGTCGGCCGGGTAGATGTGGAGAAATGCCTTACAAAACTGGAACCGATGGATAACTTTGAGAAAGGATGAGAGCCGGTATGATGGTTGGCAAGATGGAGCAAAGAGAGAACGGAGGCGTGCCCTTTCTGGTATTTCCCGCTCTGCGAAAGCTGGGGTTTGTAAGGGATGCCTTTTCCACCCGGCTGGGGGGTGTCAGTTGCGGGGACTACGCCTCCATGAACCTCTCGTTCGGCCGGGGAGATCCGGATGAAAACGTGCGGGAGAATTACCGCCGGTTCAGCCGGGCGGTGGGTTTTGATGAAAACCATCTGGTTTCCTCCTCACAGGACCACCACACGCGGATCCGTCGTGTGACCATGCAGCAGGCCGGGGTGGGAATTTTCCGCCCTCAGGATCAAAGCAGTGTGGATGGGCTGGTGACCGATGAACCCGGCCTTACGCTGGTTACCCATTATGCGGATTGTGTGCCGCTCTATTTCGTGGACCCGGTGCACCGCGCCATTGGTCTGGCCCATGCGGGGTGGCGGGGGACCGTGGCCGAAATGGGACGCTGTATGGTGGAGAAAATGACCGCGGAGTTCGGGTCGGACCCCGCCGAACTGGTCACGGCCATTGGCCCCAGCATTGGCGCCTGCTGCTATGAAGTGGATACCCCGGTGATCGAAAAAGTGCGGGCCCTTTCCTATATTCCGATGGAATGCGTGCTGCAGCCGGTTTCAAAAGAGAAAGCCATGCTGGATTTGTGGGAAGTAAACCGCCGGGTTTTGCTGCATGCCGGTGTGCGGGCGGAGAATATCCTCATTTCGGGGGTATGCACCTGCTGCCACCGGGAACTGCTGTTCTCGCACCGTGCCACCCATGGGCATCGCGGGGGCCTGTGCGCTTTCCTGCAGATTCGGGACGATCAGTAAAGGGGAGATTGCGGTGGAAAACATTGTGGAATCCTGCACTCTCTGCCCGCGGCACTGCGGAAGCTATCGCGGAGAACGGGAGGGGCGGGGATTCTGCCGCATGGGTACCTGGCCGGTCGTTGCCCGTGCGGCGCTGCATATGTGGGAGGAGCCCTGCATCAGCGGGACCGAGGGATCCGGAACTATTTTCTTCTCCGGTTGTTCCCTGGGGTGTGTGTTTTGTCAGAACACCTGTATCAGCACCGAGCATTCCATCGGAGAAGCGATCTCCGTGCAGCGGCTGCACGAGTTGATGATGGAACTGGCACAGCAGGGAGCGCGGAATATCAACCTGGTAACTCCCACACACTTTTTGCCTGCGGTGCGGGAAGCTCTGGAAATGGGGAAGCCGCCGGTACCGGTTGTGTACAACTGCGGCGGCTATGAGGAAGTGGAAGCCCTGCGCACGTTAGAGGGGCTGGTAGATATCTATCTGCCGGATATGAAGTACAGGGACCGGGAGCTGGGGCAGCGGCTGTCCGGTGTACCGGATTATCCGGAAAAAGCGGCCGCCGCCATCAGGGAGATGGTACGGCAGACCGGACCGGCCCGTTACTTTGAGGACGGGATGATGAAAAGCGGAACCATGATTCGCCATTTGATCCTTCCCGGGCATACCAAGAATTCGATAGCGGTGCTGCAGTGGATTTCGGATACGTTTCACACGGAGATTCCCGTCAGTCTGATGGCACAGTATGTACCGTGCGGCCGCGCCAGGGAGTTTCCGGAGATCAACCGCCGGATTACCCGGCGGGAATATGAAAAAGTGCTGGATGCTCTGTTCCGTCTGGATCTGGACGGGTACGCTCAGGATCTGGCTTCTGCGAAAAAAGACTTCATCCCGCCCTTCTCTGTGGAAGAAGCGCGCCGGATTGCAAAAAAGGGATAGACAGGGATTGACAGAGAACGGGATAGGGATTACAATAAACGTGTAATCTGGTTTTGAAAACCATGTAATGAGATCAAAAATGAAAAGGGGAAGAATGATGGAAATTCAAAAGAGAACCTTTACCTTTGATTCTGTGGTGACCGGAGAGCATATTTTTGTGCGCGTTGTGGAACCGGCCTGCCGGGAGCAGGCGGTAGCCGTTCTGATGGTTACCCATGGAATGGCGGAACACGGCGGGGTGTATGAGGACTACGCTTCCTTTATGGCGGAACACGGGTATGTAGTGGTTGTGCAGGACCACCTGGGCCATGGCCGTTCGGTAGCGGAAGGCGAGGATTTTGGATACTTTGGAAATGGCGGCTGCCACAATCTGGTCATGGACATGAAAAAGCTGCATACGATGCTGCGCGATGATTACGAGCCGTTGCCGTTCCTCCTTTTTGGCCACAGCATGGGGTCGTTTTTGGCGCGGGCGTATATGGCGCGCTTCGGTGGCGATATGAAGGCGGCGGTTTTTATGGGAACGTCAGCCGGTTCCGGTAAGATAATGGCCGGGCTGCAGCAGCGCGCTTTGCAGATGCTGATCCGAAGAAAAGGGCCGAAGGGTCACGATCCCCTGCCGGAAAAACTCAGCACCGGGGCCTATAACAAGTCGTTTGCCCCCAATCGGACGGCGAATGACTGGGTTTCCAGTGATGAGGAAGAGGTGGACCGTTATACACGGGATCCCCTGTGCGGTTTTCCATTGACGCTTTCCGGGTACCGGGATGTAGCGAAGCTGCTGGATCAGGTGAATCAGTCCCTCTGGTATCAGCGAATTCCCAAGGATACGCCGATGCTGTTGATTTCCGGTGAACAGGACCCGGTGGGGGATTTTGGAAAAGGGGTCCGGAAAGTTTATGAACGGATGAAGAAGGTCGGCTGTCAAGTTCAGCTAAAACTGTATCCCTCCGTGCGGCACGCTCTGATTACGGAGAAAAACCGGGAAGAGGTTTTCGGGGATTTGCTTGCCTTTCTGGAGGGCGCTCTTCCCCAAAGTGAAAGGGAAGAGGCAGTGGCCTGCTGAAAATGAGTGTGGCTCTTTGTCTGCTTTCGTGGTATAATATCGTCACGGTACCGGAAAACGGTATTGTGACGATTTTTTATGGAAAAGGAGGGAGAAGAAACGGTGAAAAAGGTTTTCCCACGCCTTAAAAAAATGCCCTCCCGGGAGGATGTCTCTTTTCAAACAGCCTTTGCCTCGATTTTGACTATCTCGCTGTTTATGCCCTACTATATGGCTATCAGTGTTATTTTTCTGGAGGGGATCAGCGTTCTGTTCAGCGCTTACCGCCGCCGCCATGCCTTTGATGGGCCGGAAAACCGAATGATCGGTGTCCTTCTGGTGATCTGGACCGGTATTTCAGTGGGATATGGGAACTGGAATGGGGCCTTTATCTGTATCGAACTGCTGATGTGTCTCAGCTGTGCTTTTTATCTGCGGTCGTATATGAATAAATGGCTGTTTGCCAGTTTGATGGATACGGCCTGTATTGGCAGCATTGCCTGCGTGATGATCGCTTTGTTTCAGAAAATCTTTGATTTGGGACTGGATTCACAAAATCGCCCGGAATCGGTTTTTTATAATGCCAATTTCTTTGGCATGATGATGGAATTTGTAATTTTGATCGCGCTATACCGTTTTTTTTCCAAAAACCAGCACCGTATTTTTTATGTGATTACCGGGTTCAGCGCTGTGCTGGGGCTTTATCTGTGCAACAGCATCAGTTCGGCCGTGACAGCGGGAACCTGTGCCCTGGTTTTCCTCCTCTTCCGGGGAAAATACAAGCTGGCCGCTGTGGTTGTGGGGGGTGTCCTGTTTGTGGGAGCGGCCACCATTACGGTGCTACCCATTTTGTTTCCCCATCTCCTCTCCGCCACCCATGCCATGGATCAGCGCCTGGAGATCTGGATCACAGCGGTGCGCGGTATCTGGGAGTGCCCACTATTTGGGCGCGGCCCCATGACCTATTCCCTGATCTGCTCACGGCTGGGGGGCTATGTAACGGTGCATTGCCATAATTTGTATCTGGATCTGCTTTTGAACTTTGGGATTGTGGGCACCCTGGGGATTCTTTACTTTGTCTTTTCTCAGCTTCGGCGTATGCTCCGGCGGCTTCGGAAATATCACAGCACCAGTACAAATATCCTGCTGGTGGCCTCATTCTGCGCCGTTTGCCTGCACGGCATGACAGATGTGACCATTCTGTGGGGGCAAACCGCCATGTTGTTCCTGATTCTCTATTCTTCTATCGGAATTAAGCCCGACGCCGCCTCCCGCAGGGAGAGCTGGCAGGAGGAAGCGGAGACCCTGATCACCATGGGTCTTTCGAAAAAGACGGAATAATCCCACCAGAAAGATTGGATTGCAAGATTGGACCTTTTGTTATAGAATAGGATTGGATAACAAAAAAGAGAGACGGTGGTTCCACTTGCCAATCATCAATCAACAGAAAGTTTTGCGGGATATCCCGCCCGCCGGGGAGATTCCCGGAAACCGGGAATTGTTTCGGGATACCTTTGCCATTGCATGGCCCTCGATTGTTGAATCGTTTCTGGTCAGTTTAGTGGGGTTTATTGATACCATGATGGTGGGAACCCTGGGAACCTATGCCATTGCGGCAGTGGGGTTGACTACCCAGCCCAAACTGATCGGGCTTTGTTTCTTCATGTCCCTGAATACAGCTGTGTCGGCGATTGTGGCGCGGAGAAAAGGGGAAGGGAAGCGGGAAAAAGCCAACCGGGTTCTGCAGCAGGCATTTGTCATTGCTATGGGAATGGTGGTGCTGATCAGCGCCCTGTGCGTGTTTTTTGCCGGGAATATCATGCATCTGGCTGGCTCCCAGCCGGATACACATGAGGCAGCCGTTCAATATTTCTGCATCATTATGAGCGGCATTGTGTTCACGGTGATTTCCCTGGTTATCAATGCGGCCCAACGCGGTGCCGGCAATACCAAAATTGCCATGCGCACCAATCTGACGGCCAATGCGGTGAATATTGTTTTGAATTATCTGCTGATCGGCGGAAATCTGGGATTTCCCTCTCTGGGAATTGTGGGGGCCGCCTGGGCGACCGTGATCGGTTCCGCTGTGGGAAGCGTGATGAGTATCGCCTCCATTTGTCGCCCAAACAGTTATCTTTATATCGGCTATGCCCGCGGCTTCCGTTTTGACAGGGAGAGTATCCATGCCATTGTGAATATCGGAAGTAGTGCGCTGGCCGAGCAGATCTTCATGCGCGTGGGATTCTTTACGTATTCGATTATTGTGGCCAATATGGGCACGGTGGCTTATGCGGCCCATCAGATCGGCATGAACCTGATGAGTATCTCCTTTTCCTTTGGTGATGGGATTCAGGTGGCGGCTGTCTCCCTGGTGGGGCAGAATTTGGGCCGGAAGCGAAGGGATCTGGCCAAACTGTATGGGGTAGTCTGCCAGCGATTCGGACTGTTTTTCGCCGCGTGCCTGTGCGTGGTGTTCTTGTCAGGAGCACGGGTGATTTTCGGCTGGTTTTCCAGTGATCCCGCCATTCTCGACTACGGTGTTACCATCATGCAGGTTTTGTCCTGTGTGATCTTTCTCCAGATTCCGCAGGTGATCTTTAACGGCTGTCTGCGGGGAGCCGGAGATACGCGGTATACCGCGCTGACCTCGCTGCTCAGTGTGACGTTTGTGCGGCCCTTCTTCGGATGGTTGCTCTGTTTCCCCTGTGGACTGGGGCTGTTCGGTGCTTGGGCGGGGTTGTTTTTGGATCAGTTGTGCCGTTTTATTTTGTCCTATCTGCGGTTCCGGAAGGGAAAATGGACGCAGATTCAGGTGTAAATCCAAAAGGGGGGAAGAGTATGCTTCATTATTGTGTGATCGGTGCCGGTGGAACCGGAGGAAGTATCGCGGCGTATCTCGCGCGGGGAGGAAAAAAGGTGAGCGTTGTAGTAAGGGGTGAGCATGGCCGCCGGATTCGGGAACAGGGGATCCGGATGGAGACCACCCGTTTTGGCACCTTTACGGTTTCTCCCGTCGAGTGCTGGGAGCCCCTTTCCCGGGAAATAAACGATCATGCCGGTTCGGCGGATGTGATTTTTGTCTGCGTGAAGGGCTATTCCCTGGAAGAGACCCTTCCCACCATTCGGGAACTTGCCCATAAAGATACCGTAGTGATCCCGATTTTAAACATTTATGGGACAGGCACCCGTCTGCAGGAGCAACTGCCGGGGCTGCTGGTCACGGATGGTTGCATTTATATTGCGGCCGAAATCGGTGCGCCGGGGGTGATTCTGCAGAAGGGGGACATTTTCCGCGTGGTATTCGGGGTGCGAAAACCACAGGAATTCCGCCCGGTTCTGCGGGAGATCGACCGGGATTTGCGGGACAGTGCCATTACCTCCGTGCTCAG
>JALENG010000078.1 GCA_022767925.1 Clostridia bacterium
TATTCAGATTTCTACGTTCAGGATTTCACTCCCCTAATATTTTCGTTTGTTTTCATTTCGTTTACACAATTACCGGCTATCTTGTGGTATTCTTATAAAATAATAGTAAAGAATTTTATTCCATATTGGTACACTGGATAAAGCCGGTGCCTACGGCATTCAGGGGAAGGGATCCTTGCTGGTCCAGAAAATCCACGGGGATTATGATACGGTCGTGGGGCTTCCTCTCTCCCGTACCATGCGCCTGCTCCGGGAGGTGTTCCCGGCCTGTCTGCCCCAGTGGGTGCGATAAACCAAATTTTTCCGTCCTGCGTATCCTGAAAAGGAGAGGCAGGTGACAGCATATGCATCGCAGACGGTTAAGCCGGCGGGGAAAAACCGTGACTTTTTTGCTGTTTTTCGTTTTCTTCCTGCTGTGGCTATGGCAGCAGTTCCTTCCGGTGGCAGAGGCCGCGGCAGAAACGGCGGCGGTTCGCCAGGTGGAGACGGTGCTGCATGAGGCGGTGGCCGAATACGCCGCCTGGGCGGAGGAAGAGGGGAATTCCCTGATCCGCGTTGCCCGGGACGAAGAGGGCCGGGTGCTGTCGCTGGAGCAGAACAGCGCCGCTGTCGCAAGGGTTCAGAGCTTTCTGGGGGAAAACATTCAAACCCGGCTGGCCGGCACAGAGGGGAGTGTGTCCATCCCCCTGGGCAGCCTGACAGGGATCGGCTTTTTGTATGGTCACGGGCCCAGCGTCCCGATTACCGTTACTGTTTCCGGCTCCTGTCAGACACAGTGTGAGAGCAGTTTTTTGCAGGCCGGGGTCAATCAGACTATGCACCGGGTAACGCTGACGATGTCCTGTCGGGTGTGGATTCAGCTGCCCGGCTATGGCTTTTCAAAAGAGCTGAAGGAGGACGTGGTACTCAGCGAGACCGTGATTGTGGGAGAGGTTCCCCAGGCTTTGCTGACTACGGTTCCGGGCAGCGGTGAATAGGTGAATACAAAGAAAGGAAAGACGTACACATGGAGAAGTACCAGGCGATCGAGCGGATCCAGGAGCTGCGCCGCCAGATCCGCTATCATAATGAGCGCTATTATGTCTATGACGACCCACAGATCGACGATTTTGCCTATGACCGGCTTTACCGGGAATTGGAGGATCTGGAAGCGGCTTTTCCGGATTTGATCACCGAGGATTCCCCCACCCGCATGGTGGGCGGCAAGGGGTACAATACGTTTGCTCCGGTGCGGCATACCGTCCCGATGGAGAGCCTGCACGACTCCTTTTCCGAAGAGGAGATGCTGGATTTTGACCGCCGCGTGCGGGAGGTGGTATCGAATCCGGTGTACACCGTGGAGCCGAAGTTTGACGGCCTGTCGGTGTCGGTGGAATACCGCAACGGGGTGTTTTTCCGCGGATCCACCCGCGGGGATGGACAGGTGGGGGAGGATGTGACCGAGAATATCCGTACCATTCCCACCGTTCCCAAAACCCTCTCCGAACCGGTCCCGTATCTCGAGGTCCGCGGAGAGGTTTATATGTCGCACGAGAGTTTTTTTGCCCTGTGTGAAAAACAGGAGCTGGCTGGGGAGAAACCGTTTAAAAATCCGCGCAATGCGGCGGCCGGCACCCTGCGGCAGAAGGACAGCCGGGTGACCCGCCAGCGCCGGCTGGATATGTTCGCCTTCAACATCCAGCAGATCGAAGGGGAGACGATGACACAGCACGCGGCCTCTTTGCAGCGGCTGTCCGAGCTGGGCTTCACCGTGGCACCGGGAAAGCTGTGCCATACGATGGAGGAGGCGCTGTGCGAGATTCGCCGGATCGGAGAATTGCGGGGGAAACTGCCCTATTCCATCGACGGGGCGGTTGTAAAGGTGAACGATTTTTCCCAGCGCGAGGAACTGGGCAGTACGGCCAAATTTCCCCGCTGGGCAGAGGCCTATAAATATCCGCCGGAGGAAAAGGAGACGGTGCTGACCGATATCGAAATCCATGTGGGACGCACCGGCGTGCTGACACCCACCGGCGTATTTGAGCCGGTCACGCTGGCGGGCACCACGGTCAGCCGGGCTACCCTGCACAACGAGGATTTTATCAGGGAAAAGGACCTGCGCATTGGCTCGCGGGTGGTTCTGCGCAAAGCGGGGGAGATTATCCCAGAGGTGGTGCGCCTGGTGGAAAACCCCGCGGATTCGGTGCCGTTTGCCATGCCAAAGACCTGTCCCTCCTGCGGGGAAACGGTTTTTCGCGAGGAGGGGGAAGCGGCGATCCGCTGTCAAAATCCCGAGTGTCCGGCTCAGTTGCTGCGCCACCTGATCCATTTTGCCTCGCGGGATGCCATGGATATTGACGGGCTGGGGCCGGCAGCGCTGGAGCAGATGATCGGGGTCGGACTGCTGAAATCCCCGGCGGATTTGTACCGCCTGAAGAAGAGCGATCTGATGCAGCTGGAGCGGATGGGGGAGAAGTCGGCGCAGAATCTGCTCGACGCCCTGGAAAAATCCAAGAAAAATGAACTCAGCCGGCTGGTTTTTGCCCTGGGGATTCCGCACATCGGATCAAAGGCTGCCAAGCTGCTCACCCGTAAATTCCCGGAGATGGACAGCCTGATGCAGGCAAACGAAGAGGAGATGGCGCAGATTGACGGCTTCGGCACGATTATGGCGGTAGCGGTGCGCGAATTTTTCTCCCTGCCGGGCACGGCCCATCTGATCGCTTCCCTGCGGGAACTGGGGGTGCAGATGACCGAGCCGGCTGCCGATACGGGCGCGGACACGCTGGCGGGAAAAACCTTTGTACTGACCGGTACGCTGCCCACGCTCAAGCGGTCCGAGGCGGCCGCTCTGATCGAGAAGGCCGGCGGAAAGGTGAGCGGTTCGGTCTCGAAGAAGACCTCGTATGTGGTGGCGGGGGAAGAGGCCGGCAGTAAGCTGACCAAAGCCCAGTCGCTGGGGATTCCGGTGATTGATGAGGAAACACTGATGCGGATGCTGCACCCCGGAGAGGAGGTTCTCTCATGACTGTCCGGACCCTGGGAATTCTCGCCCATGTGGATGCGGGGAAAACCACCCTGTGTGAACAGATCCTGTGCGGGTGTGGGGCGATTCGTCGGGCCGGTCGGGTGGATAACGGCGACAGTTATCTGGATACCGACCCGTTGGAGAAGGCCCGGGGGATTACCATCTATACCGGTGCCGCCCGGTTTCGGCTGGCGGATACCCCGTGGGTGCTGCTGGATACTCCGGGGCACGTGGATTTTCTCTCGGAGATGGAGCGGGTGCTGCCGGCACTGGATGCGGCGGTGCTGGTGATCAGCTGTGTCGAAGGAGTACAGAGCCACACGGAAACGATTTTCCGCTGCCTGCGGGAACAGAAAATACCGACATTCTTTTTCCTGAATAAGACCGACCGCGCCGGGGCGGATATCGCCCGGGTGATGGCAGAGATTCACAGCCGTCTGACGCCGGACGCGGTTTTCTGTGAGAAATCCTGGCAGGAAGATGCCCTGTACCAGCGGGCGGCCGAACAGGATGAGGGGCTGCTCGAGCGGTATCTGGAGGAGGATTTCGCCGCGGAAAAATGGCAGGCGGGCGTTTCTGCGTTGTTTGCGGCGGGGTGTTTGTTCCCTTGCTTTGCCGGAAGCGCCCTGCAGAACAGCGGGATTTTCCCTCTTCTGCAGGCCCTGCAAACGCTGACCCCCCATTTGGCACCGGCCCGGGAGGAAAAGGCTCGGGTCATCCGCATTCGCCGGGAGAAAAGCGGGGTGCGGCGCACCTTTTTGCGGGTGCTGGGGGAGGAGCTTGCTCCCAAACAGTGCCTGGGCGGCGAGAAAATCGCCGATTTGATGCAGCCCAGCGGGGAAAAGCTGGTGGCGGTTCCCCGGGCAGAATGCGGGGACATTGTGGCGGTATCGGGCCTTTTGCAGACAAAGCCCGGCCAGCTGCTGGGGGAGGAAGCGATCCTGTCCCCCGGGCCGGCTATGACCGAGCCCATGATGCAGGTGCAATTGCTGTATCCGCCGGAGATTCCCTATCAGACGGTGTGGGAGGATGTATCCATTCTCACCGAGGAGGATCCCCAGCTGCACGCCTCGTTGCAGCTGGAGGGGCAGCCGCCGTCCATCTGGCTGCATACGGCCGGGCGCATTCAGCGGGAGGTGCTGGCGGATGTGATGCAGCGCCGTTTTTCTCTGCCTGTTTCCTTTGGCCCCTGCCGGGTACTGTATAAAGAGACCATCACCGCTCCCTTTTTGGGGTGCGGTCATTACGAGCCCCTGCGTCATTATGCTGAGGTCCATGTACGCCTGTCTCCGGCTCCCCGAGGAAGCGGCGTCCATTTTCAAAGCGAGGTTCCCGAGGATGTGCTGGCGCGTAACTGGCAGAGACTGATCGAGACCCATGTGTTCGAGCGGTCATATCCCGGTGCCCTGACCGGTTCGCCCCTTACGGATGTGGTTGTCACTCTCATGGCGGGGCGCGCCCATGTCAAACACACCGAGGGCGGGGATTTTCGCCGGGCGACCCTGCGGGCTATCCGGCAGGCGCTGTTTAAGGCGGCCCTGGAGGATGCCTGTTGTCTGCTGGAACCCTGGGTACATTTTTCCATCGCGCTGCCGCCGGAATCGGTCGGGCGCTTCCTGTCCGACTTAACCGCCATGGGCGGGCAAATGGAGGAGAGCCATCAGGAGGGACCGGCCGCCTGCCTGACCGGGCGCGCCCCGTTCGTCGGTATGAGCGATTACGGCGAACAGCTGACGCACTATACCCGGGGTGAGGGGCGGCTCTCTTTTTCTCCCAGCGGGTATTTTCCCTGTCATAATTCCCAGGGTGTGGTGGAAGAGATTGGATACGACCGGCAGGCCGACCGGGAAAACCCGGCGGATTCCGTTTTCTGCAGCCATGGGGCCGGGATTTTGATCCCATGGGAGGAAGCGGACAGATATATGCATATTCCCCTGTAGGCACCGGCAGCGATAAAATGCAATATTTTGAAATAGTTTTGGGCTTTCTGCAACTGGCGCGGGGGAAAGGGGCTTGCTATAATAATAGAAACAGAAAATTACCGGTGCTTTACGAGATGCGCCGGATTTACGGAGAGGAGAAATCATCCATATGGTTACAAAGTTTACCGACTTGTACGAATCCTCCAAACAGCCGGAACAGCGCGAGCGCTATGAAAAAATCCGGGAAGGTTTTACCGCTCTGTTCGGTGAGAAGGAGCTGACCTTTGTCAGTGCTCCGGGGCGCACCGAAGTAGGCGGAAATCACACCGACCATCAGCACGGCTGTGTGCTGGCGGCGGCTGTCGATCTGGATATCGTAGCGGCAGCGGCTCCCAATGGGGAAAATGTGCTGCGTCTGAAATCGGCCGAGTATGCGAAAATGGACGAGATTGATCTGACGGATCTGAGCGTGCATGAATCGGAAAAGGAAAAATCAGCGGCTCTGCTGCGCGGCGTATGCGCCCGCTGCCGGGAACTGGGATTTAAGGTGGAGGGCTTTGACGCCTATACCATGACGCAGGTCTTAAAGGGCAGCGGCCTGTCCAGCTCGGCGGCTTTCGAGGTGGCAGTGGTCCATGTGATCAGCCATCTGTTCAATGACGGTGCCATTGATCCGGTTCTGGCCGCACAGATTTCCCAGTATGCTGAGAATGTGTATTTCGGCAAGCCGTCCGGCCTGATGGATCAGACGGCCAGCAGTGTGGGCGGCTTTACCGCCATTGATTTTGCGGATCCGGCTCATCCTTCTTTCCAGAAGGTGGATTTTGATCTGGCGGCTCACGGGTATGCCCTGTGCATTGTGGACACGGGCGGCAACCATGCCGATCTGACCGGCGATTATGCGTCGATCCCGGTGGAGATGCGCAGTGTGGCCCATGAACTGGGGGTTGAATATCTGCGCGATGCGGATGAAACTGCTTTTTATGCCAGATTGGGCGAAATCCGGAAGAAAACAGGGGACCGTGCCGTTCTGCGCGCCATGCATTTCTTTGATGAGAACCGTGTAGCCCAGCGAGAGGCTGAGGCTCTGGCACAGGGCGATATGGATGCCTTCCTGCACTGGGAAATCCGCTCTGGCCGCTCTTCGTTTATGCGGTTGCAGAATGTATTCGCCTGTTCTAATCCATCCGAGCAGGGGCTGTCGGTAGCACTGGCTGTATCGGAAAAACTGTTGTCCGGCAAAAAGGCTTCGTGGCGCGTCCATGGCGGCGGCTTCGCCGGAACGGTGCAGGCATTTGTGCCGCTGGAGGAGCTGGACCGGTATAAAACAGAGATGGAAAAAGTCTTTGGTGAAGGAACCTGCCATGTTCTCTCGGTGCGCAGTGCCGGTGGTACCCGTGTGGATTTCTGACCAAAAAAACAGGAAATTTTTTCATACATCTGTCAAGGTTTGTCCTTTTTTCTTCTGGCAAAAGTGCTATACTTAAAGCAGAATGAACGGGAAACATGAGGGAAGAAAAGTGGATGATATCATGATTTCTGTTGTCCTGCCCCTTCTGAATCAGGGAGACCGGGTATGGCCAATGACAGAAAAGCTGAAAAAAGAACTGATGGGTATTTCATCGGAAGTGATCTTTGTGGATCGCGGTTCATCCGATGATACGGTGTTTCGTGCCCTGACCGGGCTGAATCGGGAGGGGATGCACGGTTGTGTACTGCAGAGCGGGCGGGGAAGTGCGGCGGCCGCTGCCTGTCAGGCGGGTTTGTCCCGCGCAGAAGGGGAGTTTGTCTTTTTTGTTTCGGATACGGACCGGCTTCCCGATGGCTATTTGGCCGCCTGTGTGGAAAAGGCGCGGATGAATGAGGCCCAGATTCTGTTCGGTTATTTTTATGATCGGGAAGCTCAGACGGTTGAGCGCCGTTCCATGAGCCGGGCGGTGGTGAACCGCTCGGGTACCGAATATCTGCCGGCCGTTTTTTCCGGGGCGTTTCCCCTGCAGATGGTGCAGGCTCTGTTCCGGGTCCCGTTTTTGCGGGAAAAGCAGGTATATTTCCATGAGGAATGCGGCTGTGGATTTGACGAGGAATTTCTGTATACGGCGCTGATGCGTGCTTCTTCGGTGGTACCGGTTCCCTGGAAGCTGGATATTCTGAAGCCCTACGGTTTGGAGCAGGCGGATTCGCAGGCGTGCCGCCAGCGGGTCGAGGCACTTTTGCGGGTGCGGGATCTGGCCGCCTGTACCGCTTCGGTCAATCTTCATACCCAGCAGATTCTGCAGCGGCAGGTTTTGCCGGCTGCCGTGGTGGAGTATATTGACCGTATGCGGGCAGAGGGCCACAAGCCCTTTGAGATTTATCGGGATCTGCACCACAGGGGCTATGGGAAATATCTGCATCTCAGCCGTGATACGACGCCGGATTTGCGCCGCCGTATGCAGGAATGGCGCACTTCTTTCCTGTTCTCTGGAAAGAAGGAGAAGAAGCCAAAAGAAAAAACCTGATTTTTTCGAAAACCCCTTGACGGGGGAAGAATTTATCTGTATAATATATAACCGTCGGCAGATTCTGCTGACGGAATATGCTATTGTGGCTCAGTTGGTAGAGCAGCTGATTCGTAATCAGCAGGTCGCCGGTTCGAGTCCGGCCAATAGCTCCAGAAAATCCCGATTGCGTAAGCGATCGGGATTTTTGTCTTTTGCTTCTTCCCTCTTGTCTGAATCGGTTTTGCAAGCGTTGCTTGACAAAGGAAAGAAATAAATGCTTTCATTTTTACTCTGTGATATGGTATTCTTTTAGCGGTAAGGAGCGGGATATTATGAAACTTT
>JALENG010000095.1 GCA_022767925.1 Clostridia bacterium
TGTCCGGCGGCGCAGATTCCGTCGCGTTGCTGGACATGTTGGTTCATGCCCGCAACAGCGGCCTGCTCACGCTTTCCGCCGCCCATTATTGCCACGGCATCCGGGGCGCCTCCGCCGATTTGGACGCGGATTTCTGCCGGCGCATTTGCAATGCGCAAACCGTGGCATACTATCAGGGCCAAGGCGACGTCCCCGCGCAGGCAGCCATCCACGGCGAAGGTCTGGAAACCGCCGCACGCCGCATGCGCTACGGCTTTTTGCTGGAGACGAAGGAAAAAATCGGCGCGGACGTCATTGCGTTGGCGCACCATCGGGACGATCAAGCCGAAACCGTGCTGATGCATCTGCTGCGAGGAGCAGGATTGTCCGGCATGCAGGGCATGTCCCGCCTTTCCGGATGTCTGGCTCGTCCGCTGCTGTCCATGTCCAAGGAAGAAATCCTTCGATATTTGCAGTCGCGCGGGCTTTCCTGGCGAGAAGATTCCACCAACGCCGTGGCAGACAATCCTCGGAATATTCTGCGGCTTCAAGCGATGCCCGCGCTCAAGGCCGCGTATCCGGGAAGCGTGGAGGCCATTTGCCGCCATGCGGAAATTGTGCGCACGGAAAACGCTTTTTGGGAATCCCTCATTGGGGATTTTTTGAAAAAGTATCGCCGCCGCTATTCCTTCGGAGATTATCTTGCCCTGACGGGAACGGAAGAAACCGCGTTTCTGCGCCGCCTAATGGTCCATATGTTGGGTTCCGACGCGTCCTGGGAACGCGTAGACCGCCTGGTTGCGCTGGTCAAAAAGCAACGCGGCGCGCTGGATATCACCCGTTCCCTGCGCGCAGAACGAACCGCCGGCGGGTTGTATCTTCTTCGAAATTGTCCGCGAAACGATTCGTCGCCGCCGCTGTGCGTCCCTGGAGAAACGCCGCTGCCGGGCTTGGGAAAGTTTGTCGCGCGGCTTGTCCCCGTTTCTCCCATCGCGGACGATCCTTATCGCCAGGCGCTTTCCCGCAAGGCGCTTCAAGGCGCGGTTGCGCGCACGCGGCGCGCAGGCGACCGCATTCATCCCCTGGGGATGGAAGGAAGCAAGTCCCTTTCCGACTACATGACCGATCGCAAGCTGGATCGTCCGTTGCGGGATCACACGCCGCTGCTGGCGGTGGGCAACGAAATCCTGTGGGCGGTGGGTCTGGGGATATCCCGCTATGCCGCATTGCAAAAGGGCGACATACCGGTAGAACTTACATTTGTGCAGGAGGAATTTCCATGCTGAACGACCTTTCCCATGTCCTGATATCCGAAGAAGAACTGCGGCGCAAGGTGAACGCTCTGGGCGCACAGTTGGCGGAGGAATATCAGGGCAAAAACCCAACCATGGTGTGCATCCTCAAAGGGGCGGTGGTATTCTTTGCGGATTTGATCCGTGCCATGCCCATCGAGTTATCCATGGACTTCATGGCGGTTTCCAGTTACGGAAACGGAACCCGTTCCACCGGCGAGGTGGAAATTCGCAAAGACCTGTCCCATTCCGTGGATGGCCGTCATGTCGTCATTGTGGAAGACATCATTGATTCCGGCCGCACGCTCAGCTACATTGCCAAAGTGCTTGCCTCCCGCGGCGCGGCATCGGTGAAAATTTGCACATTGTTGGACAAACCGGACCGCAGAGACCCCAATGTGAATATCCATGTGGATTACTCCTGTTTTGTGATCCCGGATGAATTTGTGGTGGGGTACGGTTTGGATTATGCCGAGAAATATCGCAATATGCCCATGATTGGCGTGTTGAAGAGCGAAATTTACGAAAACACCTGATTCTCTGTGTGCAAAACCGGGATAAGGATGATATAATATTGATGTAGGCGATCATTTCAGGCATGACGTTCTGGTCAAATGCCTGTGATACAAACCAGGAATCATGGCGCTGCGCGCCTGTCATCCATGCGAAAGCGAGGAAAATTGTGTTGAACAAAAAACGGTTTCGAATTTTACAAGGCCCGTTGATGTACGTGCTTCTTTTGCTCGTCATCGTGTGGATTGTCCAAATGCTGGGCTCCGCCCCAACCACGCCCATCGTAACGCTGAGTTATTCGGAGTTGTTGGAATGGGTGGAGGCCGATTTGCTGGACGACGATCCCGAAAAGAGCATTGAACGCATCTCCATCACGGGAAATACGTTGATCGCGCTGAAGGAAAATTCGGAAATTCCCGCAACGGACTTTGGCGCCCGGTATGACATCATCGCCACCATTCCCAGCGAGCAACAATTTTACGCGGATGTGAACGCGATTTATGAAAGCCAGCTGGGACGCGCGGTAAGCCCCACGGAATACGAATTTGTCTATGCCGCAAAAGAACCGGCAAAGACCGCCTGGTGGGTGGAATGGATTCCCTTCCTGGTCACCATCGTGCTGTTTGTGGCGCTGTGGCTGCTTTTGATGCGGCAACAGGCAGGCGGCGGCAAGGGCATGATGAACTTCGGCAAAAGCCGCGCCCGCCTGACCGATCCCCGGGGCAACGGCGTCACCTTTGCGGACGTAGCCGGCGCCGACGAGGAAAAAGAGGAGCTTCAGGAAATCGTACAATTCCTGAAAAACCCCCAGCGTTTCACCAAGGTAGGCGCGAAAATTCCTACAGGCGTGTTGCTGGTCGGCCCGCCTGGCACGGGCAAAACGCTGTTGGCGAGGGCGGTTGCCGGGGAAGCCGGCGTGCCCTTCTTCACCATTTCCGGTTCGGATTTTGTGGAAATGTTTGTTGGCGTAGGCGCCTCTCGCGTGCGCGATTTGTTTGACCAGGCGAAGAAGAGCGCGCCCGCCATTGTTTTCATTGACGAAATTGACGCAGTGGGCCGCCAGCGCGGCGCCGGCCTGGGCGGCGGTCACGACGAACGTGAACAGACGCTGAACCAGCTGCTGGTGGAAATGGATGGCTTTGGCGCCAATGAGGGCGTGATTATGATCGCGGCGACCAACCGCCCCGATGTTCTGGATCCCGCACTGCTGCGTCCCGGCCGTTTTGACCGCCAGGTGACCGTCGGTCGCCCGGACATCAAGGGCCGCGAGGAGATTTTGAAGGTGCATGCCCGCGGCAAGCCCCTGGCCCCCGACGTGCAGCTCTCTACCATTGCCAAATCGACCGCCGGGTTCACCGGTGCCGATCTGGAGAATCTGCTCAACGAGGCGGCCCTGCTGGCGGCGCGCCGCAATCTGCACGCCATTACCATGCAGGAAATTGAAGAGGCCACGATCAAAGTGGTGGTGGGCACGGAGAAGAAGAGCCATGTGATGACGGACAAGGAGAAAACCCTGACCGCTTATCACGAGGCGGGCCATGCGGTGGTCACCTATTATCTGCCCACGCAGGATCCGGTTCACGAAATTTCGATTATTCCCCGCGGGATGGCGGGCGGCTATACCATGCAGCTGCCCAGCGAAGACCGCTCGTATAAATCGTACCGCGAAATGCAGGAGGATCTGGTGGTCCTGCTGGGCGGCCGTGTGGCCGAGGCCATTGCCCTGGATGATATCTCCACCGGCGCTTCCAATGATATCGAGCGCGCCACGAAGATCGCCCGTGCCATGGTCACCAAATACGGCATGAGCAGCAAAATGGGAACCATCACCTATGGCAGTGACGACAGCGAGCCCTTCCTGGGCCGCGATATGGGCCATTTGCGCAATTACTCCGAAGAGACGGCAGCACAGATCGACGGCGAGATCAAACGCATGGTAGACGAAGCCTATCAGCGCACCGAGAAGCTGCTGCGAGAGCATATGGATAAGCTGCACCGTGTGGCGCAGTACCTGTTCCTGGAGGAGAAGATGAGCGGCGAGAAGTTCGCCGACATCATGGTGCGCGACAGCCAGCCCAAACCGGCGGAACCGGAGGAAAAGCCGGCCGAAACCGCTGGGGAAAGCGGGGAGGAGGCCCCCGAAACAGCCGAATAAACCGGCTGAACACACCTTTTGGAGAGGCAAAAGGGAATGCTTTTCGCAAGGCATTCCCTTTTCGTGCGTTTTTCAGAGGGGATCGATTGTGCAGAGGAGGAATCCAACCATGGCGAAAAAGCCAGTTTACAATAATGAGAGCATTACGTCGCTGAAAGGGGCGGACCGTGTGCGCCGCCGTCCGGCGGTCATTTTCGGATCGGACGGGCTGGAAGGGTGCGAGCACTCGATTTTTGAGATTGTCTCGAACTCCATTGACGAGGCCCGGGAGGGCTACGGAAAAAAGATCGTGATCACCCGCTACCGGGATGATTCGGTGGAAGTGGAGGACTTCGGCCGCGGCATTCCGGTGGACTATAACCCGGTGGAAAAGCGCTATAACTGGGAGCTGGTGTTCTGCGAGATGTACGCCGGCGGCAAGTATAAAAACGATCAGGACGGCAGTTATGAGTACTCGCTGGGACTAAACGGCCTGGGACTGTGCGCGACCCAGTACGCCTCGGAATATATGGATGCCGAGGTGTACACGTCCGGAGCTCACTACACACTGCATTTTGAGAAGGGCGAAAATGTGGGCGGCCTGCATAAAGAGGAATACACCGGGCGCAAAACCGGAACCCGCATTCGCTGGAAGCCGGATTTGGAGGTTTTCACGGATATCCGCGTGCCGGATGAGTACTATAAGGACATGCTGCGTCGTCAGGCGGTGGTCAACGACGGGGTTACGTTTCTGTTCCGCAGTGAAAGGGAAAAGGGCGGCTTTGAGGAAACCCAGTTTTATTATGACAACGGCATCCGCGATCACGCTATCGAGCTGGCCGGGGAGGAGCCGCTGACCACCGTGCAGTTCTGGCAGACGGAGAAAAAGGTGCGCGACCGCGCGGATAAACCGGAATATAAGTGCCGCATCGGGGTGGCCGTGCTGTTTTCCAATCGGGCACACGCGGCGGAATATTACCACAATTCCAGCTGGCTGGAGCACGGCGGCGCGCCGGATAAGGCGGTGCGCTCAGCTTTTGTGGCGCAGATTGATGCCTATTTAAAACAAAACGGCAAGTATAATAAGAATGAGAGTAAGATTACCTTTGCCGATGTGGAGGACTGCCTGGTGATTGTCATGTCCTCGTTCTCCAACCGGACCTCCTACGAAAATCAGACGAAAAAGGCCATTACCAACAAGGGCATTCAGGAGGCCATGACCGAAATGCTGCGGCACAACCTGGAGGTTTACTTTATTGAAAACCCCCTGGAGGCCGAGAAAATCGCGGGACAGGTGCTGATCAACAAGCGCAGCCGCGAGGACGCCGAGAAAACCCGCCTGAATCTGAAAAAGAAGCTGTCGAGCAATATGGATATTACCTCGCGGGTGGCGAAATTTGTGGACTGCCGCAGCAAGGATGTAAGCCGGCGTGAGGTGTTCATCGTGGAGGGCGACTCGGCCCTGGGCGCCTGTAAGCAGGCGCGGGATCCGGACTTTCAGGCGATCATGCCCATCCGCGGCAAGATCCTCAACTGTCTGAAGGCGGATCTGGACCGCATTTTCAAAAGCGACGTCATCGTCGATCTGATGAAGGTGCTGGGCTGCGGCGTGCAGGTGAAATCAAAGGCCAACAAGGACCTCTCCTCGTTCGACCTCAATGCCCTGCGCTGGAGCAAAATCATTCTGTGCACCGATGCGGATGTGGACGGCTTTCAGATCCGCACCCTGCTTTTGACCATGTTGTACCGCCTGACCCCCGATCTGATTGAAAAGGGGAAGGTCTTTATTGCCGAATCCCCCCTGTATGAGATCACCAGCGGCAATGATACCTACTTTGCCTATACGGAGGAGGAAAAGGAGGAATTCCTGAAAAAGCTGGAGGGGAAACGCTTTACGGTGCAGCGCTCCAAAGGACTGGGTGAAAACGAGCCGGATATGATGAGCCTGACGACCATGAATCCCAAAACCCGCCGGCTGATTAAGGTGATGCCGGACGATGTGGAGCGCACGGCTGTGATGTTTGATCTGCTGCTGGGCGACGACCTGCCCGGGCGCAAGGAGTATATTGCGGAAAACGGGTACCTGTACACCGATGAACTGGATGTATCCTGAACGCAGAAGGGGAGAAAAGAACCATGGCTAAAAAGAAGAATACGGCCCCCCGCGCGGCGGCAAAATCTACGGCCCACGGCTATATCAACGGGGCCGGTACGGTGATGGAACAGCCCATTGTGCAGACGCTGGAGAAGAACTACATGCCCTATGCGATGAGCGTGATCCTCTCCCGTGCTATTCCGGAGATCGACGGGTTTAAGCCCAGTCACCGCAAGCTGCTGTATACCATGTACAAAATGGGCTTGCTGGGGCCGCGAAGAGTGAAAAGTGCCAATATTGTGGGCGAGACCATGAAACTAAACCCCCATGGCGATCAGGCGATTTATGATACCATGGTGCGCCTGTCCCGCGGGTACGAAGCGCTGCTGCATCCGTATGTGGACAGTAAGGGGAATTTCGGCAAGGCGTACTCCCGTGATATGGCCTGGGCTGCTTCACGGTATACCGAGGCAAAGCTCGATGATATCTGCCGGGAGCTGTTCACCGATATTGACAAGGACACGGTGGATTTTGTCGATAACTATGACAATACCATGAAGGAGCCGTCGCTGCTGCCGGCCACCTTCCCCTCCGTTCTGGTCAACGCCAATACGGGGATCGCGGTGGGTATGGCCAGCTCGATCTGCCCGTTTAACCTGCGGGAGATCTGCGAGACCACTATCGCCCGGATGCGGGATCCCTCGCACGATCTGCTCTCCACCCTCCCGGCGCCGGATTTCCCCGGCGGCGGCCAGATCATTTTTGACCGGGATGAGATGGAGAAGGTGTATCAGACCGGCCGAGGTGGGATTCCCGTGCGGGCGGTTTACACCGTGGATACCAAGCAGAACTGCATCGACATCACCCAGATTCCGCCCACCACCACCGCCGAGGCGATTATCGAAAAGGTGATTGACCTGGTTAAGCAGGGAAAATGCCGCGAGGTGGCCGACATCCGCGACGAGACCGGTATCGAGGGGCTGAAAATTACCATTGACCTCAAGCGTGGGGTGAATGGCGACAAGCTGATGCAGAAGCTGTATAAACTCACCCCCCTGCAAGACAGTTTTTCCTGTAATTTCAACGTGCTGATCGCCGGGGTCCCCCGGGTGCTGGGCGTGGGAGAACTGCTGGACGAATGGGTGGCTTTCCGGGTGGAGTGTGTGCGCCGCCGTACCGCGTTCGAGCGCAAGGGCAAGCAGGAGAAGCTCCACCTGCTGCGCGGATTGCAGGCCATCTTGCTGGACATCGACAAGGCAGTGCGCATTGTGCGCGAAACGGACGAGGAGGCCGAGGTGGTCCCCAATCTGATGATCGGGTTTGGCATTGACCGCACCCAGGCCGAGTTTGTGGCCGAGATCCGCCTGCGCCAATTGAACCGGGAATATATTTTGAAGCGCACCGAGGAAGTGGACCAGCTGGAGCGGGATATCGAGGAGCTGTCCGCCATTCTGGCTTCGAAAGCGCGGGTGCGCACGGTGATTGTCAAAGAGCTGCAGCGTGTGGCTGAGAAATACGGCAAACCCCGCCGCAGTACCATCCTCTATAAAAGCGAGCTGCAGGAATATAAGCCGGAGGAAGAGGTGCCGGATTACCCCGTGCATTTGTTCTTCACCCGGGAGGGGTACTTTAAGAAGATCACCCCACAGTCCCTGCGCATGAGCGGGGAACAGAAGCTGAAAGAGAACGACGTAGTGATCCAGCAGACGGAGAGCACCAACAATACCGAGCTTTTGTTCTTCACGAACCAGTGCCAGGTATACAAAACCCGGTGCAGTGATTTCCCGGATACCAAGGCGAGCGTCTTGGGCGATTATGTGCCCGCCAGGCTGGGAATGGACGAGGGAGAGGTGCCCGTCTATATGGCGGTGATCCCGGCGTACACCGGGATGATGCTGTTCGCTTTTGAAAACGGAAAAATTGCCCGGGTGGATATGGCGGCTTACGAGACCAAACAGAACCGGAAAAAGCTGGTGGGTGCCTACAGTGATAAAGCACCCCTGACCGCGATGCTGTATCTGCCGCAGGAGGCCGAGATTCTGCTCACCTCCTCCTCCGGGCGGATGCTATTGTTCTCCACTGCGTCTATCCAGTCCAAAAGCACCCGCTCCACCCAGGGGGTAGCGGTGATGAATGTAAAGCGCGGGCAGCGCGTGGTCTCCATGCGCCTGTACCGGCAGGGGGATCTGAAAAAGCCCGAGCGGTATCGCAAAAGCCTGCCGGCCCTGGGTGCTACCCCGGCCCCCGAGGATATGGAGGGCGAACAGCTGCATATGTAACGAAAAAGAGGCAGTCCTCCCGTTTTTTAGGAAGGGCTGCCTCTTGTGTCTGCGGCTTTCCGGCGGGGGTGTTCCCCCACAGCCACAGCCCCCGCCGGCTTTTTCGGCAAACGCACGGTATACGGAAAAGGGCGGGTATGGCTCTATCGTCCCCGGAACGGGAGAAGATATGCACGCATTGACAAAGAAAATTTGCCCTTTTATAATGAAAGAAGCGGATTTCCATGGGAACCCGCGCGGAAAGGGGAAAGCATCATGAAAAAAGAGATCATTACCGTGCCCGTACAGCTGGAGTCAGTCAAGCTGTTGACCGATGTGACGTATGCCCAGCCCGCATCCTGGTTTGACCAGAGCTTCCGGCCCTTGAAAATGGATCTCCTTATGCCCAAGCACGGCCAGGGCCATGCGCCCCTGCCGCTGATCGTATGGATTTGCGGCGGCGGGTTTGTCACCATGGACAAGGATATCTGGGTGCCGGAAATGATCGAATACGCGCGCCGGGGCTTTGTAGTGGCCAGCATTGAGTACCGCACCAGCAACGAGGCGCCCTTCCCGGCACAGATTCAGGATGTGAAGGCGGCCATCCGCTATCTGCGGGCCCACGCGGCGATGTTTTGCATCGATCCGGACCGAGTGGCCGTGATGGGAGAATCGGCCGGCGGTCATCTGGCCAGTATGGCCGGGGTGACCGGGAACATCCGGGATTATGATGTGGGCGAATACCTGCAGGAGAGCAGCGCGGTGCAGGCCGTGGTGGATATCTACGGGGTGGTGGATGTATTGTCCGCCTCCTCACAGCCGGAACCCAGCTATATGACCATGCTGCTGGGTGCCCCGGCGGAGACCGTGCCGGAAAAGGCCCGGGAAGCGAGCCCTCTGTACTGGGTGGATGCGCACACCCCGCCGTTTATGATCCTGCACGGAACCGAGGATGACATGGTGAATCCGGAGCAGAGCGACCGCCTGGCCCGTGCTCTGGAGGAAAACGGCGTTCCCTGTACCTATGTGGTTCTGCAGGGGGCCCATCACGGAGATGACGCGTTTTATCAGTCGGATGTGAAAGAGCGGGTTGTGAGGTTCCTCCACAGCATATGGGGCGAAAAATGACGGCCCGTTCCCCCGGAAAACCGCCGTACCCGCCAGTGGGGAAAATCGGACGAAATGTTGGGAAAACGGTCAGAGATCGGGAAAAAGACGGAAAAAAGAAAAATTTCCTCTTTTCTTTTTCGATGACTTATGCTATACTAATTTAGCTAACAAGATTTCAGGAGGCTCACCATGGGAGTTGCAGAGGTTATTTTCGGAATTATTCTGATTCTCTTCTCGATCGGCATTATTATTATCGTATTGCTGCAGGAGGGAAGCCAGCAGAACATGGGTGCGGTCACCGGCGGCGCCGATACGTTCTTCTCCAAAAACAAGGCTCGTTCCATTGATGCGTTCCTTGCCCGTTGGACCAAGTTCATTGCAGTCGGCTTTTTCGTGGCCGTGATCGTGATCAACATCATCATGTATTTCATGTGAGAAAATGTTCTTTCGGGAACGCCCTGCTGAATGTCAGCGGGGCGTTTTTTCTGCCCCCATCAAAAGAATCCCGAAAAACAGGCGGAACCCTGTATGATTCAAAAGAAAACCGAAAGAATGGAAGAATAGGGGTTTCGAGCAGGAAAAAGACAGAGTTGGGAGAGTAAAAAATGAAAAGACAAAACGGAAGAATGAACCGGTCCTTTTCCATGGGCCGTACATCGGACAGTTATACCCGCCGCGGGGAATCCACGGGGATGGGAATCCGAGGGGTGAAGGAATCCATTACCGAAATTCTGCAGGCCCTGCCGGAGGGGGAGGATCTGGCCTCCCGTGAGCTGATGCGCCGCGTGGGCTGCGGCAGCGGGGTGTTTTACGACGCTTTGAAAGAACTGGAGCAGGAGGGATCCCTGCTGGTGGACCGCAGCCATCGGGTAAAGTCCGTGCAGGAACCGGTGGAAACGGGGAGAATCGTATCCCTTTCCCGCGGGTTTGCGTTTGCCTCGTTCGATAACCGGGAGGGCGATACGTTTATCCACGGCAGTCAGCTCAACGGCGCCTTTTTAGGGGACCGGGTGGAGCTGTGGCACATCCGCCCCGACGAAAAGGGGCTTTCGGCCAGCGTACGGCGGGTTTTGGAAAAAGCACCGCGCCTGACCACTGGTACCGTGCAGCTGGACTACGGCGAACTGGTACTGCAGTGCGACAGTGCCATCCGCTATCCGCTGCCTCTGCTGCGGCCCTTCCCCTTCCGGGTGAAGGTGGGGGATAAGGTGCAGGCCGAGCTGGTGCCGCAGTACCCCGGCAGCGACCGTATGCAGGCAAAGCTGCTGAAAAAGTACGGCAGCGGCGACAGTGCGCGGGTGTGCGCCGATGCGATTCTGGATCAAAACGGGATTGTCGTTCCGTTCCCGGAAGAGGTGCTGCGGGCAGCGGAGGAATCCGGCAGCCGGCCGCTGACCGGGGAAGAACTGGCCGGGCGTCTGGATCTGCGCGGAACGGCGGTGTTCACCATCGACGGAGCCGATGCCAAGGATCTGGACGACGCCGTCAGTGTAAGCCGTACGCGCAGCGGCTATAAATTGGGGGTGCATATCGCCGACGTTTCTCATTATGTGCCGCTGAATGGAGTGATCGACCGGGAAGCACTGGCGCGGGGTACCTCGGTCTATTTTGCCGACCGGGTGATCCCCATGCTGCCCCAGGTTCTCTCCAATGGCGCGTGTTCCCTGCATGCCGGCACGGACAAGTTGACCCTGTCGGCGATTCTGGAGCTGGATCAGGAGGGCAATCTGCTGCACTACAAATTCCGCAAAAGTGTGATCAATTCCCGGGTGCGGGGCGTGTACGAGGAAGTCAACCGCCTGTTTGACGGTACGGCCGGACCAGAGCTGCAGAAGAAGTATGCCCCGGTGCGCCGCGGGCTGAATGCGGCCCGCGAGCTGGCCCAAAAGCTGGAGCGAAACGGCCGGGCCCGCGGGACCATGGACCTGTCCTCCAACGAACCGAAATTCACCCTGGATGAAAACGGGGTGTGCGTGGATGTACAGCCCCGCGTACAGGGAGAGGCCCAGGGCATGATTGAGCAGCTGATGATCCTGGCCAACTCGGCGGCGGCCAAAATGGCCGGAAAATACCAGGTCCCGTTTGTATACCGGGTACACGGCCAGCCGGAGCAGCGCCGGGTGGAGGTACTGCTCGACCTGCTGCAGGCCCTGGGGGTTCCCGCCAGGGAGCTGATGGGGCAGAAGCCCCAGGCCCGGGATTTCTCCGCCATTTTAACGCGCGTTAAGGATACCCCCAGTGAAGTGCTGGTGGGCACGCAGGTGCTGCGCACCATGGACAAGGCCCGCTATTCGGTCGAGCCCATCGGCCACTTTGGGTTGGCTCTGCAGGATTACTGCCACTTCACATCGCCCATCCGCCGGTATCCGGACCTGATGGTCCACCGGATCCTGACGGCGCTGTGCTCGCTCTCTCCCCGGGAGAAGGAAAAACCGGAGGAGATCACCCGCCGGTATGCGGCGGTGTGCGCCACGGCCGCCGAGGAATCCTCCCGCCTGGAGGTGCGCGCCATGACGGCCGAGCGCAGCGCGGAGGACTGCTATATGGCGGAATTCATGCGCGGTCATATCGGAGAGGAGTTCGACGGGGTGATCAGCGGGGTGATCCGCCGGGGCGTGTTCGTGCAGCTTCCCAGCAGCGCCGAGGGATTTGTTCCCTGCGAGAGCTTTGTGGGGGCCGATTTTGACTATGACGGCAACCTGAAGCTGTACAACCGCCGCAACGGCCAGACCCTGACCATCGGGCAGCCGCTGCGCATCCGGGTGGTCTCGGCCGATGTGGCCAGCGGCAAAATTGATTTCGAGCCGGTGGAATAAAAAAGACCCTATTCTTTGTATAAGCGGCAGCATAACGGCGCACAATGACAGCATATCCTGAGACAAGAGAGGTGGAGTGCTGTTATGGAGCTGGCGCTGAAAATGATTGCCCTTCCGCAGGAAAAGACAAAAAAACAGGAGGAAAGCCCCCTTGCGGAGGAAATCCGCGAGGTTTCGCGGCTGCTCTCCTGCAATGAAGCGTGGTTTCGGCTGGAGACGGACGAGGATCTGATCGAGGCCTGCATCTATGAGAGCCGCGCCCTGCGGGCCCGGTACCGTTATTTGCTGCGTATGGCCCGCGAACAGAATGTGCACATTTCCCCCTTCTGATGAAAACAGAAAGGATGATGGAAGGAATGGATACGGCGGTTCTCTGGGTGAGCGGCGGGGTGCTGCTCGCTCTGTGGCTGGTGCAGAAGCTGTGCGGCAGAAAGCGCGCGCTGCTGCACACCTGTACATCCATGCTGCTGGGGTGGGCGGTACTGGCCCTGGTTAATCTGTGCGGCCGCTTTACCGGGGTGAACATCCCGGTTACGCCGCTTTCCATCGGGGTTTCCGGTGCCGCCGGGATTCCCGGGGTGACGGCGCTGCTGCTACTCGATCTGCTGTGGTAAAAAGGATCCCCCCTCCAATTAACGGAGCGGGGATCCTTTTTGAGGGAGGAAAGGTGAAAAAAAGAGAAGAGGAGAGCGTTCAAAAGCGAACGAAAAAAGATTACAGCGGGGAACTTTTGACAGAATCCGGGAAAACCGGTATGATAGAGAAAAAGTGAAAAGATAGCAGAGAAAGGGGACAGTTTTTTGAAAACGGTAGATATTCTGGTAATCGGAGCGGGCCCCGCCGGGATGACGGCCGGGCTGTATGCGGCCCGCAGCGGCCGGGAAGTGGCGATGGTGGAAAAAGCGCTGCCCGGCGGACAGATGGGAACGGCCCATTGGATTGAGAATTACCCCGGGTTTCCCGATGGGATCGGCGGGGCGGAGCTTGCGATGCAGATGCAGCAGCAGGCGGAAAAGGCCGGCGTCCGTGTGGTGTACCAGGCGGTACAGAGCCTTGCGCGCCAGAAAGAGGGATTCCTTGTGACCCCCGGGGGGAAGGACGAGCCTTTTTTGGCCCGGACGGTTATTCTGGCGCTGGGCGGACAGCCCCGCCCCCTGGGAGTGGAGGGGGAGGATCGGCTGCGTGGTCGGGGCGTTTCCTACTGCGCGGCCTGTGATGGCGCCTTTTTTCGGGGAAAGAAGACTGTGGTAGTGGGCGGAGGCGAGACGGCCGTCGCGGATGCGCTGTTTTTGGCCGGGCTGTGCACCAGGGTGACGCTGGTGCACCGGCGGGATACCCTGCGCTGCACGCCGGTGATGGCAGAGCGGGTGAAAAGCGAGGAAAAAATCGCAATGTGCTGGGACAGCACGGTGACCGCTCTGCACGAGGAGAACGGCAAGCTGTGCGGGGTGACGGTGCAGAACCGGAAAACCGGCGAAACGCAGATCCTGCCGGCCGATGGGCTGTTCATCGCGGTGGGGCACACACCGGATACTGCACTGTGCCGGGGCCTGTGCGCGTTGGATGAGGGCGGCTATATCCTCACCGACGAGCGCATGCACACCGATGTTCCCGGCCTGTTTGCTGCCGGGGATTGCCGGAAAAAGAATCTGCGCCAGATCAGTACTGCCGTGGGTGACGGCGCCATTGCGGCAGAGGAGGCTGCAGCCTTTCTGTTGGAAGAAATGGGACAAGGAGGAACTCAAAGGAAATGAAGACCTTTTCGCTTTCAAACGGAATGGTTCTCCCGGCAGTGGGGTACGGCACGTATAAGGCGACCCTGCAGGAGGGGGACCGGCCCATCTGCGCTGCGCTGGAAACCGGCTACCGGTATCTGGATACTGCCTCCTTTTATGGGAATGAAGAAGCGATCGGTTCGGCCCTGAAAAAGAGCGGCCTTCCCCGGCAGGCGTTCCAGGTGGCTACCAAGGTGTGGAAAACCGAGATGGGGTATGAAAATACCCTGCGGGCCTGTGACCGCAGCCTGCAGCGGCTGGGTCTTTCAGAGGTGGATCTGTATCTGATCCACTGGCCCCGGGCGGATTTGCACGAGGAAAACTGGGAGGAAAAAATCCGGGAAACCTGGCGGGCCATGGAAGAGCTGCAGCGCATGGGAAAGGTACGGGCCATCGGGGTCAGCAATTTTCTGCCGCACCATTTGCAGGTACTGGACGGGATGACCGTGCCGGTGGTGGATCAGATTGAATGCCACCCCGGGTACATTCAGTTGGATACCGTGCACTTCTGTCGGGATCGGGGAATCCTGGTACAGGCCTGGAGCCCGATCAGCCGTGGGCGCGTTTTTCAAAATGAACAGCTGATCGCCCTCTCGAAGAAGCACGGGGTGTCCCTGGCCCGGTTATGCCTGCGGTTTCTGCTGGAGGAGGGGATTATGCCTCTGCCCAAATCCGCCGATCCCGCCCGGATGCGCGAGAACCT
>JALENG010000099.1 GCA_022767925.1 Clostridia bacterium
GACCGGGGCCGCTTTTGGCATAAGGAAGGGCAGCAGAGGATGATCGGCTGCCCTTTCCGGTTTTTTATTCCATTTTTTCCGCGGCGGCCAAGATCAGATCGGCCGATTTTTCCAGTCCGAAGAACGAGCTGTCCAGTGTCAGGTTATAATTGGAGACATCGTCCCAGCGCTTGTTGGTATAAAAGCTGTAGTAGTTTCCGCGCTGTTTATCCTTACGGTTTAATGCGTCGTCCGCTTTCTTGGGATCCACGCCGTAGTATTCGATGGCACGCTGGCGGCGGGCCTCCCGGCTGGCGTTGATAAACACATGCAGCACATCGTCCCGGTCGCGCAGAATGTAATCGGCACAGCGGCCCACAATGATGCAGGGGCCATCCTCTGCGGCTTTCTTGATGATATCCGACTGGATCAAAAACAGCTTATCGTTAATCGGCATATCATTAGCGGTGGGAACGGCTCCGAACGAGAAGGTACCCATTACCATAGAGTACAGCAGGCTGGAAGTGGCGCGCTCATCCGCGTTGTGGAAAACCTCTTCGCTCATCCCGCTCTTTTTCGCGGCCATGGCGATCAGCTCTTTATCATAAATCGGGACCTGAAGGCGGTCCGCCAGAATCTGCCCGATTGCACGGCCACCGCTGGCATATTTTCTCGCAATGGTGATCACACGACACTTTTTCATACGATCAGTCACCCTTTCTGGGATAGGGAAAATCCCTAATATTCTTCTATTATTTTATTCTGTTTCAGTGATATTGTCAACAGCATTTGGATGACTTTTCCCGCGCAAAAATTTTAGCAGGAGCATTCTCCCCAGGGAACATCCCCAGGGATCAGCCCCAGGGATCAGAAGGGGATGACGGCCGCTTTTCCCGCCTGATACCCGGACTCGTACAGGGCGGTCAGCTCCTGCCGGTCTTTGGTAAAGCGGCTGACAGGAACCGGAGATGTGGGGGCGATGACCACCGCGGTCCCCTCCTTCTCCAGCCGGTCGGCCATCTCCTGCTCCCGGCGGTAGACAATATGCCGCTGTTCCAGCGTGCGGATCATCTCCGGATAATGGCGGTAAACATACCGGTACGCCCCTCGCGGGCTTTCCGGCTTTTTGCGGTAGCCGCGCTCCCGCGTGATCACCACGATCAGCCGGTCACAGCCGTCCTGCAGGGCCCGGCCGATCGGAATGGGGTCCGAGGTGCCGCCGTCCAGATACAGGCGGTTCCGAAATTCCACGGGCTGGGAGAAGATGGGCAGCGCACAGCTGGCCGCCAGCAGCTGCGAGCCGGGGTACAGATCCTCTTTTTCAAAATAGGCGGGCCGTCCGGTCAGCAGGTCGGTCACCCCGATGCAGAAGCGCACGGGGGAGTTCTGCATGGCCCCGTAATCATACGGGTCCAGCTTATCGGGGATTTCATGAAAAACGAAGTCCATGCCGAACAGCGAGCCGGTGGTCCGGTAATTGTGCAGGCTGAGGTACCGCGGGTCGCCCACATAATCCACACAGGTGCGGAATGAGCGGCCCTTCTGCCCCGAAACATAGCTGGAGGCGTGGCAGGCCCCGGCCGAAACGCCGATAATGTACGAAGCCCGCACATCCCGGTCCAGCAGCGCGTCCAGCACACCGGCCGCAAAAACACCCCGCATGCCGCCGCCCTCTACGACGATTCCGATTTTGTGTTCCATCTCTTTCCTCCAGTCTTCCATAAGCAACCGGCCAGACAGGGGTCCCCTGTCCGGCCGGTTTTTATTTGCCCACAATCTGCAGGTCCTTGCGATAGGCGTTCAGCACTTCGCAGCCGGTCTCGGTGACCAGAACCAGATCCTCGATCCGCACGCCGAACTGGCCGGGAAGATAGATGCCGGGCTCCACCGAGAAGACCATGCCGGGCTCGGTGACCGTCTCGCTGACGCTGCTGTTATCCGGCGGCTCGTGGCAGTCCAGCCCCAGTCCGTGGCCCAGCCGGTGGGTGAACTGCGGGCCGTAGCCGGCGTCTTCGATCACGGCGCGGGCCGTGCGGTCGATTTCCTTCATCTTCATGCCGGGGCGGATCACGCTCTCGGCCTTTTCATTGGCGGCGCGCACCGCATCGTACACCTTCTGCTGTTCAGGGCTTGCGCTCTTCCAGAAGACCGTGCGGGTCATGTCGCACCAGTACCGCGGGGCGGGGACGAAGATATCCAGCACAATGCTGTGGCCCGGGGCGATCACGGTGCGGTCGGGCGCGTGGTGCGGGTCGGCACCGTTGGGGCCGAAGGAGCTGATCAGCCCCTCCCCGCGGGAGGCCCCGCGGGCCTGGTACCGGCTTTCGATGTAAGCGGCGGTCTCCTCCTCGGTCATCCCCTCGTGCAGGAAGGCGACGGCTTCCTCCATCACGGCGTCATTGATGCGGGAAGCCTCCCGCAGGGCGGCGATCTCCTCCCGGTCCTTGCGCATACGGCACAGGTCCACCGGAGAGGAACCGGGTACGGGCTGAACGTCCGGGCGCTTTTCCATCAGTGCCAGCAGGTGGCGGCTGGGCCACCACTTGTCAATTCCCAGCTTGCCGGGGCGCACGGTGCGGGCGATGTCGGCAACGGGATCATCAATATCGTTGTGGATCATCAGGGCAAGGGGCGCGGCCGGATCCGTCAGGCCGAACAGGTCGTTTCCGAACAGGACGGCGCGGCCGTCCAGATCCAGATAAAGGGCCAGCTGGCGCTCCATGGGGCTGATCCATACACCGGTCAGATAGTAAACGGACGAGGTATAGGTGACCAGAATCTGGGACAGGCCCTGCTTTTTCATTTCCTCCCGCACCCGGGCGGCGCGGTCAGCGTGCAGTGTAACCATCGTAGAATATTCCTTCCTTTCCAGGGGCTGATCCAAAAAAGCAAAACCGAAAAGGGGTTGCTTTTTCGGAAAAATATGATAAGGTGATAACCGTATTATAATCCCGAAGGGGGAGAAACGGCAATGCCCAATTGCAAAAAAGAAGAAACACCGTCCTTTTTTCTGGTACGCTCCCGCCGGAAAACCCTGTCAATCCAGTTAAAGCCGGATGGGAGCCTGTTGGTGCGCGCGCCGTTTGCCAGCCAAACAGTCCGGATCGAGGAATTTGTCCGCTCCCATCGGGACTGGATTGAAAAGAACCGTGAAAAGCTGCGTCAGCGGCCCGCGCCCCTCCCGCTGACGCCGGAAAAAGAGAAGGAGCTGCGGCGCCTGACCCGGGAGAGGGTGCTGCCCCGGGTGCCGTACTGGAGCGCCCGGGTGGGCGCCGTGCCCCGGAAAACACAGATCAGCCCGGCGCTGAAGCGATGGGGCAGCTGCAGCAGCAAAGGGACGGTGTCCCTTTCCCTGATGCTGGGAGAGCAGGAGGAGGACGCGGTGGATTATGTGATCGTCCACGAGCTGTGCCACTTAAAGGAGATGAACCACTCGCCCCGGTTCTGGCAGCTGGTAGAGAGCGTGCTGCCGGACTGGCGGCAGCGACGCGAAAAGCTGCGGCAGGCGCCCGGCTATGTGCGCCCGACGGTTTCGGAGGAATAAAAAGAAGGGGACCGGCTTCCGGAAATGGAAACCAGCCCCCTTTTTCAATCAGAAAGGATGCGGCAGGGACAATCAGCCCTCGATATAGGTGACGTCGTTCAGGTCCGCGTTGACATCCAGTACCATGCCCAGATCGCCGGGATGTGCGACAGCGCCGGTCACATCGGATACGCTGTTCACGTTGCGCAGCACGATCTTCAGGTTTTCCGCACGGCCGTCGAAGGAAACGGTGACCTTGCCGTCCTTCTTCACGGCTTTTACGGTCAGCATCTTCTCCGCCTTGCTGTCGTATACGGTGAAGGAAGCTTCGTCCTTCAGGGCGAAGAAGTGCAGCTCCAGGTCCTTGCCGTAGTCATACACGGGCTCCTGGTTGTTGCCGCCCAGCGGGACAATGCTGTTCTCGCGGGCCAGGAAGGGCAGGGAGAAGAAGTCGTATTCTTCGCTTCTCCAGCTGCCGCCGATCTTCTCCTCGTTGCTGAACATATGGGTCCAGCGGCCGGCCGGCAGATAGTAATCGGCCACGTTGTCCTCACGGAACACGGGCGCGACCAGCAGGCTGTCGCCCAGCATATACTGGCGGTCCAGATCATGGCAGCCGGGATCCTCGGGGAATTCCAGCAGCATGGCGCGCATGGAGGGAACGCCGGTCTTGTTGGTGAGGACGGCGTGCGAATACAGGTACGGCATCAGGCGGCACTTGAACTCGCTGAAATGGCGGCACACATCCACGCACTCGGTGCTGCCTTCCGGATCGAACAGCCACGGCACACGGTACGAGCTGCTGCCGTGCAGGCGGGAATGGGTGGACAGCAGGCCGAAGGCCGTCCAGCGCTTGTACACCTCGGGGGTCGCCGTGGATTCAAAGCCGGACATATCGTGGCTCCAGAAGCCGAAGCCGGACAGGGTCAGGCTCAGGCCGCCGCGCAGGGATTCCGCCATGGACGGGAAGGTCGAGCTGCAGTCGCCGCCCCAGTGCACGGGGAACTTCTGGCCGCCGACCGTCGCGGAACGGGCAAATACCACCGCTTCGTTGTGGCCCTTGTATTCTTCCAGCAGATCGAAAACGGTCTTGTTGTACAGATAGGTGTAGTAGTTGTGCATCAGCGTCGGGTCGCTGCCGTCATAGTAAACCACATCGGTGGGAATGCGCTCGCCGAAGTCGGTCTTGAAGCAGTCAATGCCCGCATCCAGCAGCTTTCTCAGATAGCCCTGGTACCACTTGCAGGCCTCGGGATTGGTGAAATCCACGACCCCCTGGCCGGGCTGCCACAGGTCCCACTGCCACACGTCGCCGTTGGGGCGCTTGAGCAGATAGCCGTGCTCCATGCCCTCTTTGAACAGGGGGGATTTCTGGCCGATATAGGGGTTGATCCAGGCGCACAGGTGCAGGTTCTTGTCCGTCTTCAGGCGGCGGAGCATACCGTCCACATCGCTGAACATCTCATTGTCCCAGGCGAAGTTGCACCACTCGTAAGCCTTCATCCAGTAGCAGTCGAAATGGAAAACGTGCAGCGGGATGCGGCGCTCGCGCATGCCGTCCACAAAGCTGTTCACGGTGTTCTCGTCGTAGTTGGTGGTGAAGGAGGTGGTCAGCCACAGGCCGAACGTCCAGGACGGGGGCAGGGCGGGCTTACCGGTCAGGTCGGTGTAATGCACCAGCACGTCCTTGGGCTCGTCGCCGCCGATGATCATGAACTGGGCGTGCTCGCCGGGAACGCTGAACTGCGTGCGGGAGATGGCCTCGCTGCACACTTCATAGGAGACCTTGTCCGTGGAGTTGACGAATACGCCGTATCCCTTGTTGGTGATGTAGAAGGGGATGTTCTTGTAGCTGATTTCCGAGGCCGTGCCGCCGTCCTCGTTCCAGATATCCACGACCTGCCCGTTCTTCACAAACGGGGAGAAGCGCTCGCCCAGGCCATAGACCTTCTCGCCCACGCCCATATCCAGCTGTACGCGGATGAAGTTGCCCTGGGTCGTTCTGGCATAGCCCAGCTGGCGGTCGCCCAGGCTGGTCAGCAGGCGGCCCTTGTAGTAGAAGCGCAGATCAAACGGGAATTTGGTCATCTTGGCGGTCATATTGCCGTTGCTGATGGTGATCTCGCCGTTCTCGTCCACAGCGGTCAGCGGGCACTTGCGGTCATCCAGATCGAACGCCGGCTCTTTGCGGGCCGAGCCCATGAAATGCCACACATGAACCGCCAGAATGTCCGGCTGCGGGGCAGTGAATTCCACCGTCAGCAGCGGGCCGTCCATTGAGCGGCCGCGGTTGGTAACCTGCCACGGGGAGATAAACAGGGTGACCTTGTCCTTTTCGGCCTGCATCTCACGGATATCGGTGGCATTGAACAGCTCGACACCGGGACGCTTGAGCCAGAAACCATTGGTGAATTTCAATACACTCACTCCTTTTTAAATTCCGGGCGGAAAACGGGGAAAGGGCACAAACCGCCCCTCTTGCACTTTTTCCGCAAATGATCTATGATATTTTCATAATAATGACTTTGAAACAGAAAATCTACCGCTAATTTCACTTAGAGTTGCAATATTTTGATTTTTTCGGGAAAAGGGGGTGCCTTTTCATGCAAAAGACGGAATTGCGGGAAAACCGCCGCCGCGGCGACCTGTTTTTGCCGATCGAACACTATGAAATGCTGAGGCAGGACGGGTTCCATGCGCTGGACTGCCACTGGCACCGGGAGATGGAATTTTTTAAAGTGGTGCGCGGGGAGATGCAGGTGCAGGCCGGCAGCAGCTTTTTCCGGGCCACACCGGGCAGCCTGCTGTTTTTCAGCAGTGAAGAGCTGCACGCGGCCGCCCCCATGCCGGGAAAGGACTGCGATTACCGGGCCATTGTGTTTGATCCCGATATGATGTGCAGCCCGGCGGGGGACAGCGTGCGGATAAATTTTCTGCGCCCGCTGCTCAGTGGGGAGGTATCGGTCCCGCGGATGTTCCTGCCGGAGGAGACACAGGCGATGATGGCGTTTGACCGGCTGTATGACCTGCTGGAAAAGCGGGAGGGCACGGCCTATCCGCTGTTTATCAAAGCGGCGCTGCTGCAGCTGTTCGGCCTGCTGATGGAAAAGAGCAGCCGCACGCCGGAAAACCACAGCCGGAAAAACGGAACCGCGGATCAGATGAAAAGCGTGCTGTCTTATATCGGGGAGAACTACCGCCGCCCGCTCTCTCTCGCGGAGCTGTCCGAGCAGTGCGGTCTGTGCGAGGGGCACTTCTGCCGGGTGTTCAAGCAGTACACCATGAAAACGCCGGTGCAGTATATCAACACGGTGCGCATGGATGCCGCCGCCCAGCTGCTGCGGGATACGGACCGCAAGGTGCTGGATATCGCGCTGGATACCGGGTTTAACTCGGTCAGCTATTTTGCGGGGGTATTCCGGGAGTACATGGGCATTCCCCCCACCGTCTACCGCAGGCAGGCGCGAAGGGAAAAAGAAGGGCGGAATTTGGCCGCCGGTGGCGCCCCGCGCATTGACAGGGAGGGGGAAATGCCGTATACTAAAAACACATAGTTTACAAACTGATGCCGTCAGGAAGGCGGCGGCTCTTTTGAGAAAGAGCGGTTTGTGTATTTTTGGGAATGAGAAGGAGGAACCTTTGCTATGAACATGCGCAAAATGGGAAACACGGGGATCGAGCTGTCGGCACTGGGCTTTGGCTGCATGCGCCTGCCGGTGAAAGAGGACGGGGCGATTGATGAGCAGGAAGCCATCCGCATTATCCGCGACGCCATTGACAACGGCCTGAATTATGTGGATACGGCCTACTATTATCACGACCAGCAGAGCGAGGTGCTGGTGGGCAAGGCCCTGCAGGACGGATACCGCGAGAAGGTGTATCTGGCCACCAAGCAGCCGGAATATAATATTGAAAAGGAAGAAGATTTTGACAATTTCCTTCACACGCAGCTCACACGCCTGCAGACCGACCACATTGACTTCTATCTGCTGCACGCGCTGAACCGCCGCACCTGGGAGGAAAAGGTGATTCCCTTCCATGTGCTGGAAAAGCTGAAAAAAGCCAAAGAGGACGGTCTGGTCCGCCACATCGGCTTCTCGTTCCACGATGACTTTGACACCTTTAAAATGATTCTGGACAGCTTTGACGGGTGGGAGTTCTGCCAGATCCAGATGAACTACATCGACATCGAAAACCAGGCCACCTTAAAGGGGCTGGAGTACGCTGCCTCGAAGGGGCTGGGCGTGGTGATCATGGAACCGCTGCTGGGCGGCAAGCTGGCCAACCTCTCTCCCCAGGTCAAGGAGAAGCTGGATCCCTCGAAGACGCCGGTGGAATGGGCCCTGGACTTTTTGTGGAACCGGCCGGAGGTCTCGGTGATCCTCAGCGGCATGGGCAGCGAGCAGATGGTGAAGGACAACATGTTGTATGCCGGCCGTTCGTCCATCGGCATGCTGTCGCAGAAGGATCTGGATATGCTGATGCAGGTCCGCGAGGTCTATCAGACCCGCGCCCTGGTGCCGTGTACGGGCTGTGCCTACTGCATGCCGTGTCCCTTTGGGCTGGATATCCCCGGCATGTACGAAGTATATAACCAGACGGTTAACCGCTCCCGCGAGGATGCGCTGGCCGCTTATGAGGCGCTGGAAGTGAAAGCCGATGCCTGCAAGAAGTGCCGCCGGTGCGAGAAGGCCTGTCCCCAGAAGATCTCGCCGCTGGAAACCATGCCCCAGATTGACGAGTATTTTGCCAACCTGCGCGAGCAGCTGAAAAAGTAAATTTTCAAAAGACGGCCCCCGCTCTCCGGAAAAAGGAGAGACGGGGGCTTTTTTCATTGACAAAAAAGAGGGA
>JALENG010000103.1 GCA_022767925.1 Clostridia bacterium
TTTGGATGACCCGGGGCAAAAACCAATCTATCCGGAGCTGCGCCCGTTTATGGAGACCATCCGCTCGCAGCACGCCGAAATTATGAAGAGTGCCGATATGCGGGCGGAATTTACGGCCAATGTCTCCCATGAATTGAAAACCCCGCTGACCTCGATCTCCGGATATGCCGAGCTGATGGAGAGCGGAATGGCAGTCCCGCAGGATATCCCGCGGTTTGCCGGTGAAATCCGGCGCAATGCCAAGCGCCTGCTCAACCTGATTAACGACATTCTGCGCCTGTCCCAGTTGGATTCCCCGGTGCCCGTTATGCGCCCGGAGGTCATGGATCTGAGCGAAGTGACGGCCCGCACCGCCGAATCCCTGAAGCTGCTGGCGGAGAACAACCGGGTAAAAATTGTGCTGGAGAAGAATAAAGCAGTGATTCGCGCCGACCGTGGAATGCTGGAAGAACTGTGCTACAATCTGTGTGACAATGCCATCCGCTACAATGTTCCGGGCGGCAGTGTGTATATCAGTACCTTCTACGAAAAGGATAAGGCCGTTTTGCGGGTACGGGATACCGGCATCGGGATCCCGGCGGAGCACCGGGAGCGCATTTTCGAGCGCTTTTATCGGGTGGATAAAAGCCGGTCAAAGGCGACCGGCGGTACAGGACTGGGGCTTGCGATTGTGCGCCACATTGTTGAACAGCACCAGGCGGCGCTGTCCCTGGACAGCGAACCGGGGAGGGGCACCTGTATCACCGTTCGTTTTTCAAAATTTTTACCCTGAATTTACATAAAAACACAGCGGCGCTTTACTTTTGCTTGGCATACTATTTCCCGTAAGGGGGAAATCGTATGGAAAAACTACTTCATTTCTGCATGGCACACACGGGCGCCGGTTCCAAATCAAAAGGGAACCGGGGGATTGTTTTCCGTTTTCTTTTCCTCCACACCGCTCTGTGGGGAGCAGCGGCGGCTCTGCTGGGTTCTGTCCTGGCTTCGCTGTTTTCGCTGCCGGTTTTGCCGCTGGCTCTGAATATGGGCGGATGCGCCGCCTTTCTGGGGGGATTTTTGGGGGGAACGCTGTTTCTCTACCGAAAGGGCTGCTGACATGGCCGTTTGAACCCACAAAAGAGGGGAAAGCCACCCACCTGTTCTTTTCAAGGGATCCAAAAGGAGCGCTGTCTCTCCTCCGAAAAAGGGGGAAAACGGGGCTCCTTTTTCTGCGGGCAAAGCCGGGAAAACTGGGCTGCAGGAAAAACTTTAAAAAAATTTGTCAAAACCCTTGACTTTCTCCCTTGGGGATGGTAATATAATACTCGCGCTGTGAGAGATCGCAAAGATACAGGGGCATAGCTCAGTTGGTAGAGCAGCGGTCTCCAAAACCGCGTGCCGAGGGTTCGAGCCCTTCTGCCCCTGCCATATGGCCCGGTAGTTCAGTTGGTTAGAACGCTAGCCTGTCACGCTAGAGGTCGACGGTTCGAGCCCGTTCCGGGTCGCCATTTATGCTGCTATGGCTCAGTAGGCAGAGCACATCCTTGGTAAGGATGAGGTCACCAGTTCGAATCTGGTTAGCAGCTCCATAAAAGCCTCGATATGGGTGTGCGCACCGATCGGGGCTTTTCCTTTTTCTAAGCAGTTGAGGAAGCGGCCGCTTAGACAGCCGCAGAAAAAGCAGAAAGATTTTTGGGATCGCCCATTTTTATCTTGACAAAAATGGGATTTCTCTGTATAATAATTTTTGTGCTTTTATAGCGACTGAATAACCCCTGCCAGTTGGCGGATGGGAGGGAAAATACATGGCTGAAATCAGAATTAAAGAAGGCGAGTCTCTGGACAATGCTCTGAGAAGATTTAAGAAGCAGTGTGCCAGATCCGGCGTAATTGCTGAGGTTCGCAAAAGAGAAGCTTATGAAAAGCCTTCTGTCAAACGCAAGAAGAAGTCTGAGGCTGCCCGTAAGCGCAAGTTCAAATAAGTGGACTGTTCTTTGCAAGAATTCGCTTTAAAAAGCGGGCTTTGAAAAAAGCCCGCTTTTTTTCCGTAATGAGGGCATTGAGAGAAAGGGGAGAAGAGGATGCTTCGGCCAACCATGGTAAAACAGCGGATCCTGGACGTCCGCGCGGATGATCTGCGCGCGCTGCACAGCCGCCTGGTCCTTCTGGATGTGGACAACACGCTCTCCCGCCACGGGGAAAAGGAGCCGGCCCCCGGTGTTTCCCTGTGGATCGAGGAGATGAAGCAAAACGGTTTCTCTCTTTTGATCCTCTCCAACAATACGGCCGAGCGGGTCGCCCCCTTTGCCGGAAAGTTGGGCCTGCCCTTTTTCTCCATGTGCATGAAGCCCTTGCCCTTCTGTTACTGGAAGGCCTGCCGGCAGTACGGGGTTCCCCACCGCCAGGCAGTGCTGATCGGGGACCAGATTTTTACCGATGTGCTGGGCGGAAGACTGTGCGGTATTCCCACGGTCCTGCTGACTCCCATCGAAGAGGAAACCTCCCTTTCATTCCGGATACGCAGGCGCCTGGAAAAGCCGCTGCGCAGGCGGTATGCACAACAGGGGGACGGTATGAATCGCTTAAAAGGAAAGGATGAGACAGAATGAATCCGAACGCAGTAAAAAATCTGCAGCATTACTTACGGCAGAGCGAGGACTGGGATGAGACCAGCGCCGCGCTGGTTTTTTCCGAGCACAACCGCCTGTATCTGACCGGCTTTCCGGCGACGGACGGGGCCATGCTGGTCACGGGAGAGGAAGCCGCTCTGTTTATGGATTTCCGCTATGCTGAGGCGGCCCGCCGGGTTGTAACCGTATGCCCGGTGGTGGATTTTACTGTGATTGACGATGCGGTTATCTCCTGGCTGCAGGAACGGGGCATTCAAAAGCTGCACACGGAGACCGACAGCCTGACATTGGACGAATTTGCCCACTATAATCAGATTATGCACCGTATAGGGGGAGAAGCGGTTCCGGATAAGCTGCTGGATGACTGCCTGCGGGAATGCCGAATCATTAAATCCGAAGAGGAAATTGCCTCAATGGAGAAAGCCCAGCGGATTACCGAAGAGGCCTTTGATTACGCATGCACGTTGATCCGTCCCGGAATGACCGAGCGGGAGCTTGCCATTGACATCGAGTTCTTTATGCGCCGCCGGGGCGCCGAGAAGGTCTCGTTTGACCTGATCGTGGTATCGGGCGCCAACGGCTCGCTGTGCCATGGGGTTCCCTCGGATAAGCCGATTGAAGCGGGGGATTTTGTTACCATGGATACCGGCTGCGTAGTGGACGGCTATATGTCGGACATGACCCGCACGGTGGCCGTGGGCCATGTCAGTGAGGAGCAGCGCCGTGTATACGAGACGGTGCTGGCCGCCCAGAAAGCGGCCATTGCGGCGGTAAAGGACGGCGTCGCCTGCAGCCTGGTGGACAAAGCGGCCCGTGACATCATCGAGAAGGATTATCCGGGCACTTTCGGCCACTCTACGGGCCACGGAGTCGGGGTACAGATCCACGAATATCCGCGCTTTTCCAAAACGGACGGAACCATTGCCCGCGCGGGCATGGTGATTACCGTGGAACCCGGCATCTATCTGGCGGGCAAGTACGGCGTGCGGATCGAGGATATGGTGCTGGTCACGAAGGACGGCTGCCGGGATTTGACCCGTTCCCCGAAAGAATTGATGATTCTTTGATATTTCCACGGATAAAGGCTTGAAAAAAGTCTGAAAATATTATAAACTAAGTTGTACAAATTTTGATTTGGAGGCTTCACTCTATGATTACTGCAGGCGATTTTAGAAACGGTGTCACCTTCGAAATGGATGGCAACGTATATTCCATTATCGAATTCCAGCACGTGAAACCCGGCAAGGGCGCGGCTTTTGTCCGCACGAAAATCCGCAACGTGATTTCCGGTGCTGTTACGGAGAAAACGTTCAACCCCAATGATAAGTATCCGACCGCTTACATCGAGCGCAAAGACATGCAGTACCTGTATGAAGACGGTGATCTGTACTATTTCATGGATCTGGAAACCTACGAGCAGATCCCGATCAGCGCCAATGTACTGGGCGATGGATTCCGCTTTGTAAAGGAGAATATGGACTGCAAGGTTCTGTCCTATAAGGGCAACGTGTTCGGTGTTGAGCCCCCGAACTTTGTAGAACTGGAAGTAACGAAGACCGATCCCGGTTTTGCTGGCAACACCGCGACCAACGCGACCAAGCCCGCTACCCTGGAGACCGGTGCCGAAATCAAGGTTCCGCTGTTCATCAATGAAGGGGAAATGATCCGCATTGATACCCGTACCGGCGAGTATATGGAGCGTGCGTAAGGCACTCCCCATTCCCGGTAAGAGTCAGGGCCCGGCTTCATGCCGTGCCAGAGAAAGGAAGGTCGTTATCATGACGATTACGGAGCGCGCCGCTTATCTGCGCGGCCTGGCAGAAGGCCTGGAGCTGGATGCCGACAAAAAAGAAGTGAAACTGCTCAACGGAATTCTCGAGCTGCTGGATGACCTGGCACTGAGCGTCAGCGATCTGGAAGTGCAGACCGGTGAGATTGCCGATCAGTTGGACGAGGTTGACGAGGATCTCGGTACGCTGGAAGAGGAAGTTTACGGCCTGAACGATGACGAGGATGGCTGTGACGGATGCTGCAGCTGCGAGGATGAGGACGACGAGCTGGACGAGTTTGACGATACCTATTTTGAGGTAACTTGCCCTAATTGTGGTGAAACCGTATGCCTGTCGGCGGATATCATCGAAGAGGGCGAAATGGACTGCCCGAACTGCGGCGAACACCTGGAATTTGAACTGGAAGAAGCCGAAGAGGAAGAGGATTCCACCGAGGAATAAAACGGCAGCAGAAAGCAAAAAAGAGAACACTGTGAGAAAACAGATTTTCACAGTGTTCTTTTTTGCATACAAAGTCGTGCTTTCTATGCAAAAAAATGGTAAATTTTATGGTTGCTATTGTGCAAAAGAGATTTGGCGCGTATAATGGGAACCATAGTATGATCCATGCTATCGAAAAGAACGGGGGCGGTTCGGCCTTGAAACCGAAAAAAACAAAGAAGAATCGGGTTTTGCATATAATTCCACAGATGATGCTGGATGCCGTCTGCGTTTACCTGGCGTATTTTCTGGCGATGGTTCTGCGACTGTCGGATGTGAATGTCAGTACGCTGGAGCGCCTGATCTATATGGAAGCCTTCGGCCGGATTATGCCGCTTTTTGTCCTGCTGTGCCTGGCGATTTTTGTGCTGTTCAAATTTTACCGCACCATCTGGGAGTTTGCCGGCAGCAGTGAGATGATGCAGATTGTGGCAGGTGGCACGCTGGCCTGCGGGATTGGCACCGGTGTCAGCTGGGCCATTCTGCAGCAGTCCCGGTTTCCTATCAGCGTGTATGTGGCGGGCTGGTTGCTGACGCTGGCCTTCATCGGAAGCGTGCGAATGAGTTACCGCCTGATCCGCCGGGTGCGCCGTCGAAACCTGCACCGGGATGGCGAGCGTCAACTGCGCGTGATGGTGATCGGTGCCGGTGAAATGGGCTCCATGGTGATCAAAGAGATGAAAAGCGCCCCCGAGAGCGTGCAGATTCCGGTCTGTGCCATTGACGATGACCGCAGCAAAAAGGGCACGCGGATCAACGGGGTGAAGGTGGTGGGTACCCGCGAGAGTATCCCCCGCATGGCGGCGCGCTATGATGTGGACCAGATCATACTGGCCATTCCGTCGGCTCGCAATTCGGATAAGCGGGCGATTATTGATATCTGCTCCCGCACCGGGTGCCAGCTGAAAACCGTGCCCGCTCTGTATGAGATTTTGGAGGGCAACGAGCATGTGGTCATCCGCGATGTGGATATCGTGGATTTGCTCGGCCGTGATGAGATTACACTGAATACCGAGGAGATCAGCAGCTATCTGCACGGAAAAACTGTGCTGGTCACGGGCGGCGGCGGATCCATCGGCAGCGAGCTGTGCCGTCAGATCGCGTTGTTCCGGCCGCACAAGCTGTTGGTTTTCGATATTTACGAGAACAACGCCTATGACCTGCAGCAGGAGCTTCACAGGAAATATCCCTGGCTGGATTTCGAGGTGCTGATCGGCTCTGTGCGGGACCGCAGCCGTCTTTCCCATGTGTTCGAGGCCTATCATCCCGAGGTGGTTTTCCACGCAGCGGCCCATAAGCATGTGCCGCTGATGGAGCTGAGCCCCGGCGAGGCGGTGAAGAACAATGTGTTTGGCACCTGGAATGTGGCCACCTGTGCCGATCAGTATGGGGTACGGCGCATGGTGCTGATTTCCACGGATAAGGCGGTCAACCCCACCAATATCATGGGGGCTACCAAGCGCATCTGTGAACTGATCATCCAGTACTACTCCCGCCACAGCAAAACGGAGTATGTGGCGGTGCGGTTTGGAAATGTGCTGGGCAGCAGCGGCAGCGTGATCCCTCTTTTCAAGCGGCAGATTGAAGCGGGCGGCCCCGTTACGGTCACGCATCCGGATATTATCCGCTATTTTATGACTATCCCCGAAGCGGCCCAGCTGGTCATTCAGGCAGGCGGTATGGCAAAGGGCGGCGAAATCTTTATCCTGGATATGGGAAAGCCGGTGAAAATCCTGGATCTGGCGGAAAAACTGATCCAGCTTTCCGGATACGAGCCTTATAAGGACATTGATATTACCTTTACCGGCCTTCGTCCCGGGGAGAAGCTGTACGAAGAGTTACTGCTGGACTGTGAGGGCGGATGCGAAAAAACAGCGCACGAGCTGATTTATATCGGTTCTCCCACGCCAGTGGATGAGGATGTATTCCTCTGCGGCCTGGCGGAACTGCGGGAATGTGCCGGGGTGGATAACCGGCATATGATGGAAGTGGTTCACCGCCTGGTACCGACCTATACGGGCCATGCGGAAAAGAGCGATCTTCTGGCGCGGGCTTCCGCCGAACAAGAAGAGAATAAAGAGAAAAACGCCGAAGCATCAGAAAAATCATAGGAAAAGAGGGCAGGAGATTTTCTCCTGCTCTTTCCTTTATATAGGAAAAACGAGTACAGTTTTGTTTTTCAAAATGAAGATATTCTGCTACGGATAACCAAAAATCAAAAAAGCGGCGGTCGTGCGATTGTTTTCTTTTGTGATGCGTGCTATAATGCCAAACGAGAAGAAGCACTCTTCCCAAAA
>JALENG010000137.1 GCA_022767925.1 Clostridia bacterium
TGACCATACCAAAGGACAACAGCCAACTGGAAAACGCCCGGCGGTTACGCAGGGAGATGACACCCCACGAACGAAAGCTCTGGTATCTTTTCCTCCGCAAATATCCGGTGAAGATTTATAAACAGCGAATCATCGGGAGATTTATCGTAGACTTTTATTGTGCTTCTGCCAAGTTAGTTATTGAATTGGATGGTTCTCAACACTATGAACCTCAGGGGATGGCCTATGATTCTTCGCGTTCCGCATTTTTGACAGCGCTTGGATTGGAGGTTCTGCGTTTTTCCAACCGAGATGTCGATAGGGATTTTCGTGGCGTGTGCACACAAATTGATAGTACCATTCAAAAGCGCCTGCAAGCCCCTCTCAGTCACCTTCGGTGACAGCTCTCCCTGAGGGAGAGCCAAGGAGGCTGCCTGCAACTGCGCCATATGTGATAATGGCATATAAACGGAGCGCATCTGTACCGATACGCTCCGTTCACTGTCTTACGAATACCGCCCAAACGGCCCGGGGATTTTCTCTGCTTTTCCGGCCGTTTTATGTTGACAAACATCCTTTTCTTACCTACAATAGAAAGCGCACTCCGACCGGCTGGCGGGTGCGAAAGGGGCGCTTTGTTATGCTGAAAATGCCGGACGGCCGCTCGGTCTACCGGGCCATGTTCTCCCTGGCGATTCCGATCTCGCTGCAGAACCTGATTACCTTCGCCGTCAATTTTGCCGATAACCTGATGGTGGGCACCCTGCGGGATACCGCCATTTCCGCCGTCTATATGGGCACCCAGGTGCAGACCTTCCTGTCCATGATGATCAACGGCCTGTCCGCTGCCATGCTGATTCTCATCGCCCAGTACTGGGGCAAGCGGGATCTCGACAGCATCCGGCGCATCGCCTCCATCGCCATGCGCGCCGGGCTGACCATCGGCCTTTTGCTCACGGTGGCCTCGGTGGGGTTTGCCCGGCCCATCCTGCAGCTGCTCACCCCGGATCAGGCGGTGGTACAGGCGGCCATCCCCTACCTGCAGATCACCGGCTTTTCCTGCCTGTTCTTCGCGCTCTCCCAGATCACCATCGCCATGATGCGCGGGGTGGAGAACGCCCGGGTGGGCATGTACATCTCGGCCTTTGCCCTGCTGGTCAATGTCACGCTGAACTACGTCTTTATCTTCGGCCTGGGCCCCCTCCCCGCCATGGGCGTCAACGGCGCGGCCATCGCCACCCTGATCAGCCGGGTGTTCGAGGCGGCGGCCGCCGTGTGGTACATGCTGCGGTGCGAAAAGGTGCTGCGCTGGCGGTTCTCCTGCCTGTTTATGAAGTGCGGCGTGCTGGTGCGGGACTTCGTGCGCTACGGCGGGCCGGTCATGGCCGGGGACCTGGTGTGGAGCATCAACACCTTCTGCCAGAGCATGATTATCGGCCGCCTGATGAAAGAGGCCATCACCGCCGCCAGCATCATGAACCAGATGAACAACCTGGTCTTTATCTGGATCAGCGGCCTGTCCGCTGCGGTGGGCATTCTCACCGGGATTCTGGTGGGCGCCGGGGAGACGGAGAAAATCCGCCCCTATGCGCGCCTGGTGCAGCTCACCTTCCTCGCCGTGGGGGTGTGCAGCTGCGGGGTCATCCTGCTATTAAAGGGGCCGTTCCTCTCGCTTTACAATATCACGCCCGCTTCCCAAACGATCGCCGACCAGATGATGACCCTGTTGTCCGTCACGTTCATCGGAACCTGCTACCAGGCCTCCGGCCTGGCGGGGCTGGTCAAAGCAGGGGGCGATACCTCGTTTGTGTTTAAAAACGACACCCTCTTCGTGTTCCTGGTGGTGCTGCCCTCCGGATTTGCGGCTCTCACCCTGGGCGCGCCCGCGTGGGTGGTCATGGCCTGCCTGAAGTGCGACCAGATTTTAAAGTGCATCGTCGCCGTCGTAAAGATCAACCGCTTTAACTGGATGAAAAATGTCACCCGGCCGTCCCATGCGGCCTGACCTGTTTTTCGGCACTCCACAAAAAAGGGGCGCCCCCTCTCCCGGGAAAACCGGGGGAACGGGGCGCCCATTTTGCTGGTTTGTTTTTCTTACCAGGTGCGGGAATTGAGCTGACGGAACTGCGCCGCCGTTGCCACATGGGAGTTCAGGCCGCCGTCCACATTGACGATCTGGCCGGTCACGTAGCTGCTCTCATCAGAGCCCAGGTATACGCACATATGGCCGATATCCTCGGGGCAGCCATAGCGGTTCACTTCGATGTTGCTCAGGAAGATGTCCTTCAGCATCTGGGGCACATACGCCTCGTTCTCCGGGGTGACGATCAGGCCGGGACGCACGCAGTTGCAGCGGATGTTCTGCTTGCCGTACTGCAGGGCGGTGTACTGGGTCAGCTTATCCACGCCGGCCTTGGCGCAGGCATATGCGGTGGAGCTCAGGTCGCCGCTGCAGGAAGCCATCGAGCCGATGTTGATGATGGAACCGCCGTTCTCGTTCTTCTGCAGATAGGGCAGCACACACTTGGTGGCATAGAAGGTGCCGCGCACGTCGCTCTGGAAGATGTTGTCCCACATCTCCAGGGTCAGCTCGTCCACGCGCCCGTCCTTCAGGCCCACGTTCGCCGCGTTGTTCACCAGGATGTCGATCTTGCCGTACTTCTCGACGGTGTCGGCCATCAGCTTTTCAATGCTCTCCACCTGGGTGATGTCCATGAAATGATACGAAGCCTCGCCGCCCTCTTTGACAATGGTGTCAACCACGGCCTGGCCCTTCTGCTCTCTGCGCCCGCAGATCACAACCTTGGCGCCCTCGGCGGCATACAGCCGGGCGATACCAATGCCGATACCGCTGGTCGAACCGGTTACGATGGCGACTTTTCCCTTTAATCTGTCCATACTCAATTCCTCCACGATTGTAATGAAATGGAAAGGGATACCCTTCTTTTCCAAAAAAGAAAGGTATCCGTTTATTCTTGTTTCCTATTATAGCGGATTTGTCGGAATATTTCAATACGTTTGTCTAAAAATAAACAGATTTACTCCTCTCTGCGGGGGAGCGGATTTCCCGCAAAAAAAGTCGGAGAAAGGGCGCATTTCCCCCTTGCCTTTCTCCGTCTTTTTGCTATAATGCTGTTGGTTCACCCGTGGGCGCGGCGGGAAAGGGCCCGTTCGGCGTGCAGCAGCGCCTGCAGCAGAATGCCGCTGTGGTCCGCCGCCATCGAGCCGGTGTCCTCCACCAGGAATTCCTCCTGGATCAGCAGGTCCTCCGGGCGGCTCAGCCGGGCCACCACCGGGGTCAGGGTCACGTCGCCGCTCCTGAGCGTGATGCCGTACGTCTCCCGCAGCCAGCCGTCGGGGTACATCTCCTCCCGCCCCTTTTCAAAGGAGAGGGTAAACCACCGCGCGTCCCCGGCGTCGTCCCCGGCCTGCACGCTGACTTCCTCCTCCAGAATGGCCAGATGGGGCACGGTGATCACCCGGGTGCGGGGGTCGCGCTTCCAGTCGCCCCACACGCCCACGGCCTCCATCGGGACGCCGGATACCCCGGTCTCCTCCTGCAGCTCCCGCAGGGCGCCGTCCTTCAGGTTTTCCTTCATGTCCACAAATCCGCCCGGCAGGGCCCAGGCGTTGATGCACGGGTGGTTGCCCCGGCGGATCAGCAGTACCCGCCCGTTTTCCCGGCAGGACACGGCGCCCTTTTCCACCTGCAAAACGATGATATCGGTGGTCACGCTGGGGGTATCGTACCGGTGCGGGTCATATCCCTGCAGAAATTCCCCCAGGTCCTGCCCCTTCCGGTTGCGGCTGCCGTCCCCCAGAAAGGCCGAGTAGTCATTCAAAAACATACGCTGTTCATCCCTTCCGCTGTTTTTTTCAGCATAGCACGGTTCGGCCGTCTTGTCAAAACCAATCCCTTTTTTCGGAGGCATGCCCATGAAGCGATTTTGCTCCTTTTCCCTTCGCTCTGCCGTTCAGAATACCCTGTCGAATCCGCAAAGCCGGCTGCTTCTGCTGTTCGGGTTCGAGGGGCTGCTGCTCCAGTACGCCGTCTCCCTCAACAGCATCGGCAACAACCTGTACGCCACCAACCTCGGCGCCACGGATACCCAGATCGGCCTGGTCACCACCATTCCCAATCTGGCGGCGGTGCTGCTGATGATCCCCTGCGGGATTCTGTCCAACCGCACCCGCTGCAGCCGCACGGTGCCCATGGTGCTGCTTCTGATCATGGGGGGTGCCTATTTCGGCCTGGGCACGGTGCCCGCTATAGGGAAAGACCCCATGGCGTCCTATTTCTTCTTTCTGGCCATGACCACCGGCGGCATCGCACTGTACAACGCCCAATGGCAGACCTTTTTTGCCGATGCCGTCCACCTGGACCAGCGCAATCAGGCGTTCGCCGTGCGCAACCGGTGCATGTTCCTGATCGGCATTTTCGTACCCCTGCTGTGCGGCAGCCTGATGGCCCTGCGGCCGGATACCGGGGGAAAGCTGTGGGTGCTGCGGGTATTCTACTACCTCGCGGGGGCCTGCATGATCGGGCAGGCCCTGCTGCTGCGGCGCATTCCCTGCCCGCTGCGGCGGGAGGAGGACCGGGGCGAAAAAATGGGGCTGGCCCTTTTCCGCCAGGCGCTGGGCCACATGTTCGGCCACCGGGCGTTCCGCTCGTTCTTTGCCGCCATTTTGCTGTTCTACTTTGCCTGGCACATCGACTGGAGCCTGTGGTACATCGCCGAAATCCAGTATGCCGGCATGAACGAAGCGCAGCTCAGCCTGTTCCAGGCGCTGTGCTCCACCTGCCAGATGCTCTCGATCGGCTTTTTCACCCGCCTGTGCCGCGAAAAATCCGAGCATTATGTGTTTCTCTTTGCGTGCCTGGGCCTGTTTCTGTGCCCGGTGATGGTGGCCACCATGCTGTTCCTGCCCATGGGGGCGCGGGTGCCGTATTTTATTCTTCTGGGCCTGATCGGCAACATTCCCCAGGGGATGATCTCCATGTGCACGGTGCAAATGCTGCTGCAGGTCACGCCGGTGAAGAACCGCGCCCTGATCGTCAGCATCTACACCCTGTTTATCACCCTCAGCAATTCGCTGCTGCCCCTTCTGGGCGTCTGGCTGTATACGTGCCTTGGCGCCAACGCCCGGGCCCTGGGCCTGATCTGCGTCTTTGTGGCCATCGCCCGCGCCGGGGTGGTGCTGATAATGACCGGGCGCTACCGCCGCCTGAAAAAAAGCGGCGACCTGTTCCGGCCTCTGGCGTGACGCAGTCCGCCGCGTGACACAGTCCGCCGCGCGGCATCCGCATCCCGGTGTCTTTTCCCCCGGCCCTGCATGAGAGGGTGGGGTACCTCTATTTTTTAAAGGGAGAATGCACTATGATGGAAAAACTGCAGCCCGCCTGGGCCAAAATGGCCGTGATTCTGTTCGGTGGCTTTTTGTATGCGGCCGGCATGAACCTGTTTGTGGTCCCGTTTCAGCTGTTCAGCGGCGGGGCCGTGGGCCTTGCCCAGCTGATCACCCTGTTTCTGCAGCCCCTGTTCCCCGAGAGCGGGCTGAACCTGTACGGCGTGATCTACATGCTCATCAACCTGCCGCTTTTGTTTCTGGCCTATCACAGCATGGGCCGGGGATTTCTGATCCGCACCATTCTGGGCGCGGGCTCGATCAGCCTGTTCACCAGCCTGATCCCCGCCGTGCCGCTGATGGAGGACTGCCTGGCGTCGGTGCTGATCGGCGGCATCGTCACCGGGATCGGCGTCGGCCTGATCCTGATCGCCGGGGGCTGCGGCGGCGGCTTTGACATCATCGGGGTGTGGGCCTCCCGCCGGTTCAAAAACGCCAGCGTGGGCAAGATCTCTCTGGCGGCCAACGCGGTGATCTATCTGATCCTGCTGATGCTGTTTGACATTCAGGTGGTTCTGTACTCGCTGATCTACATGGTGTTCTTCACCATCCTCCTGGACAAAACCCACTACCAGAACATCAACGTGCGCCTGATGATCTTCACCAAGAAGCCGGACATCGACCACGAGATCCTGACCCGGACCGGCCGCGGCGTGACCGAGTGGAAGGGCGTGGGCGCCTATACCCAGGAGGAGACGCGGGTGCTGGTCACCTGCATCAATAAGTACGAGCTGAGCGAGTTTATGGACATCATCCGTCACATGGACCCCAAGGCCTTTGTGGTGGTGGACGAGGGCGTGTATGTAACCGGGAATTTTGAAAAGCGGATTTAGGGATCGTTCCCTCTTCTCTCCCCACCCCCTTAGCGCCGTCCTCCCTCTGAAAAACAGAGGAAGGGCGGCTTTTTCGTTCTTCCCTCTTCCCTCTTCTCTCTTCCCTTTTCCGCAGAAAAAATGGGCGGCCGGGATTTGCTCCCGCCGCCCATTTCTATAAATTCTATGGTTTCTATGCTTTTCTTATAAGCAAGGTGTCTCCGCGGCAAGGCGCCTCAGTGGCTGCGCAGGAAGTTCCCGACGATCTCCAGCACCTGCGGCGAGAAGAACGGCGCGCCGCCGGGGGCTGCCCCTATGGTATCACACCGGGGCAGCGGGTGGAAAAATTTTTTTGCAAAGGGGGGCGGTTATTCCGCCTGCCCCAGGGGCAGGGTGCGGATAAATGCCTCCACCTGCCGGTTCCAGAAGCGCCACTCGTGGCCGTAGTCCTCCTCCTGCCAGGTAACAAGGTACCCGGCCTTTTCCAGCGCCGCGCGCAGCCGCAGGTTGTCGGCCATCAGCGCGTCCTTCGTCCCGCAGGAGAGGTAAATGGGCGGCAGCTCTCCCCCCTGCGCGGCGCGCTTCTGAAGAACGGCGAACAGGTCAAGGTCGCTGCCCGGCACGCTCTCCCGGGGGCCGAACACATCCTCGCTCCCCGGGGCCGAGAACGTCCCCGCGGCGTAACGCCCGGCGATATCCACCCCGCCGGAGAACGAGCCGATGCGGCTGTAGCGGTCCGGGTACTTCAGCCCCAGGCGCAGCGCACCGTAGCCGCCCATGGACAGCCCGGCGATAAAGTTATCCTTCGGGTCCACACTGCTGGGCAGCATGGTGTGCACCAACCCCCACAGCTTGATGGTGACGATATCCTCCCACGCCGCGCCGCGCACGGCATTGACATACGCGCCGTTCTCCCCGCTGGGGCACGCGACGATCAGCCCGTTTTCCTCGGCGAACAGTTCAATCTGGCTGTAGCGCATCCAGTCGCCGCTGGAACCGAACGCCCCGTGCAGCAGCCACAGCACCGGCAGGCCCTTTTTGCCGTAGTATTCCTTTTCGCTCAGGCCCTGCGCTTTTTTCGCGCGGGTGTACTCGGGCACCACCGCATCCAGCGAAACATCGGGAATCCCCGTGTGAATCTGCAATCTCATCTCTCAGTTCCCCTCCTTAAAATAGCCGTGCCGCAGGGGCAGCCACTGCAGGTACTGCCGCAGGGCCCCGTCCCAGAACTCGAAATTGTGCACTCCGGGGCGCTGAATCCAGGTGTGATCCAGCCCCAGCGCGCGGAAATGGTCGCGGGCCACCACGTTGAAATCCCAGGTGAAATCCTCGGTGCCGCAGGTCTGGAACATGCGGGGGAGGTCGACGCCCTGCTCCTTCCGTTTCGTGGCCATGCCCAGCACGTCCCGGTCGGTGCCGTCGATCGAATCGGGGTCCGAGAACACCGCCTGCCCCACATGGTGGCGGCGCACATCCTCTTTCACATCCAAAGGGCTGGAAAAGCTGCCCACGCAGGCGTAGTTCTGCGGGTGGGTCAGCGCACAGCGATAGGCAAAGTATCCGCCGTAGGACAGCCCGGCGATAAAGTTGTCCTCCCGCCGGCGGGAGATGGGGAACAGAAAACCGATCAGCTCCGGCAGCTCCTCGGTCACATAGGAGAGATAGTCCGCGTTGCGGGCCACCCCGGGCAGATCGCGGATGGTGGGCATCACCACAATCAGCTGCTCGCTGCCGCAGGCGCGCTGCACCATCGCATCCAGCGGCCAGGCGGTGTAATCGTCCCCGCCGCCGTGCATCAGCCACAGTACCTGGTACCGGCGGGATTTGTCCACCGCGTCACCGGGGATCACCCCGGGCTTGCGCGGGGCCATGCCGCTGCCGATGGGGGCCTTCGGGTCATCCGGGAAGAACACCGACACATCGGTGGCGCCGTTCAAGCAGCGCGACGCCAGGGTTAAACGAATGTATGCCATGCAAAAATTCCTCCTCCATGATTTTTGATTTTATTATATCGGAAAGAAACCGGGATTTCCACGACAAAAAAACAGGTATCTTATCGCTTTCATCCAATAAGCGGTGGAAAGCCAAAAAACAGCAGGAGCCGGTGCCGCTCAGGCACCGGCTCCCACTGTTTTGGAGTGTTCTATAACAAATGAGGAATCAGCGTTTGGCAGGCGAGCCCTCTTTGGGGGTCTCGCGCTCGTACTCGGCGACCGCCTCGTTCAGCAGGGCGATTTCCTCGGCGGTCAGCTCCCAGCTGGTGGCCGAGCAGTTCTCGTCCGCCTCATGCCGGTTGCGCACGCCCATCAGGGCCGTGTCCACCAGCGGGTGGGCCGTAATCCAGTTGACCGCCACCTGTGCCACGGGCACGTTGCGGCTCTCGGCCACCTTGTCCAGCACCTTCAGCAGCTCCTGAGCCTTGGAGAACTTGGGCTCTTTGAAATAATCATAGAACTGGAAGCGCATGTCACCGGGATCCCAGTTGGGCAGGGTGCGGATGGTACCGGTCAGCATACCGGCGCCCAGCGAACCGTAGGTCATCACGCCGATGCCGTTTTCCTTCGCGAACTCCAGCACGCTTCTCTCGCGCTGGTCGATCATGGAGAACGGGGGCTGGATCACTTCCACGTCGCCGTACTTCATGCACTCTTTGGTCTGCTCGATGGAGAAGTTGGACAGGCCGATGTGGCGGATCTTGCCGCTCTCCTTCAGCTTCATCATGGCGCTCATGGTGTCCTCGAACGGGGTGCCCAGGAAATCGGGCTTGTGCACATGATAGATGTCGATGTAGTCGATCTTCAGGCGCTTGAGCGACTGGTCGATCTCCTTCATAATGCTCTCGCCGGAGATATTGCGGGCGCCTCTGGCCGCCGCTTCGCCCCAGACCAGGCCGCATTTGGTGGAGATAATCAGCTTTTCCCGGTCATAGCCCTGAATCGCATCGCCCACCACCTCTTCCGAATAGCCGCAGCCGTAGATGGGGGCCGTATCAATGATGTTCACATCGTTATCCAGCATGGCACGGATGGCCGCAATGGAATCGTTGCGGTCCACTTCGCCCCAGCCGGCACCGCCGATGGCCCATGTACCCACCGTGGCAACCGAGACATTCAGCCCGGTTTTTCCCAGAACCTTATAACGCATACAAACTCGCTCCTTTACTCCATACAGTTCTTTTTTCCGGTAAATTTCCGGGAGCAGCCTCTCCCGGGGAATCGCTTCGCAGAGAAGCACTTCCCCAAAAATCTCTCCTCCTGGAAAACTACGTTTGAAAAGTTTGTTCGCTTACTACTTTAGTCGATATTCCCGCAAAAGTCAAGCCCTTTCACACAGTTTTTCCAAAGTCTTTGGCTTCTTTCCCGCCGGTTTCCTCCCGGGCTGCCGGAAGGCTCTGCAAGCGGGCGAGGATGTCGGGCGGCACCCGTTTGGAATCCCGCGCCTTCTGCAGCAGCATCCGGCGGATCACCGGGGGCGGCGGGTCCTCTCCGATCAGCGGCAGGGCCCGCTCGGGGGCAAGGGCCACACAGTCGCACAGCGCCCACGCCGCCGCCATCTGCACATAATAGGCCCCGTCCCCCCACACCCGGCGCAGGAGCGGCACCGCCGTCTCCGGCCGGTGGGCAAAGTGGCGCAGCATCACGCAGCCAAACCGCCGGGTGTACACCTCCCGGCCGGTGAGGCACTGCCGGATAAAGGGGAGGAACATCTCCTCCTGGCTTTTCGCCTGTTTCCGCAGCCCGGCGCACAGCGAATCGCACACGGACCAGTTGTTCACCCGCGGCAGGAAATCCCGCACCCGGGCAAGGGTGCCGTCCCCGGGCAGCAGGGGGATCACCATGGCGCACAGCATGGTCTCTTCAAACCACTCGTCCTGTCTCTCTTCCATGAGGTACCGCTCCCCCTGCCCCTCTTTGACCAGACGGGCGGCCAGGGCCCGCAGCCGGGGCAGGCGCACCCCCAGCATCGCCTGCACCCCGGGGATCAGCGAAGCGGAGAACGCAGCATACCCGGGCTCGGCCATCCCCTGCAGCTGTCGGCGCACCTGCGAAGAAAGGCTCATCCTTCCCCTCCGTGCAGCAGGCGCAGGGCCGCGCGCAGCTCATCCACCGACGGCTGGCCCGGCGCCGACGCGGCCCCCCACGTCCCAAAGGTCAGGCACGAGCCGGTGATCTCTCCGCACAGGCGGCTGACCATGCCCCGCTGCCCCATGGAGATGGCGATCAGCGGCAATTGGGGCGATTCCCCGGAATACCGGGCCGCCGCAGAGAGCAGCGTGGTCACATCCCGGTTGTCCCGGGGCATCACGGCGATTTTGGCGATGTCCGCCCCCCACTGCTCCATCCGCCGGAACAGGGTCAGCAGAGTTTCCTCCCCGGGCGTCTTCTCAAAATCGTGGAAGCTCAGCACTCCTTTCCCCCCCAGGGCCTGCACCTGCCGCAGAAGGGGCCGCACCACCGCTTCCCCGCGGTTTACTTCCAGATCAAACAGGTCCGCCCAGCCGCAGCCGGCCGCAGCCCGATACAGCCGGGCGTACTCCTCCCCGGAGATGCCGGCAAGGCCGCCCTCCTCTCTGGTGCGGAAGGTGAACAGAATGGGCATCTCCTCCCCCAGCTCCTGCCGCAGGGCCTCCAGCGCACCGGTCACGTCCCCGCCGCGATACGCATCCACCCGCCATTCCACCAGACCGGCGCCGCTCTCCCGAACCGACCGGGCCAGTGCCCGCAGCTCCTCTTCGGTTTTCGCCATCAGCGGCACACAGATTTTGGGCATCCCGCTGCCCAGCGCACAGTTTCTCACCCACAGGGGTTTCATTTTCCTCATCCTTTCTGTTTGGGGTCCACGGCAAACCGGTAATTCGGCGTCTGGAACAGCCGGATCGTCAGCGCCGTCATCTCCCCGGGCGTTTCCGTAAACCCGCGCTGCACCCATTTCTCCAGCAGCCCGCTCAGCGCATAGATCAGCCAGGTGTAATAGTATTCGGCAAATTCCTCTTCCCGTTCATAATACCGCACCACGTCCTGTGTCAGCGTGTGGCGCACCAGCTGGTCGAAATCCCGCCGGAAGATATCCATCCGCCCCGCCTGCACAAACAGCCGCAGCACCTTCTTTTCCTTCTCCCAAAACCGGTAAAAGCGCCGGTACTCCTCCTCGATATCCGCCCGCGCGGGCCGGATGGGGTCGTATCGCGCCTTCTCCCCGTGCTCCCGCAGCATCCTTTTCACCCGGCTGGTCATCACGTACTCCAGCACGTCCTCCCGTGTGCGGAACAGCCGGTAAAAGGTATTGCGGCTGGTGGTCGCCCGGCGGCAGATTTCCGATACGGTGACCTCTGCATAGGGCTTTTCCTCCATCAGGGCGAGCAGCGCCTCCCCGATCAGCCCGGCCGATTCCTCGCTGCGCTTGTGCAGGGCCCTTTGCGTCTTTTGACACATTTTTTCCCTTTTTGTATCGTTGGCGGCCGTCATCTTGACTTCCCCCCCTTTCCTCCTATAATACAAAAGTGACACAACTGTGTCAACCCACGGGGGTTCCCCACGGGGGGGTTCCCGCCAAAAACGAAGGAGTGTATTGGAAAATGAAACTGGAAAACCGTGTTGCCATCGTCACCGGCGCCAGCTCCGGCATGGGCCGCGCCATTGCCCTTTTGTACGCACAGGAGGGGGCCAAGGTTGTCGCCGTGGCCAGAAGAAAGGAAAAACTGGAAGAGCTGACCAATGAGGCCGCCAAACAGGGCCTGACCATTGCGGCATATCCCGGCGATATGAGCCGGAAAGAGGACGTGGAGGGGATGATCGACTTTGCCGTCCGGACCTTCGGCCGGCTGGACATCCTGGTCAACAACGCCGGCGTGATGGACAACAATCTGCCGGTGCACGAGCTGGATGACGATACCTGGCAGCGCATTATGAATGTGAACCTCAACGGCCCGATGTACGCCTGCCGCAAGGCGGTGCAGCAGATGCTGTCCCAGCAGAGCGGCAACATCATCAACGTGGCCTCGGTCGGCGGGCTGGGCGGCTGCCGCGCCGGTACGGCGTACACCTCCTCGAAATTTGCGCTGGTGGGCATGACGAAGAACATCGGCTACATGTACGCCCAGAAGGGCATCCGCTGCAATGCCATCTGCCCCGGCGGTGTGATGACGGAAATCCTGACCAAGGGCGTCGGTTTTGAGAACTCCAGCGCCTTTGGAACCGAGCGCATCATGGCCGGCGCCGGCAACTCCCCCCGCACCGGCACGCCGGAGGAAATTGCCGCCATCGCCCTGTTCCTTGCCAGCGATGATTCCAGCTTTGTAAACGGCGTGGCCATTGCGGCCGACGGCGGCTGGACCGCGTATTGATTCTGCGTACTCCATTCCTCTACAACCCCCCCGCCGGGCTGTTTTTCCCACAGCCCGGCGGGGCTTTTTTGCGGCAAAAAATGAAGCAAAAATCTTTGCAAAGCCCTTGACAGCGGCCCGGATCCCTGCTATATTAGCATTGTGGTTAGCTACTCGACTAACTAACTATATCACCAAAAAGGAGGTTTTGCCATGCGGATGGAGGAAGAGCGGCCCATTTTCCTGCAGCTGGCCGATCAGCTGGAGGACGGGATTCTGTCCGGCGCGTACCCGGAGGACGGCCAGGTTCCCTCGATCACCGAGTTCTCGGTGGCCTGGAAAATCAATCCGGCCACGGCGCTCAAGGGGATCAACCGGCTGGTGGAAGACGGCCTGCTGTACAAAAAGCGCGGGGTGGGGATGTTCGTCTCCCCCGGCGCCCGGGAAACGCTGCGGCAGCGCCGCCGGGAACGGTTCTTTGAGGAGTACATCCGCAGGGCGGTCAGCGAGGCCCGCCGTCTGGAGTTGACGGACGGGGAGATCCTGGCCATGATGAAAAGGGGGTTATCCGATGTCGATTGAAATTACAAAGGTGCAAAAACAGTTTGGCCCCGTGCGGGCCCTCGACGGGGTCACGCTCTCCCTGGGGGGAAACCGGATTTACGGCCTGCTGGGGAACAACGGCGCCGGGAAAAGCACGCTGCTGCGCATTCTCACCGGGCGGCTGTGCCCGGACGGCGGGCAGGTCACCGTGGACGGGGAGCCGGTTTCCGGCCATGACCGCGCCCTGTCGAAGATGTTTTTAGTGGGGGAGGAGAACCTGCTGCCCGAGGAGATGCGGGTATCCCGGGCCTTCGAGATCGCCCGGGGGTTCCACCCCTCGTTCGATGCGGCCTATGCCCGGGCGCTGTGCGGGCAGTTCGGCCTGCCGGAGAAAAAGCGGATCCGTTCGCTGTCCACCGGGTATGCCTCGATCTTCCGCCTGATTCTGGGGCTGTCCATGCACACCCCCTACCTGCTCCTGGACGAGCCGGTACTGGGGCTGGATGCGCGCCACCGCGACCTGTTTTACCGCACGCTGCTGCGCCGCTACAGCGAGGATCCCTGCACCGTTGTGCTGTCCACCCATCTGATCGAGGAGGCCGCCCCCCTGGTGGAGGAGACCATCGTCCTGTATAACGGCCGCGTGCTGCAGAGCGGCCCGGCGGGCGAGCTGACCGACGGGATGTACACCCTGTCCGGCCCGGCGGCCCTGCTGGACCGGTTCTGTCAGGGCCGGGAGGTTCTCACCCGGCAGACGCTGGGGGGATTATCCACCGTGTGCATCCGGGGGGCGCGCCCCGACCGCGTGCCCGACGGGCTGGAGGCGGGGCCGGTCACCCTGCAGCAGGCCTTTATTCAGCTGACGGAAAAGGAGGAGACTGCCTTATGAAAAAACACAATCTGCGCCCTGCCCTGCGGTACTGCCTCACGGATCTGTTCCGGGGCGTCTCCGTATTCACCGCGATTCTCACCCTGATACTGGCCGCCCTGATGATTGTCTCGGCCGTGTACCCGAACCGGGACGGCGTTTTCGGCGGGTTTTCCCTCATCTGCGGCATCTGCCTGTTTGTGGTGGGGGTTGCCTCCATCCGGGAGCAGCTGCGCCTGTGCCTGCAGTTTGGCGTTTCCCGCTATACGGCGTTCACCGCCTCGTACCTGTCGGCGGGGGTTCTCTCCTTCTCCTTTGCCCTGCTGGGGGAGGTGCTGGGCCTGCTGGCCCACGGGCTGCTGCCCGGGCGCCTGTTCTTTCAGGATTTTTACGCGGCGGTGTACCTGACAAACGACGCGGCCCTCTCCCTCACCTTCGCCCAGCACCTGTCCGGTTTTCTGCTCCACGGCGCGCTGCTCTGGTTCCTGTTCTCGCTGGGCAGCCTGTTCTCCCTCGCGTTCTGGCGGCTGAAAAAGGTGGGCACCCTGCTGCTCGCGCTGTCCATCCCCCTGCTGCTCAACCTGCTGCCCTGGCTGTGCGAGTACGCCGGCCTGTCCCTGACGCCCCTGATAATCTGGATGCGGGCGGATGTCTTCCATTTCGTCCTTCTGATGGTCCTTCTGCTCGTGCTCACGACCCTGGGGGGCGCCGGGCTATTGCGGCGGGCCGATATCTGCGAGAGCCGCGGCGCCTGAGCGCACGGCCCTGTTCACACAGAAAAGCGGGCCCGGACGATGGGTACGTTGGAATAAAAAATCGGATCCTTTTTTGGAAAAGGGATCCGATTTTTTTGTGCGTTGGGAGAAAAGTCTTTGGCGGGGATAGGGACCGCACTCCCCGTAAAGAGTCTTGAAAA
>JALENG010000149.1 GCA_022767925.1 Clostridia bacterium
TGTTGGCAAAGAGTTTGTGTGAGCAGGCGCATTTGTATATCTGGGACGAGCCGCTCAATTATGTCGATGTGTTCTCCCGTATGCAGCTGGAGGAGCTTCTGATGGAATACCGGCCCACCCTGCTGTTTGTCGAGCACGACCGTGTTTTTTGTGAGAAGATTGCAACCCGTCTGTTGGAAATCGAACCGCCTCAGGAAGCTGAGTAATGGAAAGAAGCTTTACCGATGGAATTTTGGTGGAAAAAGAAATGTTTCACGTGAAACATTTCTCCTTTACAGGGAAAAAAGACCGACAAAAAGAGGGATTTGCGCAAAAAAATCCGGTTTTCACGAAATCCCCTTTTCGCATTGGAAAAAAAGTGCTATAATAATCGATACCGTGTGATAGGAGGTGCTTTTGTGGGGAAAGTAATAGCAATTGCCAACCAGAAGGGCGGCGTGGGAAAGACCACCACGGCGGTGAATCTGGCAGCGGCCCTGGGTCAGTGCGGCAAGCGCGTGTTGTTGGTGGATATTGACCCGCAGGGCAACTCGACCAGCGGAGTGGGCGTGGACCGGCGGCGCATTCGAAGCACCATTTACGAGGTACTGATTGAAGAGACTCCGGCTGCGTCTGTTATTGTGGGCACGGAGTTTGATAACCTGTACCTGCTGCCGTCGAGTATGGATCTGGCCGGTGCCGAGCTGGAACTGGTGGAGAAAAAAGAGCGAGAGGGTACGCTGAAAAAAGCACTGCTGCCTGTGAAGGAAAAGTTCGATTTTATTTTGATCGACTGTCCGCCGTCTTTGGGGATGATTACCACCAACGCGCTGACTGCCTCGGATACCATTCTGGTGCCGATTCAGTGTGAGTATTACGCATTGGAGGGATTGTCACAGCTGATGAATTCGGTGCGCCGGGTCAAGCGCCAGTACAATCCTCATCTGGAACTGGAGGGTGTGCTGCTGACCATGTATGACGGGCGCCTCAATCTGACCCAGCAGGTGGTGGAGGAAGTGAAGAAGTATTTCCCCAAAAAGGTATTCGCTGCGGTGATTCCGCGCTCTGTGCGGCTGAGCGAGGCCCCCAGTTTTGGGACTCCAATCTGCTATTTTGATAAAGGAAATAAAGGGACAGCCGCCTACCGGCAGCTGGCGGAAGAAATTTTAGCAAAACCGGTTTGAAGAGAGGGAGAGTGAGACGTTTTGAAGAAAAAAGGCGGCCTGGGAAAAGGGCTGGATGCGATTTTTATGGAGAATACCACGGAGAATGGCAGTGAAACGGTCATCCTCGCCCTGGAAGAGATCACTCCCAACCGGGAACAGCCCCGCAAGGAATTCGATGAGGAAAAAATTGCCGAGCTGGCGGATTCGATCCGGCAGCATGGGATTTTGCAGCCACTGCTGGTGCGCCCAATGGTAACCGGCGGATACCAGATTGTAGCCGGAGAACGCCGATACCGGGCGGCCCGTATGGCCGGTCTGTCGGAAGTACCGGTGGTTGTTCGCGAGCTGGAGGATGCCCAGGTGACCGAGCTGGCGCTGATTGAAAACCTGCAGCGTGAGGACCTAACTCCTATGGAAGAGGCACAGGGTTATCAGTCTCTGATGGAGAAATATGGCATGACCCAGGAACAGGTGGCGGAGACGGTGGGGAAATCCCGCCCCACAGTCACCAATGCTCTGCGGCTGCTGCAGCTGTCGGAGGAAGTGCGCGGACTGTTGGAGCTGGGGAGCATCACGGCGGGCCATGCCCGGGCGCTGCTCAGCTTTCCGGATGAGGACAGCCGGGTGCAGGCGGCCCATATGGCGGCCGAACAGGGGCTGTCTGTGCGTGAGCTGGAGAAAATGGCCCAAAAGGCCGGGGAGGAGAAACCGGAGAAACCGCGATCACCCCGGCGCAGCACGTATTTTGACGAGGTGGAGATCTCTCTGCACGAGTATCTCGGCCGAAAGGTGCGTGTTGCGGGCTCAAAGAAAAAGGGGACCCTGCAGATTGAATTCTATGGAGAAGAGGACCTGCAGGCCCTGCTGAAGACCCTTCAGCTCAACCAATAAAGATCAAAAGGATCCGCGGCTTTTCCGGGCAGCGGTAAAAAGAAGGAGTAGAAGAACATGCTGGATATTAAATTGATTATCAATGATCCTGATGCGGTCAAAAATGCCATTCATAAGCGCGAAATGGATCTGGATGACAAGGTGGATTCCATTATTGAACTGGACGGCAAGCGCCGCGAGCTGATCGGCAACGTGGAGAAGATGAAGGCCGAGCGCAACGCCTGCAGCAAGAAAATCCCCCAGATGAAGAAGGCAGGGGAGGACACCACCGAGGTGATGGCCGCCATGAAGAAGCTGGCCGACACCATCAAGGAGAGCGATGCTGAGCTGAATGCCGTACAGGAGCAGCTGCAGGATCTGATGTACAGCCTGCCCAATATGCCCGGTGAGGACGTGCAGGCCGGCGGCAAAGAGCAGAATATTCCGGATCACACCTTCGGGGAAAAGCCGGTTTTTGATTTCGAGCCGAAGAATCACGTGGACCTGTGTGAGAGTCTGGGGCTAATTGATTATGAGCGCGGTGCCAAGCTGGGCGGAAACGGCGCCTGGATTTACCGCGGCATGGGTTCCCGCCTGGAGTGGGCGCTGTTGAACTTCTTTATCAGTGAACATCTGAAGGATGGGTACGAGTTCATCCTGCCGCCGCATATGCTCAATTGGGAGTGCGGCACCGTAGCAGGCCAGTTCCCGAAATTCGCCGAGGAAGTGTATCACATCGCCAACCCCACCAGCACGGATAAGAAATTTATTCTCCCCACAGCGGAAACGGCGCTGGTCAACCTGCATCGCGGCGAAATCCTCACGCTGGAGGAGCTTCCCAGAAAGTATATCGCCTATACCCCCTGTTACCGCCGGGAGGCTGGCTCCTACCGCTCGGAGGAGCGCGGTATGATCCGCGGTCACCAGTTCAATAAGGTGGAAATGGTACAGTACACCACCGCCGAGGGCAGTGAGGCCGCTTTCCAGGAGCTGGTGCGCAAAGCCGAGAGTTTGGTACAGAAACTGGGGCTGCACTATCGCCTCAGCCGTCTGGCGGCGGGTGACTGCTCGTTCTCTATGAGCAAGACGTATGACGTGGAAGTATGGATTCCCAGTATGGGTATTTATAAAGAGGTCAGCTCGGCCTCCAATGCCCGGGATTACCAGGCCCGCCGCGGCAATATCAAGTACCGCGATCAGGACGGTAAGCTGCAGTTTGTCCATACTCTGAATGCTTCGGGCTTGGCCACCAGCCGCGTACTGCCTGCTATTGTGGAGCAGTATCAGAATGCCGACGGCAGTGTGACGGTGCCGGAGGTGCTGCGTCCGTTCCTGGGAGGCATCGAGGTGCTGGAACCGGTCGCAAAGAAATAAGAAACCCGGAAAATGAAAGAACAAACGGCGGGGCTGTCTCCTTTTTTCAGGAGGCAGCCCCACTTTCTTTTTCTCAATAAAACAATTTTTTTAATTTTGTTAAAAAACCTAAAGAATTTTCTACGGCAAATAAAAAAGGAAACCTTGTTTTTAAATTAACAATAGCGTACAATGAAAAAAATCTATTTATTAAAAAGATAGCAAATAGACAACGGAGACAAATTTATGGAGAGGATTGTGATGGGAACATGAGCAGGCTCACGATAATGACAACGAGCAGGGCTCAGGCGGTAGTGGAGAGTCTGTATAAGGATATGGAGCGGCGGATCGCCTCCAGCCCGCCCGGGCTGTGCCCCATTGATCTGACGGCAGCGTTCCTCAAGATGTGCCATGCTCAAACCTGCGGCAAATGCGTGCCATGCCGGGTGGGGCTGGGACAGCTGGAAAATCTGCTGGAGGATGTACTCAACGGAAAGGCGGGGGAGGAGACGCTGGATTTAATCGAGCGCACCGCCCGCGTAATTATTAATTCAGCCGACTGCGCCATTGGAATTGAAGCCGCTCGAATGGTACTGCACGGCACCGAGGGATTCCGCGAGGATTACCTTGAGCATATCCGTCACAACCGGTGCCTGTATCATCTGGACCAGCCGGTGCCCTGCCGTGCATTGTGTCCGGCGGGGGTGGATATCCCCGGATATGTGGCGCTGGTCAAGGCAGGCCGTTATGCCGATGCAGTGCGCCTGATCCGCAAGGATAATCCGTTCCCCACGGCGTGCGCTCTGATCTGTGAGCACCCGTGTGAAGCCCGATGCCGGCGGAATATGATGGATGCCCCGGTGAATATTCGGGGACTCAAGCGTTATGCGGTGGATCACGCCGGTGTGGTACCCACCCCCGAATGCGAGCCCTCCACCGGGAAGAAAGTGGCAATTATCGGCGGCGGCCCATCCGGCCTTTCGGCGGCGTATTATCTGCAGCTGATGGGTCATCAGACCACCGTGTTTGAAAAGCGGCCCAAGCTGGGTGGTATGCTGATTTACGGCATCCCCAATTACCGGCTTCCCCGGGTGAGGCTTCAGGAGGATGTGGACAGCATCCTCTCCACCGGCGTACAGGTGCATTTGAATACCTGCATCGGGGATGATCCGGGCATGATCTCCATTGATCAACTGCGCCGGGAGTACGATGCGGTGTACATCTCCATCGGTGCCCACACGGACAAGAAAGTCGGACTGGAAGGGGAGGACGCTGAGGGCGTGGTCTCCGCGGTGGAAATGCTGGGCAATATCGGCAATAACCGCATTCCCGATTTTACCGGCAAGCGTGTGTGCGTGATCGGCGGCGGAAACGTGGCCATGGACTGCACTCGTTCAGCCATCCGCGCCGGAGCCGAGAAAGTATCGGTAGTGTATCGCCGTCGCAAAGACGACATGACGGCATTGATGGAGGAAGTGGAGGGCGCCGTGGCCGAGGGCGCCGAGATTCTGGAATTACACGCCCCCACCCGAATTGAAACCAACGGCCACAATCAGGTAACCGCGCTGTGGGCGTCTCCCAAAATGATCGGAAAAGTAAAAGGCGGGCGCCCCACCCCGGCGGATACCGGGCTGGAGGATGTGCGCATCCCGTGTGATGTGGTAATTGTGGCGATCGGGCAGGGAATTGAAACCCGCCATTTCGAATCGAAAGGAATCCCGATCACCCGCGGTGTGATCAAAGCGGAGAACTGGAGTGCGATTGAGCATGCGCCCGGCGTGTTTGCCGGGGGCGACTGTGTGACCGGACCGGCCACGGTCATCCGCGCCATTGCGGCGGGAAAGGTGGCGGCGGCCAACATTGACGAGTTTTTGGGGTACAAGCACGTGATTTCGGTGGATGTGGATGTGCCCCATCCGGACCTGAATGACAAAGTGGCCTGTGGCCGTGTAAATCTGCGGGAACTGTCGGCAGCCGAGCGCAAGGGCTGCTTTGAACCGTTTGAATTGGGAATGAGTGAAAAAGAAGCCTGTCAGGAGGCCGGCCGCTGCCTGCGGTGCGACCACTTTGGCTATGGAATCTTTAAAGGAGGCAGAACGAAGGAATGGTAAACGTCACAATTAATAAACGGCCCATTTCGGTTCCCAAGGGAACCACAATCCTCGATGCCGCCGCGCAGGCAGGCTTTCCGGTGCCCACCCTGTGCTATTTAAAGGATATTAATGAAATTGCAGCCTGCCGCGTCTGCGTGGTAGAGGTAAAGGGGATTGAACACCTGATTCCCTCCTGTAACAATGTGGTGGAAGAGGGCATGGAGATCATCACCAATTCTCCCAAGGTGCGCGAAGCCCGCCGCACGAATGTGGAGCTGATCCTCTCGCAGCACCGCACCAACTGTCCTACCTGTGTGCGCAGCGGGTCATGTCAGCTGCAGAAAATTGCCAACACCCTGAATTTTGTGGAGGACCACTATAAAAGTGAGCCGGTGTTCAAGGATTGGAACCTGCAGTTTCCTCTGATTAAGGACACGAGCAAATGCATGAAGTGCATGCGTTGTGTGCAGATCTGTGACAAGGTGCAGAGCCTGAACATCTGGGATATCAGCTTTACGGGGTCGCGCACCAATGTGGATGTGTCCCATAACCGGCTGATTGAACAGGCTGATTGTGCCCTGTGCGGCCAGTGTATCACCCACTGTCCCACGGCGGCTCTGCGGGAGCGGGATGATACGGCCCGCCTGTTCGATATGACCGGCGACCTGCAGAACCCGGAGAAGATCACGGTGGTGCAGATTGCCCCGGCGGTGCGGGCCGCCTGGGGTGAGGCGTTTGGCCTTTCGCCGGAGTACGCAACGGATAAGCGCCTGGTTGCGGCATTAAAGATGATGGGCTTCGATTATGTGTTCGACACCAATTTCAGTGCCGACCTGACGATTATGGAGGAGGGGACTGAGTTCCTTGCCCGCCTGAAGGAGAAAAAGGAAAACGACGGACCTATGTTTACCTCCTGTTGCCCGGGCTGGGTGCGGTTCCTCAAATCTCAGTATCCGGATATGGTGGGGCAGCTGTCCACGGCCAAATCGCCCCAGCAGATGTTCGGTGCCGTGACGAAAACGTATTTCGCCGAAAAAATCGGGGTGGACCCGAAAAATATCACCAGCGTGTCCATCATGCCGTGCCTGGCCAAAAAGCAGGAGTGTGACCTGCCGAGCATCAATGATGCCGGTGCGGGCAAGGATGTGGATTATGTGCTGACCACACGGGAAATTTGCCGTATGATTAAAGCGGACCAGATTGATCTGACCCATCTGCCAGAGATGGAGTTCGATTCCCCGCTGGGGACGGGCTCGGGCGCGGGCGTCATTTTCGGGGCGACCGGCGGCGTGATGGAAGCGGCGCTGCGGACCTGCTATGCGGTGGTGACCGGTGAGAATCCCTCGCCTGAGGCATTTTCCCAGGTGCGCGGAGTGCGCGGCTGGAAGGAGGCCGACTTCGATCTGGGCGGCACGGTCATCCATACCGCAGTGGTCAGCGGCCTTGGCAATGCGCGGCGGCTGATCCGTGCCGTGCGGCGCGGCGAGGTCCACTATGATTTTGTGGAGGTTATGGCCTGTCCCGGCGGGTGCGCCGGAGGAGGCGGCCAGCCCATTCACGATGGCTGCGAGCTGGCCGGAGAGCGTGGAAAGGTGCTGTACCGGTATGATGAGCAGAATACCCTGCGCTTTTCTCATGAAAACCCGGAGGTACAGGCGTTGTACAAGGAATATCTGAAGGAGCCAAACTCCGATATTGCGCATCACCTGCTGCATACCGACCATTTTGCCTGGGAAATGCCCCGGGCCCCGCATTATGACGAGGATGTTTTGCTCCCCGAAGAATAACCCGATAGAAAAAGGCGCAGGCTGAGAAAAAAGCCCGCGCCTTTTGTTTTTCTTCGGAAAAGAAGAGAAAGCCGCTTTTTCTTCACCCGCACAGGCAGGGGAGAGAACCTTGCACAATCCACGAAAAACTGCAGGAAAAGCGGGAGAATTTTAGCAGAGGCAAGGGGGGATTTTTCTTGAAAAGGCGGGGCGGTTTTGTTATAATCGTAAAAATAAGGGACGATACTGAAAATGTCGAAAAGAGGGGGATACGATATGCTGAATACCAATTACAGCGAAAAGTTCGTCAAAGAAGGCCTGACCTATGATGATGTTCTTCTGATCCCGGCAGAAAGCCATGTACTGCCCAACGAGGTGGATCTGTCCACGAATCTGACGGCAAAGATCCGGTTGAATACGCCGATTATGACCTCCGCCATGGATACGGTCACCGAATCGGATATGGCTATCGCCATGGCCAGAGAGGGCGGCATCGGCATTATCCACAAGAATATGTCCATCGAAGCACAGGCCGATCAGGTTGATCGCGTAAAGCGCTCGGAAAACGGGGTAATTGTCAACCCGTTCTTCCTTTCCCCCGAGCATCTGGTGTCGGATGCCAATGAGATTATGGCCCGGTACCACATCAGCGGCGTGCCGATCTGCGAAAACGGTAAGCTGGTGGGAATTATCACGAACCGCGACCTGCGCTTTATGATGTCCGAGGATTACAGCACCCCGATCAAAGAGGTGATGACCCATGAAAACCTGGTAACGGCCCCGGTGGGTACCACCATGAAAGAGGCCCAGGAGATCCTGCGCCACCATCGGATTGAGAAGCTGCCGATTGTGGATGAGAAGGGATATCTCAAGGGGTTAATCACCATTAAAGATATTGAGAAAGCGGTAAAGTACCCCAACTCCGCCCGTGACGAAAACGGCCGTCTGCTATGCGGCGCCGCCATTGGTGCCACCGGCAATATGCTCGAGCGCGTGGCCGAGCTGGTCAAGGCCCAGGTGGACGTGGTGGTGTTGGATTCTGCCCACGGCCACAACAGCGGCATTATCGAAGCGGTCCGCCGCGTGAAAAAGGCATACCCCAACCTGCAGCTGATCGCTGGCAACGTGGCTACGGCGGAAGCCACCCGTGCGCTGATCGAAGCGGGTGCCGATTGTGTAAAGGTGGGTATTGGCCCTGGATCGATCTGCACCACCCGCGTGGTGGCCGGTATCGGTGTCCCCCAGATAACGGCTGTGTACGATTCGGCCTGCATGGCGGCAAAATACGGCATTCCGATTATCGCTGACGGCGGCATTAAGTTCAGCGGCGATATTGTCAAGGCGCTGGCTGCCGGCGCCAATGTGGTCATGCTGGGCTCGCTGGTGGCCGGATGTTTGGAATCCCCCGGTGAGATGGAACTGTATCAGGGCCGTCAGTTTAAGGTATACCGCGGAATGGGCAGCCTGGGCGCCATGAACCAGGGGAACGGCAGCAGTGACCGTTACTTCCAGTCGAAGAACAAGAAGTATGTGCCCGAGGGCGTCGAGGGCCGTGTACCTTATAAGGGACCGCTGAGCGACACTATTTATCAGATGATGGGCGGCCTGCGCTCCGGTATGGGATATGTGGGCTGTGCCAATATCGCGGAAATGCATGAGAAGGCGCAGTTTGTGCGCATCACCAGCGCCGGCCTGCGGGAGAGCCATCCCCACGACATTCAGATCACCAAGGAAGCCCCTAACTATTCGACAGGCGTATAAAATCTGCGAAAACGGGAAAAGGGTCCGCCGGATAAAGGTGGACCCTTTTGAATTTTCCTCAAATTTCCGTCTGTTTTTTAAAAAAAACGGGGCTTTTCCTGTTGACAAACCGGCGGGGAATATTGTATAATAACAATCGCGCCGCACCGAGTGTGGCGCAGATATGGCGGCGTAGCTCAGTTGGCTAGAGCATTCGGTTCATACCCGAAGTGTCACTGGTTCGAATCCTGTCGCCGCTACCATCTGGCCCGGTCGTCAAGCGGTTAAGACACCGCCCTTTCACGGCGGGTTCACGAGTTCGAATCTCGTCCGGGTCACCATATGTGGACGCATAGCTCAGCTGGTTAGAGCGTTCGCCTCACACGCGAGAGGTCATGGGTTCGAGTCCCCTTGCGTCCACCAGAGTGAGTCTGGACGTTATCGCGTTCCAGACTCTTTTTTTATTCTCTGGGATGATCCTTCGGCAGGACCGTTCGATTTTTTTGTTTTCATCCCGTCAATACAAAGGAGATGACTGTCATGAAAAATTGCTGGAAAAAAATCGCAGCGCTGTTCTGTGCCGCCGCCATGATGTTCAGCTTCACTGCCTGCGCGTTGGAGGATCCCGAGCAAACTTCGTCGGAGGAGAGCAGCGGAAGTGAATCTTCCAAAGAAGAAGTTTCGCAGATTTCGGATGAGGATGCAGAGGATTCCCTCAAGGGCTTGGTTCTTTATCTGGATGCAAAGGGATATCTCAGTGAAAATAGTGTGGAGATGTCTGCTTCAATGATTGGAGCTGAAAGCGGACTGAAATATTCGGTCAGCTTGAACGGGACCGACAATATCACCATTGAGCTGTACGAGTTTGATCTCGAAAACCTCAATGACGAGGCCCAAGCGATCATTGAGAGTGTGAAGAAGGACGGTACTTTTACCGTGGCCGGTATGCAGGCGTCGGGTGCCATGATGAGCAACAGCGGCAAGTATATGATGATTTATACCGATACCGTTGACAACGAGGAGAATACGGCGCGCGCCGAAAAGGTAAAAGAGGATTTTGCCGGTTTTAAAAATTGATTGGGGAAGAGAAAAGGGATCTGCGGAGTAATTTTCCGCAGATCCCTTTTGTTTTTTGGCCGGAAGAACAGGGACAAAGGGCTGCCTGCCTCAGCTGCAGAACCGGTGTTCCCCGATCACCGTAATGACGGGCCGGCTGAAAATCCACTGGCTGGTGGATTTTGCGGGGTTATAATAATAGATCGCACCCCCGGAAGGGTCGCTGCCGCTGATGGCCTCCCGCGCGGCCTTATACGCCGAATCCGCCACCGGGGCGTTGATCCCGCCGTCCGTCAGGCAGGAGAAGGCCCCTTTCTGATAAATTACGCCGGACAGGGTATTGGGAAAGCTGGGGTGTTCGATACGGTTCAAAATCACAGCGCCTACCGCCACTTGGCCGGAATATGGTTCGCCGCGGGCCTCGGCCGAGATCACCCGGGCCAACAGATCCACCTCGGATTGACTAAAGCCGCCATATCCGCCCGAGGAAGAGGATCCCGATGAACCCGAGGAGGAGAAAATCCCCATGGCGTTCAGGGTTTTGGTCCCCGCAACGCCGTCCGGTGTCAGGCCATTTTTGCGCTGGAAAGAAATCACGGCTTTGCGCGTTTCCTCCCCGTAAACCCCGTCAATGCTTCCGGAATAATACCCCCAGTTCTTCAGCTTGGTCTGAATTTTAGTTACCTCGCTGCCGGTGGAACCCTTTTGCGAGAGAACCTGCGTGGATTCTTCCTCCATTTCCGTGCTGCCGGCTGCCGTGGCGGCAGCGGAAAAAGCGGAAGAGGAGGAGAACAGGGTGATCATCAGAAGAAGCAGGGTGTAAAGAAGCAGAAGAACGGTACAGCGCCATAGATTTTTACAGATCTTTTTGTTTTTTTCATTCATAAAGCTCGTCTCCTTCTGACGGTAGTATATGAGGAGAAAAAAGCAGATATCCGGCAAGTGGACGTGGAAAAACAAGGGAAGTGATGGAAAATCACTGGAAAAAGAAAAAAGCAGAAATTTGAAAGAATTTTGAAAAAAGGGATTGACAAGTCGGGAGAGGTTTGTTATAATAGCAAAGCTGTCTGACGAGAGGGGCCGGCGAGAGCGGGCCAGAAAAACCTCGAAAGAAAGCGAAAAAACATATTGACAAACACAGAAATGTGTGATACAATATGTAAGCTGTCCTCGAGAGGGGAGAGCGAGCAGGACCTTGAAAATTAAACAACGAAAGATGCAAACGAATCTGGATTCGAAGTAA
>JALENG010000120.1 GCA_022767925.1 Clostridia bacterium
TCCGGTATCCGCAAATTCAGTGAGACGGAGATCGAAGCCCTCCGAGTCATTGAGTGCTTGAAGAAATCCGGTCTGGAAATCAAGGATATTAAACAATTCATGGATTGGTGCGTAGAGGGTGCATCCACCTATCCTCAGAGAAAAGCACTCTTTGAAAAGCAAAGGGAGAGACTTGAGGCAGAACTTATCCACATGAATAAAGTGTTGGATATGCTGAAATTCAAGTGCTGGTACTATGAGCAGGCAACGCGGGATGGCAGTGAAGATCAAGCGCAGAGCATGATTCCTGACGGATTGCCGGAGGATGTACGAAGAGCATATGAAAATGCACACCATGATTAAAAGTAAATCATTGAAAGATACACATCCCTTGGCTCAAAATGCACACCCCACAGACCTTTCGTTAAATGGTATAGAGGTGTAAAATGAAACAGGCTCTACGGTGACTATTTAAAACCACCGTAGAGCCTGTTATCGTTAAAAGGCATAGGAAAACCCTTGTAAATAGGGACTTTTACAACAAGAAACTGGACACCAATCGTGATACGCATTGTATCAAAACCGGTGTCCAGTTATGAAAGTAGTGACCTATTTTGATACGAAATGCACACCCTGCCGACTTTTCGTATAAAGGTTAAAAAAGGTGTGCATCTAATAATTATTGCTCGGTAAGGAAAAGCTGAACCGCTTACTATGCTGCGTTTTTATGCGATTCCCAATGTGGTAGAAAATTTGGATGCAGGATTTGTTGCCAGTTTCCTGTATCAAGGCACTGAGGGATATCGGACATCAAAAAGGCAATCGTGCTCTGGCTGACCGGTCAAACAATGGGAATCAATGAGTGTTTTGTACCATTTCCTGGTAATCCAACCCCCACGCCTCCATGGCATTCAAAATTGGACGCATCGTTTCCCCTAACTCGCTCAATGCGTATTCTACTCTGGGCGGCACCTCCGGATAAACCGTCCGAACCACGATCCCGTCATCCTCCATAGAACGCAAACTGTCGGTGAGCACCTTTTGGCTGATGCCCTCCAGATCTTTTTTCAACTCGTTGAAACGCCATGGACGGGAGAGTAAGTTCCGCACGATAAGTAATTTCCACTTGCTGCCAATCAAAGAGACAGTCGTTGCAACCGGGCAAGCAGGCATTTCTTCTTTTGATAGCATTTGAACACTTCCAATTGTTTGAATTTGAATATTATATTCAAATTATAGTGCAGGAAGCGAAAAAATCAAGGCTGTCACAAAAAGGTGACTAAGTAATAGAATTGTGCGTACTTTTTTTCGTTCTCGACTTTGATTACAATAATCTCAGGAACCGAAAAAAACGCAATCTGAAAATGAAGGTAACATCTGCTGCCGGATGTCAGGAGCCGGCAGCAGATTCAGGACGCATTTTTAGGCAGTGCGAACCTTGAAAAATCACCAATGATCTTATGGAGGATTCTTAATGAAATTTGAGTGCCATGCTGAAGAGCGACTTTTCACCGCTGTCCATACCCAAATTGAAAACACTTTGCTGGACGGTCAGGCGGTTCTGCGTGTGACAAAAACAGACAAAGTGGAGCAACCGGATGAGAATACCTACGCTGTCCTCAACGGCATCCATTTGCACAACGGCACGATTGAAGTGCGCTTGCGCAGCCGCCTGTTGCCAGATGCTCCGGACCATGCCCGTGGTTTTGTAGGAATTGTTTATAGGGCAAAGGAAGACAGCTCGGAATTTGAGTCCTTCTATGTTCGTCCCACGAATGGACGCAGCTGTACCGATCCTGTACGCAAAGCTCACGGCTGTCAGTATTTTTCCTACCCTGGATATACATTCAGCTATTTTCGGGAGTTCGGAATCCTTGGTTATGAAGCGCCCGTTGATGTGGATATAGACGAATGGTTCACCTTGAAAGCTGTTTTTCAGAATGAACAAGCAACCTTCTTTGTAAATGACGCCTTGGTTCTCACTGTTCCGCAAATGAAGCACGGTTTCGGTCAATCTGGCGCGTTGGGAATCTATGTAGATATTGGAACAGAAGCATTTGTATCGGATATTAAGGTTATTTCAGATGATGAGATACCAAATCCCAATTTGATAAAGTAATAATGCCGATGCTCAATCGACGACTACAAGCGAACACGGTGGTACTGAAAAAGGATCACCGTGCTTTGTTATAATGAGCATTGTGCCTTTTTATGATTTCTCCGTGCCCAATGTACCCCCCAGCCCTTTCATAAAAGGTTCACACGCAAAAAGGTTCTATGTTGACCGTTTCTCAGTCACCATAGAGCCTGCTTTCGATAAAAGGTACAGGAAAACACCTGCAAACAGGGGGCTTATGCAAAAAGAAACTGGACACCCGCTTCGATACGCATTGTATCAAAACCGGTGTCCAGTTATGGTGGAGGAGAGTGGATTCGAACCACTGAAGCGATAAAGCAGCAGATTTACAGTCTGTCCCCTTTGGCCACTCGGGAACTCCTCCATATAAAATTGTGCGCGCGAACCAAAAAAGATGGAGCTGGTGGACGGATTCGAACCCCCGGCCTGCTGATTACAAATCAGCTGCTCTACCAGCTGAGCTACACCAGCATTCACAACGCTTGATTATTATAGCGCTTTCGCCTTAAAATGTCAACACCTTTTTTGAAAAAATCGGGGAGGAAGATACTCTTCCTCCCCCTCATTTTTGGGATCGACAACCTGTCAGCTCATAGTGGTGCCTGATAAACCGCCGGAAAAAACCGAATCGCTTTTGCACCGAGAGTTGGTACAAGAGAGAGTTTGTTCACCTTTCTTTTTTCGACCAAACGCGGTCAATCCGTGCGGGCAATCGCCTGATCGGAATACAGCCGTTTCTGCATTTCCTCGTCGGCAATGCCGGTGGTGGACATTCCGTTGAGAAGCTGGAAGTCGCACACGGCCTGGGTTGTGGCCGCACCGTACTCCCCACTGCAGGGGACAAACATATAGCCAAGCTCATCCAGACGCTCCTGGAGCTTTTTCACCTCATCGCCGCTGTCACCGGCCTGCAGCGTTTTATATCCCTCCTGTGCAGAGGATTCCCCGCTGTTTTCGGGCCCGCTGCTCTCACTCCCGGTTTTCAGCAGCTCCGGATATACCGTGCCCGCTACGAAAGAAGCGGTGGTGATTGCCGTGCGCCCCAGGCGGGCGATTTCGCTTTCCTCCATCTCGATTACCTGCTGTCGCTTAACCGCCGTCAGAGAGGAATAGGATGCATCAGTCATCAGAGTTTCCTTTACGTCGGCGCTACAGAAGATATAATCGGGGTCGGCCCGACGGAAGCTATCCTGTGAAATGGTGCCATCCGTTTCGCCCGAGAAGGCGTTGGTCACCCCTGCGCAGGAGAATACCACACTGGCAAACTGGTCCCCAGTGACCGCGTGCCCATCCAGATCATACAGATAACAGGCAGTCGTGATCCGGTTGCTCTTGGGAATCACGCGGTTGATATCATCCAGGGTGGTCAAAATATTGGCAGCAATATCCTGACCGCGGCGATAGCCGGTGTTCCCGCCCCGCATCAGCGAGGCCACCTCGGTGTACAGCCGCTCCAGATCGGTGCGGGAATCCGCCGTTTGAAGGGTCACCACCGTGATGCCACTGCTGTTGAGGGTATCCTTCTGTTCCTGGGTGGGATCCTCCTCCGTGAGCAGCAGTGTTACGCCCAGCTGCTGCATAGAGGCGGCATCGTCCATGGTCACGACCGGCAGCACCCGCAAATCCTTCTGGGTGCAAACATCGCCCCTTGCTTTCAGGTCGATCTCGTATCCCAGCGCCAGAATTACGTCCGCCAGATTATCCGACAGAACGGCCACCCCCTCCGGCTTGGCACTGAGGGTGACCTCGTTGACCGTTACGGGATAATCCGCCTCGTTGGCGCCGTTGTCAATGGTCCCCCCGCGGGAACAGCCGGAAAAGCAGAGCGCCAGCAGAAAAAACGACAAAATCAGCGCCCTAAACTGTTTCATTCCTCTTACCTCCTTCTCAAAACCGTATAGATATTTGTTTGTTAAGTCCACGGCAGTCCAATCTGTCAAAAGCCCTGCAGGCTTCCCTTCTGCCGGATCGCCGCCTCGGCGGCATCAATAAATTGGGTGGCACAGCGCGGCGAACGCCCGCCACGGGCGGTCGCCCAGCGCTCGGCCAGCATTTCCAGCTCGGGAAGGTACGCTTCCAGCCCGCGCTGCTCGGCCAGCTTTCCGATGATCTCCAGATACCGCGCCTTGTCCGGCAGCATAAAGTTCACCGAAAGGCCGAAGCGGTCCGCCAATGACAGGCTCTCCTGGATGGTGTCACCGCGGTGCACCTCGTCTCCTACCCGGTCGGAGAAGGTCTCGCGAACCAGGTGGCGCCGGTTGGAGGTGGCGTAGATCAGCGTGTTCTGCGGCCGGGCCGCCAGTCCACCCTCCAATACGGCCTTCAGGCTGGCATAGGTGGTATCCTGCTGGGAGAAACTGAGGTCGTCGATAAAAATGATAAATTTCATCGGCAGCCCCGCAATCTGATCCACCAGCTGGGGGAATTCCATCAGCGATTCCTTGGGCATTTCGATCACGCGCAGCCGCTGGGTATAATAGGTATTGAGAATCGCCTTCACCGTAGAGGATTTCCCGGTGCCCCGATCCCCATACAGCAGGCAGTTATTGGCAGGCAGCCCTTTCAAAAACGCGACGGTATTATCCACTACCATGCCGCGCTGCAGGTCATAGCCCTTCAAATCGCTCATATTGGTGCGGTCCGGGTGTTCCACCGGCACAATCCGGCCATCCCGCCAGATAAACGCCCGGTACCGCGCATACAGGCCGCAGCCGTTGCAGCTGTAATACTCCTGCATATTGTGGCGGATATGGGCCAGGTCCTTTCCCTGCATCACATCCACCGGGCATCCGGTCTCCCACCGGGGAAGGCACAACGTATCGGCGCCCTCGATCCCGTCCAGCAGATCATCCGGCGTTAAAACCGACAGTTCGAGAATCAGGGCCAGATCCCGCTCCACCGCGGCGGTCAGAGCCGGGGAGAAGGTGGTTTCTCCGGCGGCACAGCCAAGCGAAAACACATTTTCGTCGTACAGGGCGGCCCGGGTAATGCTGGCCGCCAGCTCATCACAGCTGCCATGGCGGCACAGGGAGGAGAAAAACTCGCCCCACGCCTGCGCCAAAAGGAGAAGATCGTCCCCCTGCAAAACGCGGCAGCCGGCCTGCAGCAGATTCCAGAAGCAATGAACGGTTTCCTGCTGCAAAATTCCCCTGTAAACGGAAAGAGAAGCCATTTTTACGGCGGCTTCACGAATTTTCTGCATGATAAGAAAAACCTCACTTTCTGTCTGTTATTGTACTCTGCTTCTTCGTATTTTGTCAACTTATGTCCCAAAAGCGGGAAAACTTTCCTTCGCTTCCTCTTGATTTTTTCTCTGCAATCTGATATAGTAATAGGCACTGACAAAATAATTTTCCATGGAAGCGTATCGAAGTGGTCATAACGGGCCTGACTCGAAATCAGGTAGTCCTCACGGGCTCGTGGGTTCGAATCCCACCGCTTCCGCCACAAAAACCGCATGAGACAGCCGTTTTTCGGCATGATCTCATGCGGTTTTTCTTTTTGTCTATTCTTCTTGACTACCTTTTGACTACTTTTTGAATCGAATCCCTCATCATGAAAGATAGACTTACCTCTATTGGCATACGCTTTCTGTCAAAGGCAAGGGGCTTGCCTATTGTGGTATTACCCTTGTTCCACCTCGCTCGCTAAAAGCATTTATTGATGCTATCGCTGATACTTCTAAACTATGCGAACTGAAGAAACTGTTGGAAAAGGCATTGGACAATAATAAATGGGTCATTCATTATGGACTTTGACAGACTGACAACTTCCAGATTAACAAACGGATAAAGTATGGATTAACTTCCGCCGTTATGGTTTCATTTTTTAAGTGAAACTAAATGAAACTTTGTGAAACCGTATCATTATTATCAACTGTTGCCATTGTCGTCGTGAACTGCACAGGTTCACGACGGCTTTTTATTGACAGCTGCACCTTCGCGGCTATATGGCACGATCAAAAGTAAGCGTCAAACCACCCCGCGCATAGACAGGCATGAGACAATAGTAACGGGACGTTGCGAAACGTTCCGTTACTGTCATATTGGAGGTATAGGGATGACAAGCGCAGAGTTGAAACACCGTGCGAAGCTGCAGGAG
>JALENG010000153.1 GCA_022767925.1 Clostridia bacterium
GAAACCGTCGAAGAAGTTGATGAACGGAACCTTGCCCTCGATGGCGGACAGATGCGCCACGGCGGACAGATCCATAACTTCCTGCGGGTTGGTCTCGGCCAGCATGGCGAAACCGGTCTGACGGCAGGCATACACGTCGGAATGATCGCCGAAGATGTTCAGCGCATGGCTGGCAACGCAGCGGGCCGATACATGGAACACGCTGGGCAGCAGCTCGCCGGCGATCTTGTACATGTTGGGGATCATCAGCAGCAGGCCCTGCGAAGCCGTGAAGGTCGTGGTCAGAGCGCCGGCAGCCAGAGAGCCATGAACCGCACCGGCCGCACCGGCTTCGGACTGCATCTCCATAACATGGACCGTGTCACCGAAAATGTTCTTCTGGCCGGCTGCGGACCACTGGTCCACATAGTCAGCCATGGGGCTGGACGGAGTGATGGGGTAAATAGCCGCTACTTCGGTAAACGCATAAGCTACATGCGCCGCAGCGGTATTGCCATCCATACTCTTCTTGGATCTTACTACCATGGAAGTATTTCCTCCTTTTACGGAAAATAAAATAACAAAGAATGTTCGGACGCCAGTCCCCTTTTTCCTCCCCCGCTCTTTCTCGGTATAAAACACGCCCGACAACGCGCAGACGAAAAATGGCGCAATACGCCCGTTTGTCTTAATAGTATCATTTTTTCCCCGTTCTGTAAAGCGAAAATTGCCTTTTTCCTGCAGTTTCCTTTGTTCTTTTCAGGCAGGTTACACGGAAAAACCGCGGCGGCCGCCCGGCACAGGGGGATTTCGGTTTTTCACCCAAAACCCCCAGTACAGCCGGGCGGCCGCCGTATTTCCGTTTTCTGTCCCCGTCTGCCATGCCGCCGAAACGGGAGACCAAACGGTATTTATCCGATAATCAGTTTGCCCTCCGGCAGAATCAGATTGCTGCGGCGCGGCTGATTGGTAAAGGCCATGAACAGTGACAGCGGCCCTACCCTTCCCACAAACATCAGCACGCACAGGATCATCCGGCTCCCCACGCCAAAAGAGACGGTTCCCGCCGAGGAGAGCCCTACCGTGGCAAAGGCCGAGACCGTCTCGAACAGCACATCAATCCCGCTGATCTCCTCATTGAGGGCCATCAGGGCGCAGGTGGCTATAAACAGCAGCACACAGGCGCTGGCCATGACGGTAAAAGCGCGGTAAACCGATACCCGGGAAAAATGGCGCCGGCGGAAAGCGGCCTCGTCTCTTCCGCGCAGGGTGCACACCACCGTACTGACCAGCACGACCGCGGTGGTAATTTTAATTCCGCCGCCGGTGGAACCGGGGCAGGCACCAATCAGCATCAGAAGGATCGTGAACAGCTTGGTGATGTTGCTCTCTTCTCCGATATTCACCGAGGCAAACCCCGCTGTGCGGGCCGAAGTGGACTGGAAAAAGGCGGTGTTCAGCTTTTCCCAGAAATTCATGCCCTGCAGGGTGTTCGCATACTCGCACATGAAAAAGGCCACCGTCCCGCTGAACAGCAGAACGGCGCTGCCCCACAGGCACAGCACCGAGTGATAGTTCAGCGCCACCCGCTTTTCCCGGCGCAGCAGCGGCCGCAGACGGCTGACATACACGTCGCTGATCACCACAAAGCCGATGCCGCCGATGATAATCAGCGTGGCCAGCGTCAGGCAGACCAGCGGATCCCCCGCAAAAAGGGTCATACCGGCGCCGGGGCTTGTAACTCCCATCAGGTCAAAGCCCGCGTTGCAGAAAGCGGATACACTGTGAAAAATGGCCAGCCAGATTCCCAATAAACCGTAACGGGGCAGAAAGCGGATGAGCAACAGCAGCGTGCCGGCCAGTTCGCAGGCAAAGGTAAAGCTGAGTACCACCCGCAGCAGCCGGGCGATATCCAAACTGTCCCCACTGGCGCTTTCACTGGCCAGCAGCAGCTCCCGCAGCCCCAGCCGGCGCCGCAGCAGCACGGAAAAGCCGGTGGCCATAGTAGCAAAGCCCAGACCGCCCACCTGGATCAGCAGGAGGATCACACCCTGGCCAAAATAGTTGAAGTGCGTATACGTATCATAGACGGCCAGTCCCGTCACACAGGTGGCCGAGGTCGCCGTAAAAAACGAATCCCAAATGGGCGTAAAACGGCCGTTCCAGGAGGAAAACGGAAGCCACAAAAGGAAAGTTCCCCCCAGGATCAGGATCAAAAAACTGACCACAATCAGGCGCACCGGTGCAACATGTTTTTTCTTTTTCAAAAAACCCGCGGCCACCCTTCTGGCTCTTGTTTCCTGTCCCACAAAACGCCCTTCTTTCTTCATAAATCCCGCCGGCCGGAAACGGCGGCAGGCCCTTTATTTAAAAATTTTCCGGGCGGCCCCCGATTTCTCCATCAGCCACATCAGCGGCAGACCCAGAACATAGCAGACAACCAGCTCTCCCAGCCCCACCGACAGCGCCGCCGGCCAGAAAGCGGACAGCGAAAAGTTGGAGAACTGGAAAGCCCCGGCATCGCTTAAGCACACAATTTCAATCCCAATGATCACGGCATTGCACAGCACCGGCGGCAACGGCGCCAGAACCGGCAACCCCTTCACCCGGACTTTGCGCACGGCGCGCGTCAGCACGGCGGCCAACAGCGTTGCCAGCGTGCCGAATACCCAGTCCACCACCCCCAGCGGGCTTCCCAGATTCGCCAGGAAACACCCCAGCGACAGGCCCGGTATGGCGGCGCCGGTGAACACCGGCAGCACTGTCAGCGCCTCGGAAAACCGGAACTGCACCGGTCCGTAGGCCAGATTCATCAGCCCCGCCACATAGGTCAGCACCGCATACATGGCGGCGATCACGGCGGCGACGGTCAAAAACTGCACGCGGCTTTTTCCCCCGTGCTTCTCATTCAAACTCATATTCATTTCCTCCGTAGTTTTCTTTTAGGTCAGGATGTTGCGACTGACCGCACGCGGCATGGCATGCGGTATTATGTTACAACAAAAGCGCCGCTTTCGCAAGAGGAAGAACGGAGAAAACGAAAAAAGGAGGGCGGACTCCCTTCTTCCAGGGGGTCCGCCCTTCCGTTCTTTTTTATCCCAGCAGCAGCCGGGCCGCCAGGTGAAGCCCGTTCTTCAGGCTGGAGAGATACAGCCACTCCTCCCGGGTGTGGGCGCCCTCACCCACCATGGCCCCGATGCAGAAGCAGGGGATTCCCGCATTCAAAAAGGTGTTGCAGTCGGTGGAACCGGGCGAGATCGTCAGCTCTTTCCCCGTTACCGCATGATAAGCCGCCTTGCACCGCTTTTCCAGCGCCGCGTGCTTCTCCCAGTCCACATCACCGTCACAGGGGCGCTCCCCCAGCAGTTCCACCGTCAGGATCAGACACTGCGGCCGCGTCCACTCTTCAATCTCCCGGAACTGCCGCTCCATCTCCTCCAGGCAGGTGCGGTCCTCCGACCGGTACTCAAACAGCATACTGGCCTGCTGGGCGATGGTGTTGACCGAGGTGCCCCCCTCGATCACCCCCACGTTATAGGTGGTCTTCGCCTTCTCCGGCACCTTCATCTCATACAGGCGGGTGATCATCCGGCTGAGCACATGGATCGCATTGCGGTTGCCAAAGGAGCCAAAGGAATGACCGCCCTCGGTCTGCACCGTCACCCGGTACCGCCGGGAACCCACGGCGTGGTTGACCGCCCAGTCGATGTTCCCGTCCAGCGAAATCATCTCCTCCGTTTCCCTGCCGTAATCCCGGCAGATGGCCCGGCTCCCCTTCAGGTTGCCCAACCCCTCTTCACAGCTGTTGCACACAAACAGCACCCGGTGGGAAAGGGCCGGCTTCTCGGCAAAGCAGTATTTGGCCAGCATCATCAGCACCGCCAGATTGGCCGTGTCATCCCCACAGCCGGGGCAGCGCAGGATATCCCCCTCCTCCGTCATGGGCATGGGCTCGGTATCGGGGAACACCG
>JALENG010000010.1 GCA_022767925.1 Clostridia bacterium
TTTTGGTGGACCTGAAGAGATTCGAACTCTCGACTTCTACAATGCGAATGTAGCACTCTCCCAGCTGAGCTACAGGCCCATATTTCTCACAGCGCTGATTATTATAACACGCGGTGAGAAAAAAAGCAACCCAAATTTCCGGAAAATTTTATTTTTACGGGATTTCACTTTTCAAAGGAATGGGGAAGCCGGGTTTTACGGCTGTTTGCGCGCCTTTTTGGCGGCCTGCTTTTTGGGATCAACGGCGCCGTTTGTCTCCACATAGCGGCAGAAATCCCTCATACAGCACACGTCGCACTTCGGCTTGCGCGAATCGCACACGGCCCGTCCGTGCAGAACCAGCCGGTGGCAGAAATCGTTGCTCTTTTCCGGCGGCAGAATGGCCCGCAGGTCCTTCTCCACTTTGAAGGGGTCCGTCTCATCCGTCAATCCCAGCCGGCCACTGATGCGGATGCAGTGGGTATCGGTGACCACGGCGGGCTTTCCGAAAACGTCGCCCACAATCAGGTTGGCGGTTTTGCGGCCCACGCCCGGCAGTTTGACCAGCTCTTCAATGGTATCGGGTACCACGCCGCCGTACTCATCCCGCAGCTTGCAGCACAGCAGGAAGATATCGCGGGCCTTGCTTTTGTACAGCCCGCAGGAGCGGATGTATCCGGCGATTTCCTCCGGGGAGGATGCACAGTAGTCCTCCAGGGTGGGATAGCGGGCAAACAGGGCGGGGGTGACCATATTCACACGGGCATCGGTGCACTGGGCGGCCAGCCGCACCGAGATCAGCAGCTGCAGGGGATCCACATAGGTCAGGGAACATTCGGCGCCGGGGTATTCTTTTTCCAGGGCCAGCACGGCAGCTTGGGCCTTAGCCCGGGCCTTTTCCTTCCGGTTCATGGGGGAACGCCTCCTTTTCGTATCCATTGTCCTTATTGTACCGCAGAAAGCCCGTTTACGCAAGAGCCCGGATCCCCCCGTTTATGAATGAAAAAGATCGGGCTCCTGCACAGCCGAAGGGGGAAAGCCGGGGATTTTTGGGGCTTCCCGCCAAAGAAAACGGGGTGGGGACAGCTTTTTTGCAATGGGGTGGATTTTCTGTTGCAAAAGCGGGCGATTGTGTGTATAATCAGATTGATCAGGGGCCGGCACCCCCTGCTGTGCGGAAAAGCGCAGAAAAGAAAGGAAGGATAGTCATGTATCAGGATATGATGGATACCATTGGGTTTATTGAGGGAACCGATCCCGCCCTGGGGGCTGCCATGCAGCAGGAATTGCAGCGCCAGCGCTGCAATCTGGAGCTGATCGCCTCGGAGAATATTGTCTCTCCGGCGGTAATGGCGGCCATGGGGTCCATTTTGACCAATAAATACGCCGAGGGTTACCCGGGCAAGCGCTATTACGGCGGCTGCCAGTTTGTCGATGTGGTGGAGGATATTGCCCGCCAGCGCGCCTGCCAGCTGTTCGGGGCCGAGCATGCCAATGTGCAGCCGCACTCGGGCGCCCAGGCGAATATCGCCGTGTACTTTGCTCTGCTGCAGCCCGGCGACACGGTGATGGGCATGAACCTCTCGGAGGGCGGCCATCTGACCCATGGCTCCCCGGTCAATCTGTCCGGCAAATACTTCAATTTCGTTTCCTACGGCGTGGATGCGCAGACCGGCCGCATTGATTACGACAAGCTGTACGAGCAGGCCATGCAGGTAAAGCCGAAGATGATCGTCTCCGGTGCCAGCGCCTATCCCCGCGCCATTGATTTTGCCCGCATTCGCGAGGTCTGCGATGCCTGCGGAGCCCTGATGATGGTGGACATGGCGCACATCGCCGGTCTGGTGGCGGGCGGTATGCACCAGAGCCCGGTGCCCTATGCCGATGTGGTGACCACCACCACCCATAAGACCCTGCGCGGCCCCCGCGGCGGCATGATCCTGTGCAAGGAGCCCTATGCCAAGGCCATCGACAAGGCCATTTTCCCCGGCACGCAGGGCGGCCCGCTGATGCATGTGATCGCCGGCAAGGCCGTGTGTCTGGGCGAAGCGCTGAAGCCCTCGTTCAAGGTATACGCCGAGAATATCGTGAAGAACGCCCAGGCGCTGGCAAACGGCCTGCAGCGCCGCGGGGTGAAGCTGGTCTCCGGCGGAACGGATAACCACCTGATGCTGGTGGATCTGACGGGCCTGGAGCTGACCGGCAAGGAGCTGGAGCGCCGTCTGGATGAGGTGAACATCACCGCCAACAAGAACACGGTGCCCGGCGAGCAGCGCAGCCCGTTTGTGACCAGCGGCGTGCGCCTCGGTACCCCGGCGGTGACTACCCGCGGGCTGAAGGAAGAGGATATGGACGTGGTGGCCGAGTGCATTGCCATGGCCATGGAACCGGACTTCGAGGAGAAGGCCGGCGAAATCCGCAGCAAGGTACACGGGATCTGCGAAAAGTATCCGCTGTATGAATAAGAAAAGCCCAAAAATGGGGGCGCGTATTTTTACGCGGCCCCTTTTTTCGGTTTTGGTAAAAGATCGTTTACAATTTTCCGGAAAACGTGTACAATAGAACTATCGTTCCGCCATCCGGCAAAAAGGAACCGTGATTTTGGAAAAAGGGAAGGAGCCGCAGGTACATGGCTTTTTGGAAAGATCTTGTGAAAAAATTTCGGGGAGAGGAATCCCCCGCTTCTGAATATGGGAACCAGCCGGAAACCGTGACCGCTCCGGCTGCGCTGTCGGCCGCCCCGGCCGCAAAATCGCCGGTGCCGCCCATTGTGGATCCGGCCGCCGTTTACCGCAAAATCCGGATTCAGGCGCTGAGCACGCCGCCGGAATCGGAGGCAAAAGGGGACGAGCCGCCTTTTTACGGGGCGGTGGTCGATATCGCCTCGGAGCAGGGGTGCACCACGATGGTGTGCCGCTATCCCCAGGAGGTGGATCTGTATACAAAGCGCGGGGATATCATGATGGGAGTGCAGAAAAACGCCCCCTCGGTGCAGGAGGCCGCCGCGCTGTTCTGGAAGGTGGCCGCGCACTTTGCGGCGAATATGACGATGATGAAGGACGAGGATTACCAGCTGCCCCGTCCCAACCGCCACCGCGTATTTTTGCTGGCCCGGGAGGGGATCTGCCGGGTGGAAATCGACCCGTCGGCCCCCTATGAATCGGGCAGCATGGAGCAAACCCTTTTGTATGCCTATTATCATCTGTTCCGCTGCATTGCCAAGCGCCGGGGCACCGGCGCGGACGTGCCGGAAGAGGAAACGGCTCCCCGGGAAGAGGCTCCCCGGGAAGGATCTTCCCGGGAGAAGGAAGAGTCGCAGGGATAACCTGGGAAAGGAGGCCGCAGCATGGCGGCACCGCTTGCAGACCGGATTCGTCCCCAGACGCTGGACGAGATCGTGGGGCAAAGCCACCTGTTGGGCAAGGGGATGCCCCTGCGCCGGATTGCGGAATCCGGTGAGATTCCCAATATGGTTTTTTACGGGCCGTCCGGCGTGGGAAAAACCACCGTGGCCTCGATTCTCGCGAAGAGTACCCACAAGCACCTTTGCAAACTGAACGGGACCACCGCCTCCACTGCGGATATCCGCGAGGTGATCGCCCGGACCGGCACGCTGGACGGTATGAACGGGGTACTGCTGTATCTGGATGAGATTCAGTATTTCAATAAAAAGCAGCAGCAGACCCTGCTGGAATTTCTGGAGAACGGCAGCATCACGCTGATCGCCTCCACCACGGAGAATCCGTACTTCTATGTGTACGGCGCCATTCTCAGCCGTTCCACCGTGTTTGAGTTTAAACCGGTGCAGCCCCGGGAGGTGGCCCCTGCCGTGCGCCGGGCCTTTTCCCTGTGCGGGGAGGACCGGCAGCCGCCCATCGAGGTGGAGGAGAGCGCCGTGCAGGTCATTGCAGCGGGCTGCGGCGGCGATGTGCGCAAGGCGGTCAACGCCGTGGAGCTGTGCGTGCTGACGGCCGTTCCCCGGGAGGACGGGACCCTGGTGATCGGGGAAGAGTTGGCGCGTTCGCTCACCCAGCGCAGCGCCATGCGCTATGACCGTGACGGCGACGAGCACTACGACATCGTGTCGGCCTATCAGAAGAGCATGCGGGGCAGCGACCCGGATGCGGCGCTGCACTATCTGGCCCGCCTGCTGGAGGCGGGGGATCTGCCGTCGGCCTGCCGGAGGCTGCTGGTGTGCGCCAGCGAGGATGTGGGGCTGGCCTGGCCGCAGATTCTGCCGATTGTCAAGGCGGCCGTGGATACGGCCATGATGGTGGGCCTGCCGGAGGCACAGCTTCCCCTGGCGGATGCGGTGCTGCTGGTGTGCATGGCCCCCAAATCCAATTCGGCCCACGATGCGATCCGTGCGGCCATGAAGGATGTACAGGACGGGAAGGTGGGCGCCATCCCCCGCCATCTGCAGAACCGGCATTATGACGGGGCGGATGCGAAGGTGCGGGGCCAGCATTACTTATATCCCCACGATTATCCCGGCCACTGGGTCGGGCAGTCCTATCTGCCGGATCTTCTCCGGGACCGGCATTATTATGAATTTGGCGATAATAAAAATGAACAGGCGTTTAAAGCCTATTGGGATCAAGTGAAAAAGTCTGGAAAGGCAGGAGGCTGAAGAATGAATTCGGATATTTTGAACCAGTTTACCTATGGAATGTATGCGGTTGGCGTAAAGGGAGAAAACGGCCCTTCTGCCTGTATCTGTACATCCGTCTCCCAGGTGTCCCCGATGCCGGATTGCCGGATCTCCGTGTGCATGAGCCGGGAGAACTACTCCCACGCGTGTATTGAGCGAACCGGGATTTTCTCGGTTTCCATCCTCTCGAAGAACACCAGCGGGGCGGTGATCGGCGCGCTGGGCTTTACCAGCGGACGTTTTGGCGGAAAGCTGAAGAATATCCGCCACCGGGTGCTGCGCGAGGGGGTTCCCGTGATCAAGGAGGATACCTGCTGCTGGGTTCTGTGCCAGGTGGTGGGCAAGGCGGATGCCGGTACCCACACGATTTTTATCGGCAAAGTGCTGGCCGGCAGTGAATCGTTTGTGGGGGAACCCATGACCTACGAGGATTACCGCACACAGATCAAGGGTGTTCCGGCCAGGAATGCTCCCATTTACCTGCCGCAGGCGGCCACCCGCGGGCAGGACGGCGAATCGTTCATCTGCCCGGTGTGCGGGTACCGTTTCAGTGATCCGGATACACCGTTTGAGGAGCTGCCGGAGAACTGCCCCAGCTGCGGGGCGCCGCGCTCGGCCTTTGTGCGTGGATAATCGGAGAAAAAAGGGGGCTTCCTCGTGGGAGGAGGCCCCTCTTTTTGGGAGGATTGTGAACGGGGTCGGGGAAGAAGGGGGGAAAAAGAAGCTCCTTCGGGCAAAATCGACAAAGTTCATTTTTTGTTCATTTTTTCTTGCATTTCCCGCAAAACCATGGTATCATTTTGCAGATAAAGCGAAAAGGCGGTGGATGACCATGACAAAACGATTTTTGAATTTTTCCAGGATCGGATGTCGCATTCCCGTTGCTTTTCATTTGGAGTATGGGCAGTATTCCTCTCAAGGATGAGAGGGGTGCCGCCTTTTTTTTGCTCACCTACATTCAACAAAGGAGAAGTGAGAAAATGAGCGACAAAAACAATGGCGCCATTACCGACGCCAGAAAGCTCGGAATCCCGAAGATGCTGATTCTTGGGATCCAGCACACCTTCGCCATGTTCGGTGCAACGGTTCTGGTTCCGCTGCTGACGGGGCTGGATGTGGCCACCACGCTGCTGATGGCCGGTCTGGGCACGCTGCTGTTCCATCTGCTGACCAAGGGGAAGGTTCCGGCGTTCCTGGGCTCTTCGTTTGCTTTCCTGGGCGGTTACGCGGCCGTGGCCCCCGCTGCCGGGAAGGACGGCCTGACCCAGGCCGAGCTGCTGCCCTATGCCTGCCTGGGCGTTGCCTGTGCCGGTCTGCTGTACCTGGTGCTGGCGGCGATCATCAAACTGGTGGGCGTTTCCAAGGTGATGAAGTTCTTCCCGCCCATCGTCACGGGCCCCATCATCATCGCCATCGGCCTGAACCTGGCGGGCAGTGCGGTTAACAACTGCCGGACCTGCTGGCCCATCGCGATTATCGCCCTGCTCTCCATCGTGATTTTCAATATCTGGGGCAGAGGCATGGCCAAGATTATCCCGATTCTGCTGGGCATCGGCACGTCGGTGGTTGTGGCCATTATTCTGGCGGCCGTTTGCGGTCAGGTGGTGACCATCACCGCGGCGGACGGTTCGGTGCAGAACTTCATCTGCATTCTGGGCGATGCGAACATGAAGCTGTTCGATGTTGGAAAGCTGGAAGCGCTGCAGAATGCGGCCTGGTTTGGTTTCCCGATCACCGGCAGTGAGATCGTATTCGGCAATGTGGGGGATACCTCCCGTGCGATCAGCGCCATCATTGCCATCATGCCCATCGCGCTGGCGACCATGATGGAGCATATCGGCGATATCTCTGCCATCAGCGCCACCGTGGGCAAGAATTTCATCAAGGATCCCGGCCTGCACCGCACCCTGATGGGCGACGGCCTGGCCACGGTTCTGGCCTCGCTGTTCGGCGGCCCGGCCAATACGACCTACGGCGAGAACACCGGCGTGCTGGTGCTGACCAAGGTGCATGATCCCAAGGTCATCCGCATTGCGGCCTGTGTGGCCATTCTGCTCTCCATGTCCCCGAAGGTATCGGCCTGCATCAACCTGCTGCCTGATGCGGTCATCGGCGGCATCTCCTTTGTTCTGTACGGCATGATCTCGGCCATCGGCGTCCGCAATGTGGTGGAAAACCATGTGGACTTCGCCAAGAGCCGCAACTCCATCGTGGCGGCGGTCATTCTGGTAACGGCCCTGGGCCTGGGCACGGTAGCCATCCCGCTGGGCAGCGTGACCATCGAGCTGACCGCTCTGGCCGTGGCTTCCATCGCCGGTATCGTCCTCAACGCCGTTCTGCCCGGGAAGGATTACAACTTTGACGAGGAAATCCCCCAGGAAACGGGCGTCAGCTTTGAAATCCATGATTCTGTTCATGGAAAGCAGGGCTCTGGTGACAGCGAAGAGAACGCCTGAGAACGAAAAAACGGGCGCCTTTGCCGGAAAAAATCCGTCCATCAAAATGCCTGCACCGCGAAAATGGCGGTGCAGGCATTTTTTCTTCTCTTTTAAAACGAGGCCGGGGGATCAATCGTGGGCAGCTGGGTCAGGTTGCGGATTTCTTCATCCGGCAGGGTGCGCAGGTATTCGCTGCCGTTGCGTTCGGCCACGGCAACCCCCCGGATCCCGCCCTCTTTGGCCAGGGTGATGCCCTCTTCCTTGCTCAGGACTCTCCCATTTTCCAATTGATAGCCGCTGATGCGGCCCCCGTCCCGCAAAAGCGCCGTGATGCGCTGGGCATCGGGCCCCGGGGTGGGAACCAATTTATTGATGGACCGGGGCAGCCGTCCCCGGTCGTTGGATTCCGGCTGTGTGGACATGGCGGTCACTTCTCTCCTTTCCAAAAGAAATTCAGACGCTGTTATTGTGGCAGGGAACCATGGGAATATACCGAAGGGAAAAAGAAAGTTGTATGCGCCGGGGTGGAATTTGTATGGTTATGATTGCTTTTTAGGCGCATTTGCCGTATAATAAGGCTGTCTTTGGACAAATACAAAGCTGTTGGAGGAAATACGATGAATGCCTGTGAAAAAAAGCAGCTGCAGATCAATGCCTGCAAGGTAAGAATGGGTGCGGTTGAAGGCGTGTTCTGCGCAAAATCCGGTCATCCGGGCGGTTCGCTGTCGGCGGCCGATATCTTCACGTATCTGTATTTTAAAGAGATGCGGATTGATCCGAAGGACCCGAAGAATCCTGATCGTGACCGCTTTGTCCTGAGTAAGGGCCATTGCGCGCCCGGGCTGTACGCTGCCCTGGCACTGCGCGGTTATTTCTCCATGGATGAGATGAAAAAACTTCGCCATATTGGTGCCATGCTGCAGGGCCATCCCGATATGAAGGGGACCCCCGGTGTGGATATGAGCTCCGGTTCGCTGGGGCAGGGGATTTCGGCCGCCTGCGGAATGGCCATGGCCGGAAAGATGGACGGGAAGGATTACCGTGTGTACACCCTGCTGGGCGACGGTGAGAGCGAAGAGGGCCAGGTTTGGGAGGCCGCCATGTTTGCCGGCCACAAAAAGCTGGACAACCTGTGCGTGATTGTGGACTACAACGGCCTGCAGATCGACGGTCCCATCAGCGAGGTGGCCGGTCCCGAGCCGTTTGACAGCAAGTTTGCCGCCTTCGGTTTTGACGTACAGGTGGTGGACGGTCACGATTTCGACGCACTGGAGAAGGCGTTTGACCATGCGAAAACGGTGAAGGGCCAGCCCAGCGCCATTATCTGCAAAACGGTCAAGGGCAAGGGCGTGTCCTATATGGAGAACCAGGTTGGCTGGCACGGCACGGCTCCCAACGCCGAACAGTACGAAGTGGCAAAAGAAGAACTGCTCCGGCAGCTGAATGAACTGGAGGCGGAATAAGATGGCAGAAATGGTAAAAAAGGCTACGCGTGAGAGCTTCGGTATGGCCCTTGTCGAACTGGCCAAAGAAAACCCCGATGTCGTCGTACTGGATGCGGACCTGGCGGCTGCGACCAAGACGGGCACATTTAAAAAGGAATTCCCCGACCGCTTTATCGACTGCGGCATTGCCGAGTGCAACATGGTCGGCATCGCGGCCGGCATGGCCACCTGCGGGAAGATTCCGTTTGCCGCGTCGTTTGCCATGTTCTCGGCGGGCCGCGCTTTCGAGCAGGTGCGCAATTCCGTGGGTTATCCCAAGCTGAATGTGAAAATTGCCGGTTCCCATGCCGGTATTTCCACCGGCGAAGATGGTGCCACCCATCAGTGCTGCGAGGATATCGCCCTGATGCGCACCATCCCCGGCATGGTCGTGCTGAACCCCAGCGACCATTATGAGATGATCGCGGCCGTGAAGGCGGCGGCCGAGCACCACGGCCCGGTGTATATCCGCCTGGGCCGGCTGGCGGTGGAGAGCATCAATAACGGCGACGATTACACCTTCGAGCTGGGCAAGGGCATTACCCTGCGCGACGGCAAGGATATCACCATTGTGGCCACCGGCCTGATGGTGGGCGAAGCGGTCAAGGCCGGCAAGGTGCTGGCGGAACAGGGCATCGACGCCCGTGTGATCAACATTCACACCATCAAGCCCCTTGATAAAGAGCTGATCGTGAAAGCGGCCCGGGAGACCGGCCGGATCGTCACGGTGGAAGAGCACAATATCATCGGCGGCTTGGGTGAAGCGGTCAGCGCCGCTGTCTGTGAGGAGTGCCCGGTGCCGGTCACGCGGATCGGTGTGAACGATGTGTTCGGCCATTCCGGCCCGGCGGTCGATCTGCTCAAAGAATTCGGCCTGTCCAGCGACCACATCGTGGAAGTGGTAACGGGGCTTCTGAAGAAGTAAGCTTTCCGAAAAATCAAAAAAGAAGCGGCCTGCTTTCTGCACCGGAGTTCCGGCGGGAAGCCGGCCGCTTTTTATTTGTCAGCCTTTTTTCGGGAGGAAAGGGAAGAGGACCCTTCTCAAAAACGGTCAATCGCTTTATAATGGAGGCAAACCGATCACGGCAGGGAGGAATACCCATGAACGAGAAGTTTTCGGCGCTGCCCAAAGAGAAGCAGCAGGCCATTCTCCGCGCGGGATACCGGGTTTTCTCGCAGAATTCCTATAAGAAAAGCCCGATGCAGGAGATCGCCGAAGAAGCCGGGATCAGCAAATCCCTGCTGTTCTACTATTTTCGAAATAAGCGCGCTTTGTACCTGTATCTATGGGATCACTGCGCCCGGGTGACCATTTCCGGTTTGAAGGAACACGGGTGCTATGGGCAGGCGGATTTTTTTGAGAGGCTCCTTCGGGGGATGCGGGCAAAGCTCGCCATCATGCGCCAGTACCCCGAAATGGGGAGGTTCGTGGTGCGGGCCTTTTATGAGAAAGATCCCCAGGTGGGGCCGGTCATCCGCCGGAGCGTGAAGCGGTACAAAGCCTTCCGGGAAGAGGCCCTTTTTGCGAACCTGGACCGAAGCCGGTTTGCCGATGGGCTGGATCTCTCCATGATGATCCGGGAGATGTACCTGGCATCCGAGGGCTATCTGTGGGAAATGCTGCAGCAGGGCTCTCTCGATCCGGAAAAGATGGAGAGGGACTTTCTTCAGCTGATCGGTTTCTGGAGAAGTGTGTACGAGAAAAAGGAGGGGGAAAATGAAGGCCATTGAAACCTGCGGCCTGACCAAGTTTTACGGAAAATCCAGGGGCATTGTGGATTTGGATCTGTCCGTAGACGAGGGGGAGTTCTTTGGATTTATCGGTCCCAACGGGGCCGGAAAAAGCACGACCATCCGCATTCTGCTGGGGCTTGTCCGGGCGGACAGCGGCAGCGCTTCTGTCCTGGGGAAGGACATCGCGGGGGAGAAGAGCGCCCTGCTGGAACAGGTGGGCTATCTGCCGTCCGAGACGATCTTTTACCCGGGTATGCGCGTGCGGGAGGTGATCGCGCTCTCCGCCGGCCTGCGGAAAAAGGACTGCCGCAGAGAAGCGAAACAGCTGTGCGACCGGTTTGAACTGGATGAAGGGAAAAAAGTGGACGAGCTGTCCTTCGGCAACCGGAAAAAGGTGGGCATCGTGTGCGCCCTTCAGCACAACCCCCGGCTGTGCCTGCTGGATGAGCCCACCGGCGGGCTGGATCCCCTGATGCAGCGGGAGTTTTTCTCACTGCTGCGGGAGAGGAACCGGCAGGGGGCCACCATTTTTCTCTCCTCTCATGTGCTCTCCGAAATCCAGCACAACTGCGACAGGGCGGCGATGATTCAGGAGGGGAAACTGATCGCCTGCAGCCGGGTGGAAGAGCTGGCCCGAACCCGGGCGCGGCGTGTCCATGTGCAGGGGAATCTGGATGTAAGCGGCCTTCCCGGTGTTCGGGATATCCACCGGGAGGAGGACCGCCTCAGCTTTTTGTACAGCGGCGATATCAACGCGCTGGTCCGGGAGCTGGCGAAAAACCCGGTGCGGGATTTGTCCATCCTGGAACCGGATCTCGAGGAGATTTTTCTGCACTATTACCAGAACAGGGGGGAAAAAGCATGATTATGATCCGGCACGAGCTGCGCCAGAACCGGGTTTCCTTCTGGGCGTGGACACTGTCCATCGGCTTTCTGATCGCCGTATGCATTGTCATATTCCCGGAGATGGAGGGACAGATGGACGGGATCGGCGAGATTTTCGCCTCTCTGGGCAGCTTCAGCGAGGCCTTTGGCATGGATAAAATCAGCTTTGGAACTTTCCTCGGCTTCTATTCGGTGGAGTGCGGGAATATTCTGGGCATTGGCGGGGCCTTCTTTGCGGCGCTGTGCGGCATTTCGGCCCTCGCGAAGGAGGAAAAACAGCACACCGCTGAATTTCTGTTCACCCATCCGGTGGGGCGCACCCGGGTGATCACCCAAAAGCTCCTGGCCATTCTGATTCAGATTCTGGCGCTGAACCTCCTGGTGTTCGCGCTGGCGGTGGGGGCGGTGGCCCTGACCGGCGAACCGATCCCCCTGCGGGAGATGGCCCTGCTGCACATGGCCAACCTTCTGCTGCAGATCGAAGTAGCCGGGATCTGCTTTGGCGTCTCGGCGTTTCTGCGGCGCGGGGAGCTGAGCATCGGCATGGGAATTGCCATTCTTCTGTACTTTTTGGGGATCGTGGCAAACCTGTCGGAGGGGGCCGCCTTCCTCCGGGGGATCACTCCTTTCGGCTATACCGAGGGCGCGGATATTCTCGCAAACGGCAGCCTGGACGGCGGGTTGATTCTGTGCGGCATGGCATACACGGTTGTGGGAATCCTGACGGCCTACCGGAAATACACCGGGAAGGATCTGTCGTAAACAAAACCGCCGTGTGGAAAAGAAAAGCTCCCCGGCTTTTGCGGATTTTCTCCTGCAAAAGCCGGGGAGCTCTGTTTTTCTTATGCTTTCCCGGGGGGAGGCAGAGGGACGTCAATCGTCCTCTTTTTCCTCCTCTTCCGGCGGAAGGATCAGCCGGATCTGGGTGGCGTGGCGCTTTTCCACGGCCATCACATAGACATCGCACCCCCGGTAGACGAAGTGATCGCCCGGCTCGGGGATATGGCCCAGTTCCTCCATCACCCAGCCGCCGACCGTGAAGGATTCGTACTCATCCTCATCAAAGGGGAGCTCGAACTGATCGAAGAAGTCCTCCAGATTGGCGTTGCCGGCGATCAGATAGGTGTGGTCGTCGATCTTTTCAAAATCGTTTTCCACCACATCGTGTTCATCCCAAATCTCGCCGACCAGCTGTTCCAGAATGTCCTCCAGGGTGACAATGCCCTCGGTGCCGCCAAATTCATCCACCACGACGGCCATATGTGTTTTCGATTGCTGAATCAGCCGCAGCAGCTTGGAGATTTTCGTGCTGCCGGATACGTAAATTACCTTTTTAATCAGAGGACGGATGGTCGTCAGCCCGCGGCTGGATCCGGCGAAATAGTCCTTTTCGTGGATCATGCCCACAATGTTGTCGATGGTATCCTCATAAACCAGCACCCGGGAGAAGGTACAGTTGACGAAAACCTTCCCCAATTCCTCCATGGTGACGGTGGTGCGCACGGCGGTCAGATCCACCCGGGGGGTGAGAATATCGTTGGCCTCCAGATCCTCGAACTCAATGGCGGAGCGGATCAGCTCGCCGTTCTCCTCGTTGATCCCGCCGTCGTTCTGTGCTTCGTCCACCAGGGTCATCAGATCCTCCGAGGTGGTCTTGTTCTCGTCCTTATGGTGGGACAGGCGGTTGACCAGCCGGTTCCACTGCATGAACAGGAAGTTCAGCGGGGTGAACAGGACGATCAGTCCGTGGAGGAGAGAGGCCGTTGCCATGCAGTAGGATTCCGAATTCTGCTTGGCCAGGGATTTGGGGGTGATCTCACCGAAGATCAGCACGGTGATGGTCATCACCCCTGTAGAGACGGTGACGGCCGAGGGCCCGTGGATCAGCTTTTCAAACAGCACGGTGGCCAGAGAGGTCGCCACAATATTCACCAGGTTATTGCCGATCAGGATGGTCGATAACAGCTTGTCATAGTCATCTGTCAGGCGAAGAACACGGGCGGCTTTTTTCTCGCCGGATTCCGCCAGGCTTTTCATGCGCAGTCGGTTGACCGTGGTAAAGGCGGTTTCGGTCGAAGAAAAAAACGCCGAGCATGCAATACAGAATACAATGACAAGCGATAGAGGGATTACGTCCATAGGATTCGTTCATCCATTCCTTTCCGTTTCAAATTTGATGGAAAACAAGAAAAAAACCGCGAGCAAAACAACTTGCTTGCGGTTTTGGTGGAGCATAGCGGGATCGAACCGCTGACCTCTACACTGCCAGTGTAGCGCTCTCCCAGCTGAGCTAATGCCCCGTGTCGTTTGATTTTTTTGCCCGTCTCCCGACTGCTTGACTATATTACCACGCCGTACAGAAAAATGCAAGCCTTTTTTTGAAAAAATTTGAATTTTTCAAAAAAAGGAGAATTTCCACAAATTCTGTCCCCAAAAGAAAAGAAACCCTTGCCCGCACGGCGAGGGTTTCCGCAAGGAAAACGCAGGGGAAAAAGCGCTCAGGGGGAGGAGGGGGGATCCTTCTTTTTTAGGGTGTGGAAAACCTTTTGATCCGTTCCCCCGGTCCCGGGGATGATCGGGCGGGCGTGTTCGTTTCCGTGCTTGGCCCTGCCCTGGATCAGCGGCACCGCGGGAGCTTCATGGCGGGGCGGATTCGTTTTTCCGGTCATACACCACGAATTTTAAATTGCGGTCGCACACGGCCAGAAAAACCTCTTTGGCCGAGTGGATATGGCGCTGCTCCAGCTGCCGGAAGAGCCAGGTGCGGTCCAGTCCCATGCGCTTTAGGTTGCCCTCCAAAATTCGGCCGTCCATGATCAGTTCGGTAAACAGCAGCTCCTGCTGCGGCGACAGGTTCATGTCCTTCGGGGTGGCGGGCCGGGAATCACTGACGGGAAGAATGGTCAGATTGCCGGTGTACTCATAGATGGCCGTTTGAATGGCGGTCAGATCGAAATAGCCCTGCTGCCGGCACAGAACCATAAATTCGCTCAAATCCAGCTTGGCTTTTTTCAGGTTTCCGCGGTACAGCTTCCCGTGGTCCATCAGGATGGTGGGAGTGCCGTTGAGATATTTGCGCGAGCGCGGGAATTTGTGGGAAATTACGCTGAGCAAAACCGTAACGCCGCCGTAGATAAGCATGGCGATCAGCGGCTTCCAGGGCTCTTCCAGCTCGGTGGCCATCTCAGCCGCGATCGAGCCGATGGTAATCCCGGTGATATAGTCGAAAAAATCCAGCTGGGCAATCTGCTTATGCCCGATAAACTTTGCGATGAGAAACAGTACGGTAAAGGATCCCAGTGCCGTCAGGCACAGGATCAGAAAATCCATGCGATCGCCCCCTTGGGCCTTATTCTGGCCGGATACAGGGGAAAAATACGCCGGCACAGGGAGAATTTCGGGAAGAAGAAATAATTCTTGACAAATATTCAGGACTGTGCTACAGTAAAGATACAAACCGTTGAAGCGGAGATAACGGTGATTATGCTTTCACAGAGAGCCCGGGGGGCTGGGATCCGGGTAAAATTACAGATCATCAAATGGACCGCGGAGGGTGCAGTCAAATGCGTGGGAATGCACGCAGAGTATTCTGCAACGTGGGGCATACGTCAGTTGCCGGGGGTATGCTGGTACCCCGCTAAGCGCACAGTGGCATCGCTGTGAATCAAGGTGGCACCGCGGATAAAGATTTTATTCGTCCTTGACAGATCGTGTTTCTGTCAGGGATTTTTTTCTGCTCCTTTGACGGAAAATGTCAAAGGAGCTTTTTTTGCGGGAGGAAACCGTCATGAAATTTTCACCGACTCTGGAAGAAGTAAAGAAAATCGCACAGACCGGGCAGTACAAGGTGCTGCCGGTCAGCTGTGAAATTTTATCGGACATCTGTACGCCCATGGAAGCGCTGAAGGTGCTGAAAAACGTGTCCACCCACTGCTATATGCTGGAATCCGTTGCCGAAAAGGAGAAGTGGGGCCGCTACACCTTCCTGGGGTTTGACCCCAAAATGGAGATCACCTGCTCCAACGGCGAGATGAAGGCCGGGAATATCCACTGCCGATGAGCTGATGCACGGAAAGCAGTCCCGGGTCAGGCTGGATCCGGACTGCCCCCTGTTCCAAAACTGCCCCGAAACGGCGCCGGTCGCCCGGTACCATTCCCTGATCGCGAAAGCCGATACCCTGCCCGACTGCCTGCGGGTGACTGCCGTCACGGAAAAGGGCGAGGTGATGGCTGTGCAGCATACCCAGTACCCGATTTACGGCATGCAGTTCCATCCCGAGTCCATTATGACCCCGGATGGGAAGACCATGCTGATGAACTTTATTACGATCTGAGAAACAGAGAGGAGAAAAAACCGTGATTAAAGAAGCGATTGTCAAAATTGTGAATAAGCAGGACCTCACCTATGAGGAGGCCTACAGCGTGATGAACGAGATAATGAGTGGAGAGACCACCCCCACCCAGAACGCGGCGTTTCTCGCGGCGCTCTCCACCAAGAGCACCAAGGCCGAGACGATTGTGGAAATCGCCGGCTGTGCCGCCGCCATGCGGGACCACGCGGTAAAGGTCGATGCCGGGAACGATCTGATGGAGATTGTGGGTACCGGCGGCGACGGGGCGCACAGCTTCAATATTTCCACCACCTCGGCGCTAATTACGGCGGCGGGCGGCGTGAAGGTGGCCAAGCACGGAAACCGGGCGGCCTCCTCCCAGTGCGGAACCGCGGATTGTTTGGAGGCGCTGGGCGTCAATATCCAGCAGAGCCCCCAGCGCTGCAAAGAGCTACTCGAGGAAGTGGGCATGTGCTTCTTCTTTGCGCAGAAGTACCACACCTCGATGAAATATGTGGGCGCCATCCGCAAAGAGCTGGGGTTCCGCACGGTGTTCAATATCCTGGGGCCCCTTACCAATCCCGGAAGCCCCACCCGGCAGCTGCTGGGCGTTTATGATGAGTATCTGGTGCAGCCGCTGACGCAGGTGCTGATCAGCCTGGGCGTGCAGCGGGGCATGGTTGTGTACGGACAGGACAAGCTGGACGAGATCTCTCTGAGCGCTCCGACGACGGTGTGTGAATTTAGGGACGGCTGGTATAAAACCTACACCATTTCCCCCGAGGATTTCGGCTTGCAGCGGTGTGCAAAGAGCGACCTCACCGGTGGAACACCGCAGGAAAACGCCCAGATTACCCGGGAAATTCTGAGCGGCGCCAAGGGCCCCCGGCGCGACGCGGTCCTGCTCAATGCCGGTGCGGCGCTTACCATCGGCGGAAAAGCGGAGAGCATGAAGGAGGGTGTGGCGCTGGCCGCCGAACTGATCGACTCCGGAAAGGCCATGCAGACGCTGCAGGCGCTGATCGAAGTGAGCAACCGTGCGGAGGCGTGAGATGAACATACTCGAGCAGCTTGCCGCCAGCGCCATGGCGCGCACCCGGCGGGAGATGGAGATATGTCCGCCCGCCGTTGTCAAAGAGCAGGCCCTTGCCCTTGAAAAGGGGGACTTTGCCTTTGAAACCGCGCTGAGAAAGCCCGAACTCTCCTTTATCTGCGAGTGCAAAAAGGCCTCTCCCTCCAAGGGGCTGATCGCCCCGGAGTTTCCGTACCGTCAGATCGCCCGGGAGTACGAGGCGGCCGGGGCCGACTGCATCTCCGTGCTGACCGAGCCGGAGTGGTTTCTCGGCAGCGACCGGTACCTGCAGGAAATCGCCCGGGAGGTCTCCCTCCCCTGCCTGCGCAAGGATTTTACGGTAGATGCCTACATGATCTACCGGGCCAAACTGTTGGGGGCCTCGGCGATCCTGCTCATCTGCGCCATTCTCCGTGAGGAACAGATCCGGGATTCTCTGAAAATCTGCGATCGGCTGGGCCTGTCCGCACTGGTGGAAGCCCACGACGAAGAAGAGGTGCGCATGGCGCTGAGGGCCGGGGCCCGGATCATCGGGGTGAACAACCGCAACCTGAAGGATTTCACCGTGGATCCCGAGAACAGCCGCCGCCTGCGCGAGCTGATTCCGCCCGGGGTGCTGTTCGTATCCGAGAGCGGCGTAAAAACCCCCGGGGACGTGAAAAACCTGCGGCAGATGGGGGCGGATGCCGTCCTGATCGGGGAGACCCTGATGCGCGCCGCGGATAAAAAGGCCGAGCTTGGCAGACTGCGGGGGCTTTTATGACGAAAATAAAGCTCTGCGGATTGACAAGGCCGCAGGATATGGATGTGGCAAACGAACTGCACCCCGATTATATCGGTTTTGTGTTTGCCCAAAAGAGCCGCCGGTATGTCCCGCCCGCCGTGGCTGCGGAGCTGCGCGCCCGGCTGGATCCCGGGATCCGGGTGGTGGGCGTATTTGTCCGGGAAGCGCCGCAGACCATCGCCGGGCTGCTGCGGAACGGGGTGATTGACATCGCTCAGCTGCACGGCGGGGAGGGGGAAGCGTATATCCACACGCTCCGGGCCCTGACCGATGGGCCGCTGATCCAGGCCTTCCGGATGGATTCCCCGGCCGACGGGATCGCCGCCGAACACAGCCCGGCGGATTTTGTCCTGCTGGATTCCGGGCAGGGCGGAACGGGAACGGTGTTTGACTGGACCCTGCTGCAAAAGGTGCGCCGCCCCTATTTTCTGGCGGGCGGGCTGAACCCCGGCAACGCGGCCCGGGCCGTTCGCTGCCTGCACCCCTATGCGGTGGATGTCAGCTCGGGGATCGAGACCGGCGGGGAAAAGGACCCCGAAAAAATGAGGAGCTTTGTTCATGCTGTGCGCAGTGTGACCGAGACAGGAAAGGAAGAAGAATGATGACAAATCCAAAGGGCCGTTTCGGCGTCCACGGGGGGCAGTACATCCCCGAAACGCTGATGAATGCGGTGATCGAACTGGAAGAAGCGTACGAGCATTTTAAAAACGATCCGGAATTTAACCGGGAACTGCAGCAGCTTCTGAATGAATATGCAGGCCGTCCCTCGCGGCTTTACTATGCCGAAAAGATGACCCGGGATCTGGGCGGGGCGAAGATTTACTTAAAGCGCGAGGATCTGAACCACACCGGTGCCCATAAAATCAACAATGTGCTGGGACAGGCCCTGCTGGCGAAGAAAATGGGGAAAACCCGCCTGATCGCCGAAACGGGCGCCGGGCAGCACGGCGTCGCCACGGCCACGGCGGCCGCCCTGATGGGGATGGAGTGCGTGGTGTTTATGGGTGAGGAGGACACCATCCGCCAGGCCCTGAACGTATACCGGATGCGCCTGCTGGGCGCGGAGGTGCGGCCCGTGAAGACGGGTACCGCCACGCTGAAGGATGCCGTTTCCGAGGCCATGCGCGAGTGGACCAGCCGGATTGCCGATACCCACTACTGCCTGGGCTCGTGCATGGGCCCGCATCCCTTCCCGACCATCGTGCGGGATTTCCAGTCGGTCATTTCCAGGGAAATCAAAGAACAGATCCTGGAAAAGGAGGGAAAGCTGCCGGATGTGGTGATGGCCTGTGTGGGCGGCGGCTCGAACGCCATCGGTACTTTTTATCATTTCATCGGGGACGAGGGGGTCCGGCTGATCGGCTGTGAGGCCGCGGGCCGGGGTATCGATACCTTCGAGACGGCTGCCACCATGAACACGGGGAAAATCGGCATTTTCCACGGGATGAAGTCCTACTTCTGCCAGGATGAGTACGGCCAGATTGCGCCGGTTTACTCCATCTCCGCCGGGCTTGATTATCCGGGCGTCGGGCCGGAGCACGCCCATCTGCACGATATTGGCCGCGCGGAGTACGTGCCGGTGACCGATGACGAAGCGGTGAACGCCTTTGAATACCTGTCAAAGACCGAGGGGATTATCCCCGCGATTGAATCCGCCCATGCGGTGGCCCACGCCATGAAGATCGCGCCCACGATGGAAAAGGACCAGATTGTTGTGATTACACTGTCCGGCCGGGGCGACAAGGACTGCGCCGCGATTGCCCGTTACAGAGGGGAGGATATCCATGAGTAAGATTGCATCCGCCTTTGAAAAAGGAAAGGCGTTTATCGCGTTTATCACCTGCGGTGACCCCGATCTGGAGACAACGGCCGCCGTGGTCCGCGCCGCCGTGGAAAACGGGGCCGACCTGATCGAGCTGGGCATCCCGTTCTCCGATCCCACGGCCGAGGGCCCGGTGATTCAGGGGGCCAACCTGCGTGCCCTGAACGGCGGCGTGACCACCGACCGGATTTTCGATCTGGTCCGTGAGCTGCGCCGGGATGTGACGGTGCCCATGGTGTTTATGACCTATGCAAACGTGGTCTTTTCCTATGGGGCCGACCGGTTCCTCTCCACCTGCCGGGCCGTCGGAATCGACGGGCTGATCCTGCCGGACCTTCCCTATGAGGAAAAAGAGGAATTTCTGCCCGACTGCCGCCGGTACGGCGTGGATCTCATTTCGCTGATCGCGCCCACCTCGGAAAACCGCATCGCCATGATCGCGAGAGAAGCCGAGGGCTTTCTGTATGTCGTATCCAGCCTCGGCGTGACCGGCACGCGCAGCGAGATCAAAACGGATCTTGCGTCCATTGTCGAAGTGATCCGGCAGAATACCCGGATTCCCTGCGCCATCGGCTTTGGAATTTCCACCCCGGAGCAGGCCAAAGCGATGGCCGGCCTTTCCGACGGCGCGATTGTGGGATCGGCGATTGTCAAGCTGATCGAGAAATACGGGAAAGATGCCGCCGCGCCGGTGGGCGAGTATGTCCGCCGGATGAAGGAGGCCATCCGGTCCGCGGAATGACCGGGGCCGCCGTGGGAACCGGCGATAAAAAGAACCGAAAGCAAAACGGGAAGGGAGCGGCCGGCCGGCCGCTCCCTTTTTGTCCCATGGGAACGTAGCAGCCGCCTTGCAGGGGGCAGAAATATGCAGAGGCTGTATGTTTTTTCATAAAATGAATAAGAATGCTTTATTTACCGGGAAAAGAGTGCTATACTGTACTAAATAGGGAATGGAAGGAACAGGCGGCCGAAAAAAGAATTCTTTTTGCTCCCTTTTCCGCCGGTTGTTCACACAGCCATCGCATTTCTGCGGTAAAATCCCAGCGATTGGGCTTCTGCTGCGGGCACAGCCAAAAAGGAGGAATTCTATGCCAAACACATTGTACTGCGGTTCTGTGGGCAGTACACCGTTTCGGGGCATTTTTGATAAACGGTTTAAAACTCTGCGCACCACGGCCTACTTTTTCCTGCCGATGGAAAAGGGGAAAACGGCGGCCCGGGCGCTGGTCCCGTGCATTTTGTGCCGGGCCACCCGGAAAATTCCCGATTATACCCAGATGGGCCGGTATTTAAGCGGGCTGTACGGGGCTTCGCTTCAGGCCGACTGCGGAAAAATGGGGGATATGCAGCTGTTATCCGTCACCGTATCGGGGCTGGCGGACCGCTATGCGCTGGAGAAGGAAGCGATCAGTGAGAGCCTGCTGCAGCTGCTGGTGGATGTGATCCTCGACCCCCCGCTGGATGAACAGGGGAACTTTTTTGAGGAGAGCTTTTTGCAGGAGCGCCGCCAGATGATCGAACAGTTGCAGGCTGAGTACAGCGATAAGCGCGTCTACTCCCTGCGCCGGCTGAACCAGATTATGTGCGGGGACGAGCCCTACGGCCTGCCGCGGCTGGGCACCCGGGAGGAGCTGGAGAGCCTTACGGCCCGGGAGGTCACCCAGGCGTGGCGGGATCTGCTGAAAAACGCCCATATGGAGATTTTCAGCGTGGGGGACGGGGATCCCGCGCAGATCGAGCGGGCGCTGCTGCCCCTTTCCCGGGAGCAGAACGGCACTGTGCTCATGGGCTCCACGGTGCTCCGGGCCCCCAGGGGGCCGGTGCGCCGGGTAGAGGAAACCGACCAGGTGGCGCAGGCCAAGATGGTGATGGGTTTTCGCACGGGAACCGTGCCTCAGGAGGAGAACGAAGCCTATGCGGCAAAGGTCATGTGCGCGCTGCTGGGCGGCTCGCCCCAATCGAAGCTCTTCTGCCATGTGCGGGAAGAGATGAGCCTGTGCTACTACTGCTCCAGCCGGTTCCAGAACCTGAAAGGGATTCTGACCATCGAGAGCGGCGTGCAGCCGGACAATATCGGCCGGGCGCAGGAGGCAATCCTGCAGCAGGTACAGGCGATTCAGAACGGGGAGTTCACCAAAGAGGAGCTGGACTGCGCCAAGCTGTCCATGCAGAATTCCTACCGCACGGTGGAGGATTACGCCGGCAGTCTGGAGAGCTGGTATATGTCGCAGGTGCAGTATCCGTTCCGCCATACCCCGGAGGAAGCCAATCGGGCCTGCTGGGCGGTAACGGCCGAACAGGTCATCGAGGCGGCCCGGAGTCTGCGTCTGGATACGGTCTACTGCCTGATCGGAGGGGATGCGCATGAAGAAAACTGAAATCCGCACGATCGAAAGCCGGGTAGCCGGGGATTCCTACTATGAAATCCGGCACCGCTCCGGGCTGAAGATTCTGGTCTACCCGAAGGAGGGGTTCCGTTCAACCTATGCGGTATTCGGCACCCGGTACGGTTCCATTGACCAGACCTTCCTGCGCTCGGATGAAACCGAGCCCCAGACGGTTCCGGCGGGCATTGCCCATTATCTGGAGCACAAGCTGTTTGAGAGCGAAGAGGGCGACGCCTTTGCCCGGTTTGCCAAAACCGGGGCCAGCGCCAACGCCTATACCTCCTTTGATTCCACCTGCTATCTGTTCTCCTGTACCGATCAGCTGAAGGAGAATCTGGAAATCCTGCTGGACTTTGTGCAAAGCCCGTACTTTACCGAGCAGACCGTGCAGAAAGAGCAGGGGATTATCGGGCAGGAGATCCGGATGTACGAGGATGACCCCCAGTGGCGGGTGCTGTTCAACCTGCTGGGCGCCATGTATCGGTATCACCCGGTGAAAGAGGATATCGCCGGCAGCGTGGAGAGTATCGCCCGGATTACCCCGGAGATGCTGTACCGCTGCTATCACACCTTTTACAATCTGCACAACATGGTGCTGGCTGTTGCGGGGCGTGTGGATGTGGATACGGTTCTTGAGGTGTGCGACCGCTGCTGCCGGGAGAACGGGGAGGTATCGGTGCGGCGGATTTTCCGGGAGGAACCGGCCGGAGTGCAGTCCCACTATGTGGAGCAAAGCCTGCCGGTGGCCCTTCCGCTGTTCGAGCTGGGATTTAAAGAGGATATGAAGCCCTCGGCCCAGTCGGATATGAAGACCGAGGCCGCGATGGAGGTGCTGCTGGAGCTGCTCACCTCCGACGCTTCCCCTCTGTTCCGCCGTCTGCTGGATGAGGGGCTGATCAACGAATCCTCCTTTTCCGGCGAGCGCTTTGAGGGCAGCGGATTTGCCAGCGTGCTGTTCAGCGGCGAGTCAACGGATCCCCGGCGCACGGCGGCCGAGATTCTGGAGGAAGTGGAAAAGCTGCGCCGCGACGGAATTGCCCCGGAGGATTTCCAGCGGGCGAAAAAGGCGGTGTATGGGCGCAATATCAGTGGCCTGAACAGTGCCGAGGGGATTGCCAACGGCCTGGTGGCCATGGCGCTCAGCGGACGGGAATTGTTTGCCTATATGGACGAATTGTCCGCGCTGACACCGGAGGATGTCACACAGTGCCTGCAGCGCTGTATGAATAAAAATCAGGAAGTGTTGTCTGTCATCTGGCCCATGGGGCCTTCACAGGCATAAAGCAAATCAAAGGAGGAAATTTTCAATGTCGTATACCGTTCAGTTTCCCGGATTGGGATTCAGTGTCAAGGTGAGTACGGATGCATTCACCATCGGCTCCCTCACGGTCAAATGGTACGGGATCATCATCGCCGCGGCTTTCCTGCTGGCCTTTGTCTATGCGTATAAAAGCTGCAAGAAGCTGCGCATTGACCGCGATTCTTTCATCGACGTGGTTCTGGTCGGCGTGATCTGCGGAATCATCGGGGCCCGTCTCTATTACGTACTGTTCTATCCGGGCGATAAATACTGGAACGACCCGCTGCAGATTTTCAACATCACCGAGGGCGGCCTTGGCTTTTACGGCGGTCTGATCGGCGGTGTTCTGGGTGGTCTGCTCATGGCGAAAATCCACAAAATGCCCGTGTGCCCCGTTCTGGATGCGGTAGCGCCGGCGTTCCTGCTGGCCCAGTCCATCGGCCGCTGGGGGAATTTTATCAACCAGGAAGCCTTCGGTACCAAGACGGATCTGCCCTGGCGGATGCTCAGCGTGAACACCCAGGAAGTGGTGGGCGGCGCCGCGCACCCCTGTTTCTTCTATGAATCCGTGTGGTGCCTGATCGGCTTTATCCTGCTGCATGTTCTCACCCGGAAGGCCCGCCGCTATGACGGTCAGATTGCCATCGGCTACCTGATCTGGTACGGCCTGGGCCGCTTTATGATCGAGGGGCTGCGCACCGACAGCCTGATGCTGCCGTTCCTCAATCTGCGGGTTTCGCAGGTGGTGGCGCTGGCTTCCGTATTGATCGGCGTGATTCTGCTGGTTCTGCTGCGGAACAATACCCATCTGACCGGCTGCGGCGCCAAAAAGATCATGGAACTGAATAACATCGAGGATCTGATCCGCGAGGAGAAAATCCGGGAAGAGGAAGAACTGATGGCCGGTCCCAGCACGATTTTCGGCGATATGGAAGTGGATGTGGACGAGAGCGACGCGCTGGGTGATGAGCCGGAGACAAAAGAGGAAAACGCGGAAGAGAAGAAAGAGGAAGGCGAAGAGGAGTAATCCGGCCGGCCTTATGGAAAGGAGGATGGGAAAATGGGAATTCGCATTGACGGCAAGGCGATCGCGGCGGCGGTGCGCGCCGATGTAAAAAGCGAAGTGCAGGCCCTGAAGGAGCAGGGAATTTTTCCCGGCATGGCGGTTGTGATCGTGGGGGACGACCCGGCTTCGCGGATTTATGTGAACAATAAGAAAAAGGCCTGTGCCGAGGTGGGCATTTATTCCGAGGAATTTGCGCTGCCGGCTTCCACCACCCAGGAGGAGCTGATCCGGCTGGTCCACGAGCTGAATGCCCGGAAGGACATCCACGGTATTCTGGTGCAGTCTCCGCTGCCGGTGGGGCTGGACGAGAAAGCAGTGGTAGAGAACATCGACCCGAAAAAGGATGTGGATGCTTTCCACGCCATCAATGTGGGGCATATCATGATCGGCGATTACCACTTTCTGCCCTGTACGCCCGCCGGTGTGATCGAGATGCTCGAGCGCAGCGGGATTGCCATCGAGGGGAAGGAGTGCGTGGTGCTGGGCCGCAGCAATATTGTGGGCAAGCCCATGGCTATGCTGCTGCTGCACCACAACGGCACGGTGACCCTGTGCCACAGCCGAACCCGCAACCTGCCGGAGATTACCCGCCGCGCCGATATTCTGGTGGCGGCCATCGGAAAGGCCAAGTTTGTCACGGCCGATATGGTCAAGCCCGGCGCCGTTGTGATTGACGTGGGCATGGACCGCGATGAAAACGGAAAGCTGTGCGGCGATGTGGACTATCAGGCGGTGGAACCCGTGGCCTCGTATATCACGCCGGTACCCGGCGGGGTGGGCCCGATGACGATTGCCATGCTGATGAAAAATGCCGTCAGCGCCGCGAAGCTGCAGAACGGGCTGCCGGTATAAGCGAAGAGTAACGGGCCGTTTGGCGCCGGAAAATAGGGAGAGCGTACGTTCATGGCACGTTTGTTGGATGCCGTCAATTCCCCGCAGGATCTGAAAAAGCTCACCCCGGAAGAGCTCGATATCCTATGTGAGGAGATCCGGGATACCATTATCCGTGTGGTGGGGAAAAACGGCGGACACCTGGCCTCGAATCTCGGGACGGTGGAACTGACGGTGGCACTGCACACCGTTCTGGATCTGCCAAAGGACAAGCTGATCTGGGATGTGGGACACCAGGCTTATACGCATAAACTGCTGACGGGGCGGCGGGAGGCCCTTTCCACCATCCGGTGTGAAAATGGGATTTCCGGTTTCCCCAAGCGGGAAGAAAGTGAATACGATGCCTTTAATGTGGGTCACGCCAGCACGGCCATCTCGGCGGCGGTGGGCATGGCGGCGGCTATGCAGATCACCGGAAAAAAAGAGCGGGTTGTGGCCGTGGTGGGCGACGGCGCGCTGACCGGCGGTCTGGCGCTGGAGGGACTGAACAATGCGTTCTGCCTGCACCGCAACCTGATTGTGGTGCTGAATGACAACAAAATGTCCATTTCCCGCAGCGTGGGCTCGCTGGCGCGGTATCTGTCGGTTCTGCGCACAAAGCCGCGGTACCGCCGGGCCAAGGGGCGGCTGGTCCGCTTCCTCGACAGCATGCCGGTGCTGGGCGGCGGCGTCCACCGGCTGCTGACGAGGGGAAAGAACGCCGTGAAGCGGGTGGTCTACCGGCGCAATATTTTCGAGGATATGGGCTTTCAGTATTACGGCCCGTTTGACGGGCACGATGTGCAGGGCCTGATCCAGGCACTGCGGGTGGCCTGTTCCCTGGAAAGGCCGGTGCTGCTGCACGTGTGTACAGAGAAGGGGAAGGGGTATTCCTATGCCGAGGAGGACCCCGGCTCCTTTCACGGCGTCCCGGCTTTCGACATCGAGTCGGGGCTGCCGGATGGGAAAGGCGACAACTTTTCCGAGGTTTTCGGCCGGACGCTGTGCCGTATGGCCAATGATGACATCCGTCTGTGTGCGATCACGGCCGCCATGCAGACGGGCACCGGCCTGACGGAATTTCGGCGCTGCTTCCCCCGCCGGTTCTTTGATGTGGGCATCGCCGAGGAGCACGCCGTCACCTTTGCGTGCGGGCTGGCCAGCGAGGGAATGCTGCCGGTTTTTGCGGTGTACAGCACGTTCCTGCAGCGCAGCTATGACCAGCTGCTCCACGATGCCGGGCTGCAGAACCTGCATCTGGTGCTGGGAGTGGACCGCGCCGGTCTTGTGGGAGAGGACGGAGAAACCCATCAGGGCATTTTTGATACGGCGTTCCTCAGCACCGTTCCCCACTGTATCATCCTGGCCCCCTCTTCTTACCAGGAGCTGCAGGGGATGCTGCGCGAGGCGGTCTACGACCGCACCGGGATTGTGGCGGTGCGCTATCCCCGGGGAAAGGAACAGCAGTCCTTCCCCTACACGGGAAAGGACTGGGAGCTTTTGGGGGAGAAAACGGGCGACTTGCTGCTTCTCTCCTATGGCAAGGAGTATTTCTACGTCCATCAGGCGTATCAGAAGCTGAAAAAAGAGGGAAAAAGGGTCTCGCTTTTAAAGCTCAACCGTATTCACCCGGTTCCCGAGGGGGCTGTGGAAGCGGCCCGCTCCTTTGCGTGCGTCCAGTTCTGGGAGGACGCGATTCACTGCGGGGGAATCGGCGAGCAGTATTTTGACAGTTTGCGGCAGAGGGGGATTGTGACGGATACCCGCCTGCATGCAATTGGGGCCGTACAGTCCGGACAGGCCCCGCAGGAGCGCATGTATGCGCTGTACCGGCTGGATGCAGCGGCGGTGGAAGCGGCCGCCCGGTCCATCCTCGACAAGAGAAACCCATCGGAAAAACAGGGAGAGGGATTATGAGCGAGAAGAAAAGGCTGGACTGCCTGCTGGTCGAAATGGGGCTGGCCGCCAGCCGGGAGAAAGCCCGGGCCTGTATTATGGCGGGCCAGGTCTATGTGGATCATCAGAAAGAGGATAAACCCGGCGCTGCCATTGCGCCCGGTGCGCAGGTGGAGGTGCGCGGGCCGCAGCTGCGGTATGTCAGCCGCGGGGGGTTGAAGCTGGAAAAGGCCATGCAGCAGTTCCCCATCACGCTGGAGGGGAAAACCTGTATGGATATCGGGGCCTCCACCGGCGGGTTTACCGATTGCATGCTGCAAAACGGCGCCAAACGGGTATACAGCATCGACGTGGGCTACGGCCAGCTGGCCTGGGCGCTGCGCCAGGATGAGCGGGTGGTCAATCTGGAGCGCACCAACGTGCGCTATCTCACTCCGGAGCAGGTGCCCGAGCTCTGCGATTTTTTCAGCGTGGATGTGTCGTTTATCTCCCTGACTCTGGTACTGCCGGTGGTACACCGCTTTCTGCGGGACGGGGGCGAGGGCGTTTGCCTGATCAAGCCCCAGTTCGAGGCGGGAAGAGACAAGGTGGGGAAAAAGGGGGTCGTGCGCGACCCGGAGGTCCACACCCAGGTGGTGGAGAAAATCGTATCCTTTGTGCAGACCATCGGCTTTTCCGTATGGGGGCTGACTTTCTCCCCCATTAAGGGGCCGGAGGGAAATATCGAATACCTGCTGTATGTAAAGAAAGAGGCAGAGCCGTCCTGTGTGCCGGTTTCCCCGGCCGGGCTGGTGCGGCTCTCCCATGAAGAACTGGGGGGTGCCGGACGATGATCGCGGCGGTTGTTCCCAATCTGGATAAACTGGAAACCGAGCGCTGTACCCGCACACTGATCGCCAAGATGGACGCCCTGGGCGCCCCGGTGCTGATGCAGGAGGAGATGCGCGCTGTTTTCGAGGATCCCCGGGTGCGCTTTGTGGACAGCGAAGAAGAGCTGTACCGGCAGGGCGATGTGCTGATCGCTGTGGGCGGTGACGGCACGATCATCCAGGTGGCAAAAGGTGCAGCACAGTACGGGAAAGCTGTATTGGGCATCAATGTGGGCCGGCTGGGGTTTGTGGCTACGCTGGAGCGCCACGAGCTGGATCAGCTGGAAAAGCTGGTGCAGGGCGCCTACACGGTGGAAAAGCGCATGATGCTGGATGTGTCCATCGGCGGCGAGGAGCGGCACTATTCGGTCCTCAACGATGCGGTTCTCTCCCGTGGTACGTATTCCCACATTCTGGACCTGGAGGTGCTGCTCAATAATGAGAGCATCTGCAATTACCGGGCCGATGGCCTGATTGTTTCCACCCCCACGGGCAGCACGGCCTATTTCCTTTCGGCCGGCGGACCGGTGGTGGATCCCTCGCTGGACTGCATCGGCCTGGTGCCGATCTGCCCGCACTCCCTGTTTACCCGTCCGGTTGTGTTCGGGGGCGATGCAACGCTGTGCGCCCGGGCTCACTGCGGCAGCGAGGAGGAGATTCTTCTGTCGCTGGACGGCGAGACCATTCTGCCCATCCGCTCGGCGGTGCCGGTCACCATCCGGCGCTCCCCCCTTACGGCGGGAATCATCCGGCTGAATCACAAAAATTTTTATCAGGTTGTCAATGACAAGCTGGCCGAAAGGAGACTGTGAAACATGAAAACAAGACGCCACGCCAAAATTCTGGAACTGATCCGGGAAAAAGACATTGACACGCAGGAGGAGCTGCTGCGCTGCCTGCGCGAAGCCGGTTACGACGTGACCCAGGCCACAGTTTCCCGGGACATCAAGGAGCTGCGGCTGATCAAAACCCTGAGCAGCGAGGGCCGGTACCATTATTCCACCGGGCAGGAGAGCAATCCGGGGGTTTCCACCAAGTTTCTCACGCTGTTCGCCGATTCCATCCTCTCCATCGAGGCGGCCGGGAACCTTCTGGTGGTAAAGTGCATGACCGGCATGGCCCAGGCGGTCTGTGCGGCCATCGACTCCACCCATTGGAAGGGCACGGTTGGAACGCTGGCCGGGGATGACACGGTTTTCATCGCCTGCCGCACCGAGGACGACGCCCTGAATATGCAGGGGGGCCTGAAAAAACTGCTGGCGGGCAGGTGATACGGCAATGCTCACACATTTGACCATTGAAAATATCGCGGTCATCGAACGGGCGGACGTGGATTTTTCCCGGGGAATGACCGTGCTGACCGGCGAAACCGGCGCCGGTAAATCCATCCTGATTGATTCCATCCACGCGGTTCTGGGCGGAAGGATCTCCCGGGATCTGATCCGCACCGGGGCGAAATCGGCCTGTGTGACGGCGGTTTTCGAGAGGATTCCCCGTTCTCTGGCGGCGGAGCTGGAGGAGCAGGGGGTCCCCGTTGTGCAGGAAGAGGACACGTTGATCCTGCAGCGGGAAATCCGGGCGGGCGGGAAAAGCCTGTGCCGGATTAACATGCGGCCGGTCACGGTGGCGGTGCTGGCGGCGGCGGGAGCCCAACTGCTGACGATTCACGGCCAGCACGAGAGCTACGAGCTGCTGGATAAAGAGCAGCACCGCGGCTATGTGGATGCCATGGGGCAGTTGGAGCCTCTGCGGCAGCAGTACCGGCAGGTGTATGGGGAGCTGCGGGCCGTGCAGAAGAGCATGGATGCCCTGCTGACCGACGAGGAGGAGAAGTCCCGCCGGGCGGATTTGCTTCGGTACGAAATCGAGGAGCTGGAAAACGGCGCCGTGACGGTGGGCGAGCAGGAGCAGCTGCAGCAAAAGCGGACCCTGTTCCGCAACAGCGAGAAGATGGCCGGGCAGCTCCACCGCTGCCGTGAGGCGCTGCAGGGCGGCGAAGAGCCCGGAGCCGTGGAGCTTTTGCAGCAGGCCGCCGATGCCGCCGAGGAGGCCGCGCACTTTTTGCCGCAGGCGGAAAGCTGGGCGGCCCAGCTGCGCAGCTGCTACTACGATCTGCAGGCCCTTTCGGAGGAGGAAGGGCGGTTTTCCGGGCTGCTGGATTTTGACCCGGAGGAGATGGCCCGGGTGGAGGAGCGGCTGGATGTCCTGTACCGGCTGGGGCTGAAATACGGCCGCACCGAGGAGGAGATGCTCGCCTATCTGGAGAAGGCGAAAAGAGAGCTCCTCGCCATTGAGCACGCCGACGAGGAACTGGAAAGGCTGCAGGCGCAGTTTGAGGAGAAAAAGGCGCAGGCCATTGCCCTGGCCCGCGAGCTGTCGCACCGCCGGCGAGATGCCGCACTGGAGCTGACCCGCCGTGTTTCGCAGGAGCTGGCGTTTCTGGATATGCCGGGGGTGTGCTTCCGGGTGGAGCAGGTGCGCTGCCCGCTGAATGAATACGGTTGTGACCGCATTCAGTTTTTGATCTCTACCAACCCGGGCGAGGAGCCCAAGCCCCTGTCAAAAATTGCGTCGGGGGGCGAACTGTCCCGGATTATGCTGGCCCTGAAGACGGTGCTGGCCTGTCACGACCCGGTGGACACCATGATTTTCGACGAGGTGGATGCCGGGATCAGCGGAAGCGCCGCCCGCAAGGTGGGGCAGAAGCTGCATGAGGTGGCCGAAAATGTGCAGGTGCTGTGCGTGACCCACACCGCGCAGATTGCGGCCATGGCCCACCATCAGTTCTGGATCCGCAAGGAAGTGGAGGACGGCAAAACCTACACCCGCGTGCAGCCCCTCAGCCGGGAGGAGCGCGTGCGTCAGATTGCCCGCCTGATCAGCGGCGGCGAGCTGACCCCGATTCTGCTGCAGAATGCTGAAGAAATGCTGAAAATGGGGGAAAACGGCGCTTGACTTTTTTTCTCCCCGTGATATAATCAAACGTACAGGCGAAGAAGGAAAGAAGTACGGGTATTCCCACGGTCAAGAGAAGCTGCGGTGGGTGGAAGCAGCTGCGTGGAGGCCCCGAAATACATTCCGGAGCTGCCGGCTGAAAGGGAACGAGTAGGCGACGGGCCGTGTGTGCGCGTTAAAGCACAAGGGTATGACTGTACCCGTGAGGCCGGTGCTGTGAGGCATCGGTGAACTGAGGTGGTACCGCGGATTTTCCGCCCTCTGCATGCAACAGGATGCAGGGGGCTTTTTCTTTTTCCAGCCGCCCTGCCGTTTGATTCAGGAAAGGAAGGAATGTACGAAAATGGGTGTTTACGAGGATTTAAAAGAGCGCGGCCTGATTGCACAGGTCACCAATGAAGAAGCCGTGCGCCATCTGCTCGACGACGAAAAGATTACGTTCTATGTGGGGTTTGATCCCACGGCGGACAGCCTGCATGTGGGGCATTTTGTCCCGATTATGGCCATGGCCCATATGCAGCGCGCCGGGCACCGCCCCATTGCGCTGTTCGGCGGCGGCACGGCGATGATCGGCGATCCCACCGGCAAGACGGATATGCGCAAAATGATGACCGTCGAGACCATCGACCACAACATCGAGTGCTTTAAAAAGCAGATGTCCCGTCTGATTGATTTCAGCGATGGGAAGGCGATTATCGCCAACAATGGCGACTGGCTGCGGAATCTGAACTATATCGAATTTCTGCGGGAAATCGGCGTGCACTTCTCGGTGAACCGCATGCTGGCGGCCGAGTGCTACAAGCAGCGGCTGGAGCGCGGGCTGTCGTTCTTCGAGATGAACTATATGATCATGCAGAGCTATGATTTCCTGGAGCTGAACCGCCGGTATGGCTGCCAGATGCAGCTGGGCGGCGACGATCAGTGGAGCAACATGATTGGCGGCGTGGAGCTGTGCCGCCGCAAGGACGGCAAGAGCGTCGAGGCCATGACCTTCACCCTGCTGACCACCAGCGAGGGAAAGAAAATGGGCAAAACCGAGAAGGGCGCCCTGTGGCTGGATCCCAACAAGACCTCGCCCTACGAGTTCTATCAGTACTGGCGGAACGTGGCGGATGCCGACGTGATGCGCTGCATGCGCATTGTCACCTTCCTGCCCATGGACCAGATCCGCGAGATGGATACCTGGCAGGGCAGCGAGCTGAACAAGGCCAAGGAGATTCTGGCGTACGAAGTGACCAAGCTGATTCATGGCAAGGAAGAGGCCGACAAGGCCCAGGCGGCCGCCCGGGCCCTGTTTGTGGGCGGCGGCGACAGCGAGCATATGCCCACCACCGAGCTGACCCGGGACGAGCTGGGCGACGGCATTGCGATTCTGGATCTGCTGGTGAAGACAAAGCTGGCGTCCTCCCGCGGGGAAGGAAAGCGCCTGGTGCAGCAGGGCGGCGTCACGCTGGGAAGTGAGAAGGTCACCGATCTGCAGCGGATGGTGACGCAGGCGGATTTTGACGGCGACGCGCTGATCCTGCGCAAGGGAAAGAAAGTTTTCCACAAGGTCGCCCTGGTATAAACAAAGCCAAAAGGGAGAAACAGAGAAGAGGATTTTTCTGTTTTTCCCTTCCTTTGTTTTGGAAGAATTCCCCATTTTGGAGGGGGAATTCCGGTTGTTTGGCAGAAGAGAAAGGAGAAACCATGGAAAAAAGGAAAAGATGGGCCTGGGGGGCAGCATCGGCCGGCGTGGTGACGGCGCTGTTTTTGCTGATTTATGCCCAGTACGGCCTGTATCCCTTCGGCGGGGACAGCATCGGCTGGGGGGATATGAAGCAGCAGATTGCCCCGCTGCTTTTGCAGCTGCGCGGAATTCTGCTGGGACAGCAGGATTTCTTTCTGCATATGCAAAGCGGGGGCATGGATTTCTGGGGGGTCTTCTTCTTTTTCCTCAGCAGCCCCTTCTCGTTTCTGGTGGTGCTTGTCCCCGCGCAGGGAGTCTATGATTTTCTGAATATTCTGGTCCTGCTCAAGTGCGCGGCGGCGGCCTTTTCCCTGTGTGTTTGTCTGCCCCGTCTGCTGCCGCGGCTGACCGGGCCGGTTTGCCTGGCTTTCTCCGTCGGTTATGCCTTCTCGGGGTACAGCATGCTGTATTTTGTCAATGTCCACTGGCTGGATATGATGATCCTGTTCCCCTTTTTGGCCCTCGCTTTTCTGCGGGCCGTGCACCGGAGGAAAAACGGGGCGCTCATCGCGGCGCTGTCCCTGCAGCTGGTCATGGGGTTCTATCTGGGGTATATGGTGCTGCTGTTTCTGGCCATCGCGGCGGGGGCATATGTGTGGATCTGTGTGCCAAAGCCCCAGCGCCCGGCGGCCTCGCTGCGGGTGTGCGCGGCGGTGGCGGTTTCCCTTTTTCTGACGGCGGGGGTCTGGGTGCCGTTTATGCTGCAATATCTGCAGTCGGCCCGCACCACCGATTTTATCCTCAGCCTGCAGAGCGGCAGCTTCCTCACTCACTGGGCCACCAGCACCTGCACCCTTTTCTGCACTGCCACCTTCTGCGCCGGGGGCGTGTGGTGCGCGGTGTGCCGGGGAAAATGGGAGGGAGCCCGGTCGCGGCGGCTTCTGTTCCTGCTGGCCCTCAGCCTTTTGATGAGCGTTCCGCTGTGGATCGAGCCGGTCAATAAATTCTGGCATATCGGCAGCTATCAGGCGTATCCCTCCCGGTATGGGTTCATTCTGGTGTTTTTGTGGGCGCTGCTGGCCGCCGCTGTGTGGGAGAAAATGGAGCCCCGCCGTCTGAACAGCAGGGAAAAGGGGCCGCCGGTGCTGCTGATCGCTTTCTCCCTGTTCACCCTGGGGATTCTGGTGCTGGCGGCGATGGTGCTGATGACCAGGATGGATATGCTGGACGACTACTGCCACACCCTGTGGGTGACGGAAGAACAGTGGAACAGCCTGATGCTGGTCCTGTTCTTCCTGTTCTGTGCGGCGCTTTTATTGTACGGGATCCGCCGGTATTCCCTGCTGGGGCCCCGGGTTCTCTCGCTGTTTCTGGTGGTTCTCACGCTGGTTCAGGCGTGGTTTACCGGCAGCGCTTTTCTCGGCGGCAGCGGGCAGGACCCCACTTATGAAAAGCAGCTCATTGCCCTGGGGGAGGATGTGCTGCCGCAGGAGGACGGCACGCTGCACTATGTCAAGCAGAACCGCAAGAGCACCGACGTCAATCTGCTGGGGGGCGCGGGCTTTGCCAATCTCAGCCATTACACATCGCTGACCGCCCGCTCCATGCTGTATTCCATGAAAAAGCTGGGGTATTCCGGCTACTGGATGGAGGTCGGTTCGCACGGCGGGACGCTGTTCTCCGATGCCCTGCTGGGGGTGGACAGCGTTTTGTACCAAAAAAGGGAAGCCATTCCCGATGACCGGTACGACGCGGTGCTGGCGGAAAATGACGAGTTTACGCTATTGCACAGCGGGGAAACCTGGGGGATGGGCCTGATCGTTCCCGCGGTGCCTCAGGAAATTGACTCTCACAATCGTCTGCAGGTGCAGACGGAACTGTTCCGTCAGCTTTTTCCCCGGGAGGACGAGCTGTTCCACTTCTATCAGCCCGCGGACAGCACCGGGGTGATGTACAGCTATGACCCGGACAGCGGGATCCACAATTACCAGCTGGAAACCGAGGAGCAGGCCGGTGTGCTGCGCTATACGATTGCGCTCACGGAGGAGGAAACGCTGTATCTCGATCTGTTCAAGGATACCACCAACCGCTTGTCCGAGCCGATCAACGGCACGCTGAACGTCTTTGTCAACGGGGAGTGCGCGGCCGCTTCCTATCCGGATAAGTCGCAGAACGGCCTGCTGGATCTGGGCACGTTCCAGGCGGGGGAGACCGTGGAAATCGAAGTGTGGTTTTTGAAAAATGCCGAGGTCTACGGCTTTTCCGTCGCCGGGCTCCGCCGTTCGGTTTTCCGGCAGGCGGCCGGTTCGGCCCGGGGCTGCACGGTGACCCAGTCGGGGAACCGCCTGACCGTTTCGGTGGAAGAAGCGAGGCCGGGAGAATGGCTGTTCCTCCCGGTCCAGTATCAGACGGGGATGCGCGCCTGGTGTGACGGGGAACCGGTCACGGTGCAGCGGGCCTTGGGTACCTTTACCGCCGTTTATCTGCCGCAGGGCGGCCGCACGGTCACCCTGACCTATTGGCCGGATGGGCTCATTGCCGGCCTGACCGTCTCGCTGATCACCGCCGCCTTGCTGGGGCTGTGGCGGCTGCTGCGCCGGCGGGTGTGGCTGCGGCGGTTAAAATACCGGTTGCGGCTGCTCGCGTTCCCGGTGCTGCTGATGGTCAGCGCACTGGCGTTTTTCCTCGCGTTCCTCTTCCCGGTGGGGATTTATCTGCTCCGCGCCGGATGAAAATTTGAAAAATTTGTCATTCATAGCCGACTTTTCCCCGGATACAATAGGATTGCAAACGCAAAGCAGGCCGGGCGAAGCACAGCGGCCAGCAGCCCTTAGGCTCGCAGATCGGAAACAAGGTGCTTCGTCCCGGCAATATTTTGAGGAGGAGAAAAGTCATGTCCAATAAGAATGTTGTTCCTGAGGCGAAAGAATCCATGAACCGCTTTAAGATGGAAGCGGCCAACGAAGTGGGCGTCAACCTGAAGCAGGGCTACAACGGCGACCTGACCAGCAAAGAGGCCGGTTCGATCGGCGGCCAGATGGTCAAGAAGATGAGTACCATACGAACTGCGAACTATACCCGTGCAGACCGTACTGCAATCGGTCATGAGATCAAGGTTCGGTACATAGCGGCCATCACCATTTAGGAGGGACATTGATATGAAAAAACTGATTTTG
>JALENG010000014.1 GCA_022767925.1 Clostridia bacterium
TAATCGGGCTGGGCATTGTGCGCCACCGCATTTTTGCGGACTATGGCACACCGTCCATCGACCGCACATTCCTCCTGGAATTCTGGAAAGAAGTGATCCATGGTCTGGAACAGCGCAATCTGCCTTGGAAATTATTCACGAACGGGGTATCGAGCGACGAGGAATTTGCCCGCGAAATCCTGGAGGAATGCGGGATGGCGGAACAGGCAAAAACCCGGATGGTTCCCCGGCCGGTGGAGGCAAAAGAACTGGTGGAGACGATCTCGGGCTTTCGGGCAATCATCGCCGGGCGCATGCACGCGAATATCGTCGCGTATTCCCTGGGAATTCCCTCGATCGGGCTGGTGTGGAATCCGAAGCTGCAGTTCTGGGGCGAAAAAATCGGCCACCCCGAGCGGTTTCTCCCGCCCCGGGAGCTGAGCGCCCAGCGGGCCCTGCAGCAGCTGGATGTAGCTTTGCAGGAAAAGGAAACCGGTCCCTCCCGCACCCAGAAACAGGGAGTCCTCGATGAACTGGAACATTTTATCCGGACATACAGCCGGAAAGAGGAGCAGGCCAAAATCCGCCGCCCGTCCTCCGCTTTTTCCACCCCCTGGTCGGGCCGCCTGATGGCAACCGCCCTGGGCGGAAAAAGCGTACTGTATCACAATATGAATTCGCCCGTTACCATCAAAGAGGCATATGAAAAGGGTTTTCGCCTTTTCGAAGCGGACATTCGCCCCACTTCCGATGGAGAGCTGGTTTGTGTGAACGGCTGGAACGAGGCCACCTACCGCAGGCTGGGGATAACACCGCCCGAAAACCCGAAAAAGGGACTCTCCCGCTCGGAATTTCTCGCCCAGCGCTATTTTGGAAAGTACCCTCCCTGTGATTTTGTGCGGTTGGCCTCGGAGATCGCCCGCTATCCCCAAGCCCGCTGGATGCTGGATATCGGCCTCCCCTCCGATTCCAACCGGAAGAGGATCTTTACCCAGCTGATCCGTCTGCTGCCCGCCGACCTGAATCAGCGCGTGATTGTACGGCTGCAGCGGGAAAAGGATGTGGAAAAATTCCGGGAACAGAATCTCCCCTATGCCATTGCCTATTACATTCCCCCGGACTGCACGGAGGAAGAACTGACCGCTCGCCTTTCCTTCTGCAAAGCGCAGAAAATATCTCTTGTCACCCTCGCTTTCTCCGACTTCTCCGCTGAAATCGGGGCCCAGGTGCATCAGGCCGGGATCCGGTCCTGCCTGTTTTCCTGCGATTCTCTCACGCAGGCGGAGGAAGCCTTTAAAAAGGGAGCCGACCTGATTTCCACCCACGATCTCAGCCCCATCGTGCTGGATTGGCTGTATGGAATCTGAGCCTTCCCCATTTTTCGATTGGAGGTTACGATTATGAACAACCCTGTTGTGGACGGCTGGTACGCCGATCCCGAATCCCGCGTATACGGCGACACCGTTTATCTGTATGTCACCCGCTCTCTCCCCTTTGAGGAGCAGAAAAATCTGGATGTGGTGACCACCCGCGATCTGATCCATTTTCAGGTGCACCGGGATATCCTGGACATGGCCACGTTCAAAGGCGCGGAGTTTGCCGTCTGGGCTCCCACCGAGATCGAGAAAAACGGCCGCCATTACCTGATTTTTGCCGCCAATGATATCCATCACGACGGCGAACCGGGCGGGCTGTACCTGGGGGTGTGCGACACGCCCTGCGGTCCGTTCCGCAATGTTTTTGCGGATGGCCGCCCGCTTCTAAATCGCTTTTATTTCGGGGCTCAGCCCATTGATGCCCATCTGTTCCAGGACGAGGACGGTTCGGTGTATTTGTATTACGGCGGCTGGGGACACTTGGTGGTATGCCGGATGGCGGATACCATGGACGGAATTGCCGCCCTGAACGTTCGCGGCGCACAGGAGGGAAAATTCCTGGAAATCACGCCCGACCAGTATGTGGAAGCCCCCTTTGTGATGAAAACGGAGGGAGGATACACCCTGATGTACTCCAGCGGCAACTGGATGAACGGAACGTACTGTGTAAAATCGGCCCGCGCCGCAGCCCCCTTTTCGGAATTCCGGTTTGATACCGATGTGCTCCGGGCCAGCCCCTTGGCCGACGGCCCCGGTCACAACAGCGCGTTCTGCTTTCATGGGCAGCACTATGTCGCCTATCACCGGCGGCGGGTGGGGGATCTGAATCCCCATCACCGGGTGCTGTGCATTGACAAGCTGGAAATCCGGCAGGGGCATCTGCTCCCTGTCACCATGACCTGATTTTGGCTGCAAAAAAGGCCCGGACGGCTCTCCTTCTTCGGAAAGCCGTCCGGGCCTTTCTCTTTTTATTTATTCCCTGGCTGTTTCTTCTTTTTTCCGGAACGGGGACAGAAAGCTGAGCTTCGTCTGGGAAATCAGCACCGCCGCAAAAATCACGGCAAAGCCGATCAGCATGGGGATCGTCGGCCGCTCGGTGCCGAACAGCACCGAGAACAGCACCCCGAACACCGATTCCAGCGACAGCAGAATGGAGAGCGGGGCCGCCGGCAGATGCTTTTCGCCGTAATTCTGAAAGCTGAGCGCCAGGCAGGTGGCGAACACCGCCATATACAGAATGCTGAGCGCTTCATTCCCGGTGGGGAGAAAGATCGCCTCCCCGGTGAACAGGCTGCATCCCCAGGCCCACACCGCCGAAAAGGCGAACTGCAGCACCGTGAGCAGCATGGCATTGTGCTTTTGGGTAAAGGCAGAGGCCGCCACAATATGCAGCGCGTAGAAAACACTGCACACCACAGTCATCTGATCCCCCCAGCCCATGGTCAGGGCCCCGTCCAGAGAGACCAGCCCCATCCCAATCAGGCACATCCCGGCACCGATCACGTCAAAGCGGTCCGGCCGGCGGCGATAGAACAGCCAGCACAAAAACGGCACCTCCACACAGTACAGCACCGTGAGAAAGGCGTTCTTCCCCGGCGTGGTATCCGTCAGGCCGATGCTCTGAAACGCATACCCCCAGAACAGCAGCGTCCCCATCACCGCGCCTTCCCACAAAAAGGAGGGGGTAAAATCCCGCTTCCACTGGGGCGCGCAGAAAATCGCCAGCAAAACAGCGGCGATGGTAAACCGCAGGGCGAGAATATAGTAGGGGCCCATGGTATCCAGTGTGTTTTTCATCACCAGAAAGGCACTGCCCCAGATCATGGTCGCCAGCACCACCAGAATCTTCGGGAAAAGCGGCGGCGGCGCCTGCAAAAAATTCTTTCCTCTCATAATCCGGCGAGAACCTTCCGTGTGAGAGACTTCACCAGTTCCACGGCCAGGCGCACCCCGTTTTCAAAATCCTGCGCCGAGGCAATGCCGTAAGGCGCATGGATGTACCGCACCGGCTGGCCGATCACCACGCTGGGAGCACCGCCCTCCTGCAAATGGAAAATACCCCCGTCGGTTCCGCCGCCGGTCCGCACGGCCTCCTGCACCGGGATCCCATGGGAATAGCCCACCTGCAGGGCATGGCGGATCAGCCGCGGATGGGTGATCATGCAGCGGTCAAAATGGCGCAGCATGGGCCCCTTCCCCAGGGCGGTCTGGATGGCATAGGAGGGGGTGAAGGTATCGTCGGCCGGGGCCCCTTCGAATACCAGCGCAACCGCGGGTTTTACGGTGTGGGCCACGGCGCGGGCGCCGCGCTCGCCCACTTCCTCCTGCGAGGAGAACGAGCCCACCACATCCACATCCAGCGCCTCTCCCTGCAGACGGCGCAGGGTTTCCAGCACGGCGGCACAGCCCACCCGGCAGTCGAACGCTTTGCCGGAGAAAAGGCCGCGCTCTTCGTCAAAATGAAACGCCGTCTCGGGCACCACCGGGGCTGCCACCCCGATATGCAGCCTCTCCTCCACCTCGCGGGCCGAGGAGGCCCCCACATCAATGCGATAGTCCGAGATCTCCGGCATTCTGCCCTTATCGGCGGCCTTCATAAAATGCGGCGGGACCGAGGCGATTACCCCGCGGATGTACTGCCCCTCCCGGTTGCGCACGCGCACGGCGTGCCCGGCAAACGAACCGGGGGACCAACCGCCCAGGGGCACAAACTGCAGCAGTCCGTTTTCGTGGACATACTGCACCATCATGCCCACCTCGTCACTGTGGGCATCCAGCAGCACCACCGGCTTCTCTCCGGTGTTCTCCCTGCGGTAAATATACAGGTTGCGCAGGCTGTCCTCCCGCACTTCCCCCAGCTTCTCCCCCTCGCGGCGGCCGATGGCGACCACCTCGTCCTCAAAGCCGCTGGGGCCAAAGGCCTGGCTCAGTTCGCGCACCAGCGCGACGGTTTCCTGTTCTGCCAAGGGAAATCCCCCCTTATCCGCGGGCCGGACCGGTTACCGGCTCGTCATAGGAAACACCGAAGGTCTCGGCGGTCACACGGGTCATCACCTGATCCTCATACGGGCGGTCGCTCCAGTCGCGCGCGGCCGATACAATCGCATCGGCTGCCTCCATCCCCTCGATCACCTTGCCGAAGGCCGCATACTGGCCGTCCAGATGGGGCGCATCGGCCACCATGATGAAGAACTGGGATCCGGCGCTGTTGGGGCGCTGGGAGCGGGCCATGGACAGAACCCCCCGGGTGTGGTTCAGATTATTGACCACGCCGTTGGCGGCAAATTCACCGCGGATGCCGTAGCCGGGACCGCCCATACCGGTCCCCTCGGGGTCGCCGCCCTGAATCATAAAGCCGGGGATAACCCGGTGGAAAATCGTTCCGTCATAAAACCCCTTCTGTACCAGCGAGAGGAAGTTGTTGACCGTATTGGGCGCTACCTCAGGATAAAGTTCGGCTTTGATCACGCCGGCAGTGGTTTCCAGGGTGACAATGGGATTCTGTGCCATAATCTGTGAACATCCTTTCTTTTTCAGACAATTTCGTCGTGCCGTTTTCAGGAACAGGCGGCCGGTCTCCGTTTTCGGCCGCACACTCTTTTTGCACACAGGTTTATTATACCACAAAACACCGGTTGTGCATCCCTTTCGGCGGAAATTCCTCTTTTACCGCAAAAAAAGCGGGCGGTCCCCCCGATTTTGTGCTATACTGAACCCATTACCGGTTGATAAAAAGGAGAAATGCCATATGCAGCTGTACAGCTGGAATGTAAACGGCCTGCGGGCCTGTCTGGAGAAGGGTTTCTGCGATTTTCTGCAGCAGGAGGCCCCCGATGTTCTCTGCCTGCAGGAGACAAAGATGCTTCCGGAGCAGTGGGAGGGACAGGCGGACGGCTACCGGATCTACTGGAATTCCGCCGAAAAGAAGGGGTACGCCGGTACGGCTGTTTTTACCCGGCGAGAACCGCTGCAGGTGCAGTACGACATGAACGGCCTGGACAAGAGCCGCGAGGGCCGGTGCATCGCCCTGGAGTTTCCCGGCTTTTGGCTGGTGACGGTGTACAGTCCCAATTCCCAGCGGGAGCTGGTGCGCCTGCCGTTCCGCATGGAGTGGGAGGATCTGCTGCGCGGGTATCTGATGGAGCTGGACCGGAAAAAGCCGGTGGTACTGTGCGGGGATCTGAATGTAGCCCACCGCCCCATTGATCTGAAGAATCCCAAGACCAACCGCGGCAATGCCGGATACAGCGACGAGGAGCGCGGCAAATTCTCGGAACTGCTGGCCTGCGGCTTTCTGGACAGCTTCCGCACCCTGTATCCGGAAAAGACGGACGCCTACTCCTGGTGGTCGTATAAATTCCAGTCCCGGCAGAAGAACGTGGGATGGCGCATCGACTACTTCCTGCTCTCCGAGCGGCTGCGTCCCCTTTTGCAGGACAGCCGTATTCATTCCGGTATTCCGGGCAGCGACCACTGCCCAGTCAGCCTGGTGCTGGCCGATTCATAAACGCCAAAAGCCCCCGGAATGGCCGGGGACTTTTTAACGAAAAAAGAACAGGAAGCTGCCTGCTTGCGCAAACAGCTTCCTGCCCTATATGAAAGGAGACACGGAGTACTCAAAATTCAGGGGATCAGGCTGTTTTCTCTCCTGATCACTGTAAATAGGATACCACACTTTTTCCGCTTTTTATTTCTTTAAAAGAAAAATAAAAAACGTCTCGGAAAAATCTTTCCAAATTACTTCTTTTGTTTTTGTGGAATTTCAACATACAGTTTTTGAACTTCCTATGATTTCCGTGTTTCTTTTCTGTTTTTTGTGAATTTTACCGGTGTGCACAAAAGCCGATTCTTCCCGCCCTGCGGCAAGAGGATTCCCCATCAGGTGAACAGTTTCTGCAGATAGAAAAGGCCCGTTTTCGTCCGGAATATCCGCCGCCCGAAGGCTTCCACGGCCTCGTTTTCCATTGCTTCTTCCACACTGTTCACCAGGAAATCCGCCTCCAGCAGGATCTGGTGGTCAAGCTGCTTTTCCCCGGTATAGGTGTGGTGGTGGGCGATCAGCCACAGAACCCGCTCTTTTTCCTCTTCCTCCAGCTCCAGCCCTTCAAGCAACGGGCGGGCCACAGCGGGGCCCTCCTTTTCCTGCAGGGGACCGGCGCACGACCCGTACTTCTCCTCGCAGACATGGATGCCGATATCATGCAGAACCGCCGCTGTCTCCAGCACCATCCGCCCCCGTTCGGGCATTTTCTCCTCTCCGGCAATGGCTGAAGCAAACGCATACACCTTTAAAGCGTGGTGAATCCGCCGGGCGTCCCCGTGGTTATAGGCAATCATGCGGGTAATCACCGTTTCGATCATCCTGTTTTCCCTCTTTCTGATACAAATTTCGGTTTTTCTGGTATAATAACAGCCGGGGGCTTCTCCGGTCACTCGATAAAGGTCACCGGATAGCCATCGTGGCGCAGTTCTCCCGGTATGGCTGCCGGAATCCCCAGGATCACCCCGCCGCACACCTGCTCTTCCTGCGGGATGCGGCACCTCTCCTGCAGATAGCGGATCATGGGGCCGTTTTCGTTCAGCCAGCGGAACTGGTTGATCCAGCAGGTGCCCAGCCCGATGGACTGGGCGGCCAGCATCATATTTTGAAGGGCACAGGCGCAATCGGAATAATTGTTGCCGTAGGTGCGCAGATTGGAGACAAGGATCAGAACCGGTGCCCCGTACAGCATGGGATAATCGCCCTTTTTGCTGGCAAGGATCGCATGGCGCAGGCTCTTGTACGTTGTCTCGTCACAGTCCATTTTGGCAAATTCCTGCCGGGCCAGCTGCTGCAGCTGCTGCAGAACCTGCGGATTGGTAATCACGGTAAAACGGGTGGTCTGGGTATTGCCGCCGCTGGGAGCGCACCGGCCGGCCTCTACCACCGTGAGGATCTCCTCCCGGGTGGGCATAGTTTCCTCGTAACGGCGGATGCTGCGCCGGTCACGGATAGTTTTCAGGGTTTCATTGTGCAGGGACATGATGGTTCCTTCCTTTCCTTCTTCTCATTTTATAAAAAAACAGGGGGCTCTCTATGAAAAAACGAATTCTTCTTCTGTGCGCCGGCGGCACCATTGCCTGCCGCCCCACGGAAAACGGCCTGGTTCCCAGCCTGACGGGCGAGGACCTTCTGTCCCACATGAGCAGCATGACCTCCTCCTACGAGATCACATCCAAGGATCTGTTCTCGCTCGATTCCTCCAACATACAGCCGGAGCACTGGCAGCAGGCGGCCCGGCGCATCTATGAGGAGCTGAACACCGGGCACTGGGATGGTCTGGTGGTCACCCACGGGACCGACACCATGGCCTATACGGCCGCGATGCTGTCGTATATGCTGGAAAACCCGCCGGTCCCCATTGTGATCACCGGCTCGCAGCTGCCGCTGGAGCACGCGCTGACCGATGGGTACGAAAACCTGCGCTGTGCCATGGCCATGGCGGCCAGCGGGACCCCCGGGGTATTCGTAGCCTTCAGCCACAGCATTATTCTGGGCACGCGGGCGGTGAAAACCCATTCCTCCCAGCTGCACGCTTTCGAGAGCATCAACGCCCCCGCCGTGGGAACCGTGACAGCCGCCGGGCTGCATCTGAACAGCGAGGCGCTGGCCCTTCTGCCCCGGCGGCCGGTGGGAGCTCCGTTTCGCCTGCGGGACGACCTGTGCAACCAGGTCATTCTGATCAAGCTGACTCCCGGGATCAGCCCCCGGGTGTTCAGCCTGCTGGCCGACGCCGGCTTCTGCGGCATTATCATCGAGGCCTTCGGCTCCGGCGGCATGGCGTTTCTGCGGCGCAACCTGGTGGACACTATCGGGGATCTGACCCGCCGCGGCGTAACCGTGGCCGCCGTATCCCAGTGCCTGTACGACGGCAGTGATCTGTCGGTTTACGAGAGCGGGCGGCTGGCCCTCTCCAACGGAATCCTGCAGGCCCGCGACATGACCGCCGAGGCCGCCGTGACCAAAATGATGTGGGCCCTGGCCCAGCCGGGGGATCCCAGGGACCTGTTTCTGCGCAATGTGGCCGGGGAGATCAGCCCGGTGTAAAATACAATGGGAAACAAACAGGGCTGAAAGAGAGGGATCCCCCCTCTTTCAGCCTGCTTTTTGGGGTCAGGTCCGCAGCATTTTCATCATGCCCGGTCCGTCGTCTTCACTGGGGCGCTCTTCAAATCCCTTCCTTTTGTAGAAGGCCACCGCCCCTTTGCTGCTGATCAGTTCAAGGCTGACCGCCCAGCCGGGACGGATTGTCTCGCGGATGTACTGCTGGGCGCTCTCGAGCAGCAGGGAACCGACGCCCCTGGACTGATAGGAGGGAAGAACGGCAAAATCCTTGACATAAAAGGACATTCCTCCGTCCCCCAACAGCCGCACCATGCCCACCGGACGGTCGCAGTCATAGGCGGTAAACGTTGCCAGTGTGTGCCGAAGGGCCTCGTCCACTTGCTCTTTTCCCGGCGCCTCCCAGCCGACCGACTGGTACAGCTCCAAAAACAGCTCCGGGGTCAGCCCATTTACCTGTACTCTCATTTCCGTCTCTCCTTTTCCTTTGGTTCTCCATCCTGTGCAAACGGCAGGATGGAATTTTTATGGGAGTAAAATGGTGCGGATAACCTGTACCATCTTATCCATCTGCCCTACGGGCACAAATTCAAACCGGCCGTGCACATTCATGGCGCAGCTGGAGATATTGGGGCACGGCAGCCCCATATAGGTCAGCTGGCTTCCATCGGTCCCGCCGCGCACCGGAATGGTGACCGGCTGAACCCCGCAGGTGATAAAGGCCTGCCGGGCCCGCTCGACGATATCCATGTGATCCTTCAGAATATCGCCCATGTTGTAGTACTGGTCCCGCATATCCAGGGCAAAGGTCCCCTCTCCGTATTTCTCGTTGAGATAGGCCGCCACTTTTTCCATGCGCTTCTTTTTCTTCTCGAACTTCTCCCGGTCGTGGTCGCGGATGATATACCGCAGTTCGGTACACTCCTCATCCCCCCGGATATAGTTCAGGTGATAAAAGCCCTCGCGCCCCTCGGTGTACATGGGGTTCTCGAACACCGGAAGCATATTGTGCAGCTCCATGGCCATCAGAATGGCGTTGCGCATTTTGTTCTTGGCCGCGCCGGGGTGAATGCTGCGCCCGTACACCGTCACATTGCAAAGCGCCGCATTGAAGGTCTCGTACTCCACCTCGCCCAGTTGGCCGCCATCCACCGTATACGCAAAGTCCGCTCCGAAACCCGCCACATCAAAACGGGAGGCGCCCTTTCCGATCTCCTCGTCGGGGGTGAAAGCCACACAGACGCGGCCATGGGGCGCATCGCTGTGCAGCAGCTCTTCCACGGCGGTCATAATTTCCGCAATGCCGGCCTTGTTGTCGCCGCCCAGCAGCGTGGTCCCGTCGGTCACGATCAGATCCTCGCCCTGAAATTCGGGCAGAACCGGAAAATCATGGACGCGCATGACAATATTCTTCTCCTCATTCAGGAGAATATCTCCGCCGTCGTAATGGGAAACGATGCGGGGGCGGATATTCTTTCCGCTGGCCGCACAGCTGGTATCCATATGGGAGATAAATCCGATGGCCGGTTTCTCCTCATAACCCGGGGTCGCGGGGATTTCGCCGTACACATAGCCGTCCTCATCCAGCACCACGCGGGGCACCCCCAGCTCCTTCAGCTCCTTTTCCAGCGCGGCCGCCAGTACCTTCTGCCCCGGTGTGGAGGGGAAGGTGTCACTGTGCTCACTGGAGGTTGTATCGTACGCTACATACGTAAGAAAACGTTCATAGGCTCTCATTTTTTTCTGGCTCCTTTTCTCTGACCGGTCTGATTCGCTTCCATACCGTCCGGCTTTTTCCTGTATTGTACCGCTTTTTTTCGCTTTATGCAATTCTCAAACCGCTTTTATGCAAAAAGAGGACCGGAAGAAACCCTTTCCTTCTTCCGGTCCCTTTGGTTATTTTTCAGTATCAATCCACAGGGCAGGCCGCACGCCGCCGCATCCGTCATCCACCTGCAGTCCCATCAGGTTCAGCCGACCGCCGCTGCTGATAAAGGCCGTGTGGTCACCGCTCTCTCCGGGCAGGCGCAGCCACCAGGAGGTATTGCTGTTATACGAGCCCAGATAGGCTCCCTGGTGCATGGCATACACAGTGTTCTCCACTTCACGGGATGTTTCCGTGGGGAAGTACCGTTCCACTTCTTCGACATCCAGTATGAAAACCATATCCTGGGTATCTTCCCCACCGTCAGTGCCAAACTCCGGATTATCGCAATTGGTCAGATCCACCGGCACAATCTGCTTTTTCTGCTCTTCATCGAATGCTTCGTTCAGAAAATCCTCGTTCAGCCACCGGCGCAGTTCACAGTCTTCCCATGTAACGGGGGTATAGCTGCTGTGATAGGGGTGGCAGTTCAGGGCATAGCGGCTGACCAGCAGCAGGCGGCTGCCCTCCTGATCCAGCACCACCCACTGAATTTCCTTTTTGGTTGTTCCACCCTTGTCCTGTTTGTACGAACCGAAAGTGATCACATCGCCGGGCTGTGCGCCCTGCAGATCACCACTTTGCAGCTGATGCTCAATTTCCTTCATTTTGGAGGTGCTGTCCTGGTAGCCGTTCAGCCCGCTGTACAGGTCATAGGCCTCCTGCAGCTTTCCCTCCTGCAAAAAGCTCTCAGCCTGTGCATACTCGTTGGCGGGCCGGATCACCTGATCATACAGCCAGTAGCCCCCGCAGCCCACCAGGATCACCGCCAGCAAAAGCAGTGCGATCTTTTTCCCGCGCTGGCTGCGCTTCTTTTCTTTTTCCATGTACTCCCGTATCACGTCGGCTGGATCCGTGGAAGCGGCTGCCCGTTTTCTCTTCCCCATCAAAAAACAGTCTCCTTTCTGATTCATGGTTCTCCATGAAAATTCTCTTTGTTTTTATGGTACAAAAATTTGGTTTCGCCGTCAAGAAACACCGGTGCTTTCTCATATTGTCTTTTTTACTTCTCCGCCCTGTATAAAAAATGGCCCTCTTCCTCTTTGGGAAAAGGGCCATCCTTCCTTTTTCATTATTCAAAAATCGGCCAGTCGCCCTCGGCGTGCTTTCCGTCTTCGAAGTAAATATCGTACCACACAATAAAAATAAACAGCGTCCAGATCCGGCGGCTGTAATCGCGCAGGCCGTTATAGTGGTCATCCAGATACTGCACCAGCTCCTCGGTGTGGAAGAACTTCTCGGCGATATCGCTCTGGAAGGCCGCCTTGACGATATCGTAATACTTTTTGTCCTTCAGCCACACGCGGGTGGGAACCGGGAAGCCCAGTTTTTTCTTCTTGGCCCAGGCCTCGGGCAGATGGCGGTGAGCTGCCTTGCGCATGGCGTACTTGGTATTGTGCTTGTTCACACGCAGGCGGGTGGGGATGGTCGAAGCCACCCGGAATACCTCTTTATCGAGGAATGGCACGCGCAGCTCCAGAGAGTTGGCCATGCTCATCCGGTCGGCTTTCAGAAGAATATCGCCCACCATCCACATATTGATGTCCAGGTACTGCATCCGGGTCACATCATCCTGATCCTTCACCCGGTCATAGTAGGGCTTGGTCAGTTCCTGGGGACGGGTCGCGTACCGGGGATCCTTCAGCAGGTGCTTTTTGTCCTCATAGCTGAACATCTTGGCATTGCCGATGAACGATTCATTGGTGGGGTACTCGCCCCGGGTGATAAAGCTCTGGCCGCGGAAATGCCTGGGCACCTTCTGCACCAGCTTGCGCAGGCCGGTGCGCACGCACTGAGGCAGCAGCGCCCGGTACAACCGGAAGACACGGGGCTCGTTATAGATGGTGTACCCGCCGAACAGCTCGTCCGCACCCTCACCGCTGAGCACTACCTTCACATGCTCGCTGGCCAGCTTGGAGACAAAATACAGCGCAATGCACGATGGATCCGCCAGAGGCTGATCCATATGGTACTGCACCTTCTTGATATTCCCCCAGAATTCCTCGCTGGAGATCACCTTATAGTGGTGGTTGACGCCGATCTTCTCACTCAGCTCTTTGGCCCAGCTGATCTCGTTATACTTCTCGCCGAAATCAAAGCCAACGGTAAAGGTATTCTGTCCGGGAAAATAGGTCGCCACATAGCTGGAATCCACGCCGCTGGACAAAAAGCATCCCACTTCCACGTCGCTGATCTTGTGGGCATTCACGCTGTTCTCAAAGACCTCCTCGATGCGGTCCACCGCCTCTTCCTCGGTCAGGCTGTTGTCCGGGTGGAACTGGGGCTCCCAGTACCGGGTAGTGGTGATCTTCCCGTCCTTATACCACAGGTAATGGGCGGGCATCAGGCAGTATACCCCCTCGAAAAAGGTCTGCGGCGGCACGGCGTACTGGAACGAGAGGTAGTTATTCAGCGTATCCATATTGAATTTCTTCTCGAAACCCGGGAACTGCAGAATGCTCTTGATCTCGCTGCCGTATACGAAGTGATCCCCCACCATGGTGTAGTGCAGGGGCTTGATCCCGAAGAAATCGCGGGCCATGAACAGGCTTTTGTCCTTTTTGTTGTAGATGGCAAAGCCGAACATGCCGCGCAGGCGGTTCAGCAGCCCCTCGTGCCACTCCTCAAAGCCGTGCAGCAGCACCTCGCTGTCCGTTTTGGTCGTAAACACATGGCCCTTTTCCAGCAGTTCTTTACGCAGGTCCTGGTAATTGTAGATCTCCCCGTTAAATGTGAGGACCAGGCTTTTGTCCTCGTTATAAATGGGCTGATCGCCGGTCTGGCTGATATCAATAATACTCAGCCGGCGGAACCCCATGGAGATCTCGTCGTCCTGATACACACCGCTGCTGTCCGGCCCACGGTGGGTAATCACATCGGTCATGTTTCTGATGACCTTGTCCCGGTCAATAACCGAACCGGTAAATCCTGTAATGCCACACATAACTGTTTTTTCTCCTTCTTTTCACTCACCGTTTACACAGTCAGTCTTCTTCCTGTTCCAGGCGGTGGAACCGCTGGAACAGCTGGTCCGCCAAGCTGCCGTCCACCGTGACAAATCCTTTTTCATCGCGGTAATGCAGCAGCTTCAAAATTTCCCTTGCCTGCCGGTATGCCTTCATCCGGGTGCGCTGCAGCACCGGCCGCGTCTGGCCCGGGCGGAAAAAGGCGAATTCAATCTCTTTTTCATCGGCGCGGGTAAAGTACGCCGCCGCCGACGGGATATGCCACTTCTCCACCACCAGCTGGGTCAGCGAGTGCTTGACCAGCTCCATGGCCACATCGTCATACCCGCTCTCAAACAGCAGGATCTTCTCTTTCAGCTGGGCGGTTTCGGTGACCAGCCGCAGCTTCAGCCGATCCGGCAGCGGCGGCAGGGGTCCCGGCACTTCGCCGTTGCCCTCGGGCAGCAGGCATAACAGAAACCCCAGCTCTTTATCATGGTACAGGCACGGGTATTCCATCAGGGCGCGGTACCCGCAGTGGGGGCACACCCAGTAGAAAAGGCTCTCGTCCAGCACCTTTTTGCGCAGCAGGGGCTTTTCCTTGCGGTCAATCCCCGGCCACAGGTCCATTTTATTGACAGCGCCGCAGTTCGGGCAGCTGATCTCTTTGGTAATACAGGTAGACACCCCATCGGCCCCCTTCTCAAGCTGAAATTCGGCGGTCATTCCGGCCGCTCGATCAAACCGCCGCCCAGCACTTTATCCCCCTGATAGAATACGGCGGACTGGCCCGGCGTGACCGAGCGCTGCGGCGACAAAAAAGCAAGCCGGGCCTGCCTCCCGGGCAGCGGCGTCAGCTCAGCCCGGGCCAGCGGCGCGCGGTAGCGCAGTTTTACCTCTACGGGGAACGGCCGGTCCGGCACCTCCCCGTGAAAATTCACATCCGTCACCAGGCACCCGCCGCTGTACTGACAGCCCGGCGGGCCCAGCACCACCCGGTTTTCACCGGCCCGGATTTCCTTTACGTACAGAGGGTGTTCCGCACTGATTCCCAGCCCCTTGCGCTGGCCAATGGTATAGTGCCAAATCCCCCGGTGACGCCCCAGGACACGCCCCGCTTCATCCACAAAATCCCCGGAAATGTCGGGCTGCCCGGTGTACCGGCGCAAAAAACCGGCGTAATCGCCATCGGGCACAAAGCAGATGTCCTCGCTGTCCGGCTTTGTGCTGACAGACAGCCCCGCCTGCTTTGCCAGCGCCCGGGTTTCGCTTTTCTCCCGGTCTCCCAGAGGAAACAGCACCCGGGAGAGCTGCTCCCGGGTCAGGCTCCACAGCACATAGCTCTGATCCTTTTGGGACTGCGAGCGGTACAGCCGGGGATTCCCGGTCTCATCCGGGCGGATCACCGCATAGTGGCCGGTAGCCACCCTGTCATAACCGTGTGCCAGCGCCCACTCATACGCATAGCCAAATTTTACATACCGGTTGCACCGGATACAGGGGTTGGGGGTCCGGCCGCGCCGGTATTCGGCGGCAAAATCCCGCATCACCCGCTCCTCAAAAATTCCGGCCGCATCCAGCACCCGGTGTTCGATTCCCAACTGGCGGCAGATCCGGGCGGCGTCCTCTACATCCTGTTCCGTTCCGCAGTGGCGGTCACTGTCCTCCAGCCGGTGCAGGCGCAGGGTCATCCCGGTCACTTCATAGCCCATTTGCAGCAGCAAAACGGCCGACGCCGCCGAATCCACACCGCCGCTCATGCCCAGCAATACTCTTTCTTTCACAAAAACCTCTTGCTTTTCTCAGATAAACGGGATCTGATCGACGTCCTCCGGATCCGCTACCTCCTGTCCGGCAAAAACGGCCGGCTGGGCATCGCGGTCGATATAGCGGGCCTGGGGTGCTTTCCCGGCGGGCCGGGGAACCTCGGGCTGCGGGATCGAGCCGCTGTCCGGTTCAGTCGTTTCTTCCGGGATCTCTCCGTTCTCACATGGCGGAGCACTGTGAATCCCCCTCACGGTCACGGGCAGTTCGATGGACTCCTCCTGTACCGGGAGGTCCTCCCATTCCTCGTCTTCCACGGGCTCCTCCCCGTCCAGCCGGTCCTGCTCCCGAAGAACCTCCGGGTCCTCCTCCTGCCAGTCCTCCGGCAGATCCTCCCCGGGAATGTCCTCCTCTTCCGCCGGCGGCGCGTAGGGCTCGACCTCCTCGGCATAGTACCGGCACTCCCGGCAGGAACTCTGTACACAGCCCTGGCACGGATCCTCGCTGTCCTCCCCATAAGCATTCTGTTCCAGCTTTTCCACCGCACGGTCCACCCGTTTCATGGCCTCGTCAATCCGCTGGCAGTACCCGCGGGTTTCCTCGTTCTCCAAATCCCGCAGATGGCGGTAATAATACCGACCCAATGCGCGATACGCCTGATCCGCCGCTTTCTCCTCGCTGCGGATCACACTTCTCAGCCGGCTGCACAGTGCCGCCCGTCGGCTTTTCTCCGCCAAAACGTCCACCACGTGGCTCAGCGACTCTGACAGGGATTTCATCATACGCATATGAAAGATAACCTCCTTTTGGCCCGCAGGCATCCCTTTTTTCCTCTCCGGGAAATGAAAGGGGCATCGTACAGAATATTATACCGCAAAGTACCGGAAAATCATAGCCCGAATTCACGGTTTTTCCCGATCCCCTGTTTTTCCCCGACCTGTGAGAACAGGCCTTTCAAAAAAATCAACCCACATTGGCGTTGATTTGCCAAAAAATTGGGAATATTCTTGGTTCTATAGGAACAAATGTTCGATTTTTTAGAAAAGGAGCGATGACCGATGGATTATCAGGCATGGGGCGAGGAATATTTGCAGCAGGCGGAAAAGCTGCGGGCCATCATCTGGCAGCGCCGGGAGCGGCTGAAAGTGCTTCACGGGGAGGAGGTGCTGCGGGCCTATCGGGAGCTGCGGATTCTGACCCAGATGTACACCGACTGCCTGCAGACGGGGCACTGCCTGCAGGCAAAAGAAACCGGCCGCAGCCCCACTCCGCGCATTGCAAAAGATCTGCGGATGATATATAATAAAGCCGACAACACCCACGGGTGAACGGAACGGTCCGGCCGGCCGAACGGCGGCCGCCGGGCATCAAAGGAGGTAAACGGAGTTGTATGATCTGACGATTATCGGGGGCGGCGTCATCGGTGCGGCCATCGCCTGGCAGGCAGCGCGCTATCAGCTGTCGGTCTGTGTGCTGGAGAAGGAAAATGACATCGCCTGCGGTACCACAAAGGCCAATTCCGCCATTATTCACGCCGGGTATGATCCCATGCCCGGTACGCTGATGGCCAGGCTGAATGTGCGCGGCTGCGCTATGGTGGAGGAAATGAGCGAAAAGCTCGATTTCCCCTATAAAAAGGTAGGATCTCTGATTCTGGCGTTCAACGAGGAAAACATGGAGATGGTCCACACCCTGTACGAGCGGGGCGTCGCCAACGGCGTGCCCGGGCTGCAGATCCTCACGCCGGAAGAGGTCTGGGAAAAAGAGCCCAATGTCACCAAAGAGTGCCGGGGCGCCCTGTATGCTCCCTCGGCCGGAATTGTGATGCCCTGGCGCATGGCACAGGCCATGGCGGACTGTGCCGCGCTCAACGGCGCCGAGTTCCGCCGCAACGCCGAGGTGACCGGCGTGGAAAAAGCAGAGGGTGGAATCTCTCTGCAGCTGAAAAACGGGGAGACGGTCCTGTCCCGCTATGTGGTCAACGCGGCCGGCGTGAACGCCTGGGATATTCACGCCATGATCGCGCCGCCGCGCTATACCATGCGTCCCAGCCGCGGGGAGTACTATCTGCTGGATAAAGCGGTGGGTGATACGGTCCACTCCGTCATTTTCCAGTGCCCCACCGAACTGGGCAAGGGCGTTCTGGTCAGCCCCACGGCCGACGGGAATCTGATCGTCGGGCCCAACGCCGAGCTGGTCTCCGGCGCGGAGGATACGGGCACAACGTCCGCAGGGCTCTCGCTGGTGCGCCGCATGGCCCAGCTGTCGGTTCCCACTGTTAGCTTCCGGGACAACATCCGCAATTTTGCGGGCGTGCGCGCCAATACGGATATCGACGATTTCATCATCGAAGAGGTTGACGGGATGCCCGGATTCATCGACTGCGCCGGGATTAAATCGCCCGGCCTGTCCAGTGCTCCGGCCATCGGCGAATATGTGATGGAATTGCTGCAGAAAACCGGCCTTTCCCTGACGGAAAAGGAGAATCCGGTGGATACGCTGCCCAAAAAAGTGCATATCCGCGAGCTGTCCCCGCAGGATCGGGCGGCCGCCATCGAGAAGAATCCGCTGTACGGCCGGGTGATCTGCCGGTGTGAGACCATTACCGAGGGCGAGATTGTGGATGCACTGCACGCCCCCATCCCCCCTGTCTCGATTGATGGGGTAAAGCGCCGCTGCGGCGCGGGAATGGGCCGGTGCCAGGGTGGGTTCTGCGGCCCACGGGTGCACGAGATTATCGCCCGCGAGCTGGGGCTTTCCATGCTGGAAATCCCGAAGGACCGGGCCGGGATGTTCATCCTGACCGGCGAAACGAAAACGGAGGGCTGAGAACGATGAAATACGATGTAGTAGTGATCGGCGGCGGCCCGGCCGGATTGGCGGCGGCCTGCAAAGCCTATGAGGAGGGCGCCGGGAGTATTCTGATTCTCGAGCGTGATAAAGAGCTGGGCGGCATTCTGAACCAGTGCATTCACAACGGGTTCGGCCTGCACTATTTTAAGGAAGAGCTGACCGGTCCGGAGTACGCCGGGCGGTTTATCGAGCTGCTGAAAAAGACCAGTGTCGAGGTCAAGCTGGATACCATGGTTCTGGCCATCGAGCCGGGACGGATAGTCCATTGCGTAAACCCGAAGGACGGGTATATGATGATCGAGGCCGGTTCCATCGTTCTGGCCATGGGCTGCCGGGAGCGCACCCGCGGTGCTATTTCGATTCCCGGCGAGCGCCCAGCCGGCGTGTTCACCGCCGGCACCGCCCAGCGGTATGTCAACATGGAGGGCTACATGGTGGGCAAACGCGTGGTCATCCTGGGTTCGGGGGATATCGGCCTGATTATGGCCCGCCGCATGACGCTGGAGGGCGCCAAAGTGCTGGCGTGCGTCGAGCTGATGCCCTTCTCCGGGGGACTGAACCGCAACATCGTGCAGTGCCTGCAGGATTACAACATCCCGCTGTATCTGTCCCACACGGTGACGGATATCAAGGGGCACGACCGCATCGAACAGATCGTGGTCAGCCGCGTGGATGAAAACCGCCGCCCGATCCCGGGGACGGAGATGGTCTTTGACTGCGACACGCTGCTGCTCTCGGTGGGCCTGCTGCCCGAAAATGAGCTGACCCGCGCCGCCGGGATCACCCTCGACCCCCGCACCCGCGGCGCCGTGGTTTACGAGAATATGGAGACCTCGATGCCCGGGGTTTTCGCCTGCGGCAATGTGGTGCATGTGCACGATCTGGTCGATTACGTCACCGCCGAGAGCCAGAAGGCCGGCGCCGCCGCCGCGCACTTTGTCCAAAACGGACAGGAATCGGAGTCCGGCCGCGTGCTGGAGCTGAAAAACGGCGACCGGGTCAATTACACCGTGCCGCAGAAGCTGCGCCTGTCCCGGATGGACAAATCCGTGGGGATTTTCTTCCGCGTGTCCAATATCTTCCGCAATGTGGAAATTCAGGTGACCGACGGCGAAACGGTACTGTGCCGCTTCCCGCGGGAGCATGTGGCCCCCGGCGAGATGGAGAATATCACGCTGCCCCGGGTGCTGGCCGAAAAGGCAAAGGGCAGCACTCTGACGGTTCAGATCGTGGACAAGGGCTGATGGGGAAAGGACGGAACAACAATGAAAGAACTGATCTGTATCAAATGCCCCAAGGGCTGCCATCTGCATGTGGATGACGAAAACGGATACGCCGTTACGGGCAATTCGTGTGAGCGGGGCGCCGAATACGGCAAAAAGGAACTGACCAATCCCACCCGGGTGCTGACCTCCACCGTCAAGGTGACCGGCAGCCTGCACCGCCGGGTTTCGGTGAAATCCCTGGGCGAACTGCCCCGCGGCCTGCTGGAAGAGGCCGTGCGCCTGCTCGACCCCATCGAGCTGACGGCCCCCGTGCACATCGGGGACGTGGTGATCGCCAACATTCTGAATACCGGCATTGACATTGTGGCCACCGCCAACCGCCCGGCCCTCTCCTGATACCGGGCAGAAAAAAAGACCGGACGTTTAAAAACAACGGCCCGGTCTTACGGAAAAAAATCTTTTCATTCCCTCTCCGCATAAAAAGCGGAGAGGGAATTTTCTTTTGCGGGGGCAGGGATCCGGCCCCCGGTTCTTCTCTCCCGTCCTCTCTATAACCCACAAAAAGCGAAGAAAAAATCGTGCAGAAATACCCGCCTGCTGAGGATTGACAACGGGACACAAAAACCTATGATGTTGGAAAACAAGGTGTGAAAGCAGGAGCTTTGGCCGCCTGCCCGGGGAAGAAAGAGTGAGGGCATCCACACGGCCATCGAGACCTCCCTTTTCCCCTTCGATCCGGATCTTCTGGGCAGCCTCGATCTGGTGATGGCCGATTTCGGAACCGTGCCCCTGCCGCAGGGGTATCACGTGGAGCCCTGGTTCAACAGCAGAAACGGCAGCTTTTACGGGCTGGACAACGAACCCCCGATCTGGTGGTGCGCGTCACGGGCTTTATCGCGTACTTTATCTCCCTCTCCCCGGAATTCCAGCAGCTGGTCGTGGACCGGTTCCTGACCGGCCTGTAAAAATAATCGGCGTACCAAAAACGTGCGGCAAAGTGTCCCACGGTACAGAAACATTGGAAACCCCCAGCAGAAATTTAACAATCGGAACAAAGGCAACGAGGATTATTAAATCATTGGTCGCCACTTGTACGACTGTATAAGCCGGGGCACCTTTTGTCAGACTGCTCCATACAAACACCATAGCCGTACAGGGGGCAGCACCGAGCAGCAAGGCTCCGGCAAGATATTCCGCGGCAAGGTCGGGTGTGATAAACGGCTTAAAAATCACGAAGAAAAACAGGCTGGCAATCCCGTACATAATAAAAGGCTTGATAAGCCAGTTTGGTATCCAGGTGATCCATAATCCTTTTGGTTTCTTCCCCACATTCCTGATACTTGGGAAATCCACTTTCATCATCATTGGATAAAGCATCAGCCAAATAAGGATGGCCATGGGGATGGATACATTTGCATATTCAAAACGGTTCAGAAAGTCGGGGGTTTTCGGAAAAAATTTTCCGATTAAGACGCCTATGACCATGCACAGAATTACTCATATGGTCAAATATTTCTGAAAAACGCTGATCGCACTTTCTTCTTTACCCGTGGCTTATCCCCCTTTTAAGAAACCCATTTCCGCAACAGTTCTTCCACCTCGGCGGCTTTCAGCACCCTGCCCATGGATGCCACCTTTTCGTTGATGACAAGGGCCGGCATGCTCATCACCCCGTACGCCATCACCTTCTTCATATCGGTGATATACTCCACCTCCACCGAAAGGCCCAGGGCCTTCACCGCTTCTTTTGCGTTTTCATACTGCTGGTGGCAGGATTTGCACCCCGCGCCCAGCACTTTGATACAGCCAATGCCCGCCGTGGCTGTGCCGCAGCAGCAGGCCTCCGGTTTCTCTTCCCGCGCAGCCGGGCTGCCGCAGCAGCAGGGGCTCTCTTCTTCCTTCTTCTTGCCAAAATGAAACAGTGCCATTGTTTTTCCTCCTTCTGTAATTTATAGAATCAATGGCTGGACGGCATTAAACACATACCCCACCAGAATGATGCCCACGGTGCAGATGGCCACAAAAATGCCCAGCAGTTTTGGCTTGATCGCCTTTCGCAGCAGGATCATGGAGGGCAGGGAGAGGGTAGTCACCCCCATCATAAAGGCCAGCACCACCCCAAGCAGGGCCCCTTTTGCGAGCAGCGCCTGCGCAATGGGAATGGTACCGAAGATATCGGCGTACATGGGAATACCCGCGATCGCTGCCAGCACCACTCCGAACGGGTTGCGGTCGCCCAGCACCCCGACAATGAAGGTTTCCGGAATCCAGTTATGGATCACGGCGCCGATTCCCACACCGATCAGCACATACGGAAAAACCTTTTTGGCGGTGGAAACCACCTGCGCCCATGCAAATCGGAGCCGGTCTCTACGGTGCATTTCCTCCTGTGGGACATCCGGGGAGGGCGCGCGGCGGATGTAGTCCTCCACCTGATTTTCCAAATGCAGCTTTTCAATCAGCGTGCCGCCCGCCACCGCAATCACAAGGCCCAGACCCACATACAGAACGGCCACTTTCCACCCAAAAATACTCATCAGCAGAACGAGACTGCCGAGGTCCACCATAGGCGAGGAGATCAGAAAAGAGAAGGTCACGCCAAGGGGCAGGCCCGCACTGGTAAACCCGATGAACAGCGGAATGGAGGAGCAGGAACAGAAGGGCGTGACCGTGCCCAGCAGCGCCGCCAGGGCATTGGCCCCGATCCCGTGGAATCGGCCGAGGATTTTTCGGGTCCGCTCCGGCGGAAAGTAACTCTGGATATACGAGATGAGCAGAATCAGCACGCCCAGAAGGACCATGATCTTTACGGTATCATAGAGAAAAAAATGAACGCTGCCGCCGATCCGGTCCGCCGTATCCACTCCGCAGGCGTTCAGAACGGTGTGGAGCAGCCGGCTGAGCCACTGCATCCCGAGGATTTCATTCTGGAAAAAATCCCAGGCCGTTTTCATTGCTTCCATAGAGGTCTCCTTTTCAAATCGTTACATCGAAATGTGTCTATGCAATGGATGTAAAAGAAGCCGCACAGGAAAGGCGCGATTATTCCCTTTCACAGCACGGCTTTTCGTCCGGTGCTTCTTCCACCGTGGTCAGCATTTTCAGGCAGGCAAGGGCCACCTTTGTCCCTTCGGGAGAAAGGGAGTAGTGGGTCCACTTGCCCTCTTTCCGCCCCACCACCATACCGGAGTCACAGAGAATTTTCATATGGTGGGAAAGGGTGGGCTGCGTCACATGGATTTCCTCCAGAAGCCTGCAGGCACATTTTTCGCCGGTTCGCAGCTGCTTTACAATGCGGATCCGGTTTTCATCGCAGAGTGCTTTAAAAATCACCGCAATTCTCTTTTCCACCAGATCCACGCAAATCTCCTCCCATTGATCTTTATCTATCTGATAGTATACCCATCCGATCGATCTTTGTCAATCTGTTTTTTCATACCACAGCGGAGTTTTGCTTTCCCCTGTTTTGGGATTCGGAATAAAGCCGGGCCCGCCTGTTTTCTTCCCCCCTGGGATGGATTTTACGGGCAAATGGGGCCCGCTTTTTTCCGCCGGGAAAAGCGCATTGCTTTTCCCCCTTTGGTATGCTATGATAACAAAAAAAGGAAGTGGTCGGTACAACTTTTCCGCCCCTCCCCCTATACGAAAGGAAGTTAGCTATGCAGTCGATTTCCCTGTTTGAAAACGGCATCCATGTGGTGTTTGAGATCAACGACGCCCGGGAGCTGAAGCTCCTGCATTTTTCCGCCCTGCCCTATGACGCATCGACCCTGCACTCCATGGCCGGCAAGGATTATTTCCGCCCGGTGGAGGTAATGGTCACCGGTGAGGATACCCCCGGCGAGCACCAGGGCGCCC
>JALENG010000035.1 GCA_022767925.1 Clostridia bacterium
AGAAGAAAAATACCGGCCCCCAGGACCAGCACCGCGAGAACCCCCGCCAGCGCCCACTTTTTCCCCATGGGGCTCTTCCTCATGCGAAAACCTCCTTTTGCCGAAGCCACTGAGAAATAGAATTACTTTTTATTATTATAACAATTTCAAATCGAATCGTAAATATATTTTATGCACAAACGGCAATGGACAAAAATGGAAGAATCCACAAACGGAAGAGGGGTTCGCTGTTTGCCACAAGGCGGCGGGGACTTTTTTGTCGTGTTTGCAGATTGCGGTGCGAGGGCGAGCTGTGTTATAGTGTAGGCAGAAAAGAAAAATTTTCCGCAAAGATGGCGGCCCAAAATCGGGAAGCCATGGAAAGGGGACAAACGGTATGAATAAGATTGAAAGGGTGCGGGCCGTACTGCGCGGGGAAACACCGGACCGGGTACCGGCCGGCTTCTGGTTCCACTATCCTTCCACACTGACGGCACAGGAGACGGCACAGGAGCACCTGAAGCTGTTCTTTGAGACGGACATGGATATCCTGAAAATCATGCAGGATTTTACGTACCCCATTACCGGCACGATCACCCGGGCCGCCGACTGGAGGAAGATCCGGTTTGACGGGACGGACTCTCCGGTTTTTGAAAAGGCCAAGGCCATTATCGGTACCATTCTGGATAAAATGGGAGGGCAGGCCCTGACGCTGCAGACCATGTTCGGCCCGTTTAAGGCGGCTGCTTTCGCCTTTGGCGATGATGTGCTTATGTATTGGGCCAAAGAGGCCCCCGATGACGTGGCCGAGGGGATCCATATTATTGCCGAGCAGATGGTGCAGTGGCTTCAGGGGTATCTCGATCTGGGCGTGGACGGCCTGTACTATACGGCGCAGTATGCCGAACTGGGCCGCTTTACTCAGGAGGAGTGGGAAAAGCTGGTCAAGCCCTTTGACGAGCGCGTCCTCTCCGTATGCCCGGGCAATAAGGGGAAGATCAACTTCCTGCATGTGTGCGGCGAGCCGGAATACGGGTTCCGGGTGGATTTACGTCGCCTGGCCGGTCTGAAGGGCGACATTGTGAACTGGTCCGTGAAGGACAACGGGCTGACTCTGCCGGATGGCCGTGCCTTTTTCGGCGGCCGTCCGATCCTGGGCGGGATGAACAACAAGGGGCACCTGGTCAACGGAACGGAAGAGGAGATCCGCAAGGAAGCGCAGGCTTGCATCCGCGCGGCCGGTACAGCCGGCTTTATGCTGGGGGCCGATTGCACCATTCAGCCGCCCGGTGGTCAGCCGGTGGATCTTCAGCGGATCCGCGCGGCAGTCTCGGCGGCCCACGATTTTCCCATCAAAAATGCGTAACGGAAAGAGGGCCGGTTTTTTCCGGTCCTTTTTTGAGGAAAAGAAATATACAAATTGTATTTTCTTTATAAATCATACAAAAACAGCTTCCCAAAATTACCAGAAAAGCGACCGTGTAGCCGGAAAGGGTACACCGGCCGCTTCTTTTTTGCCCACGGGGAAAAAAGGAAAGCGAAAAAGGGAGAAAAAATGCGGCCCGGTGGGCAGAGTAACCGTGCGAGGGAGGCGCAGCGATCATGAAAAAAGCAACCATTTTCTCCCGCATGGCAGCCGGAGCCGCGGCGTTGTTTGCGGCGGTGTGCGGTGTGGGAAGCGCATATGTATGGCAGCATACACCGGAAAATTTGAGGATTACCGATGAGAGCGGCATTTCCGTTCCGTTTGAGGGAATCAGCGCCCGGTACACCAGCGGGGAAGCGGACTGGCCGGTTTCATCGGAAAAAGGGCAGTCCGTCCAGGTGGAATACAGCTTGTGGGGCATTGTACCGGTGAAAACCGTCACGGCGGACTGTGTGGAGCAGCCCCTGGTGGAAGTGGGCGGCCAGCCCTTTGGAATGCGGATGCTGACCAGCGGGGTGACCGTGGTGGAGCTGTCCACCGTGATGAGCGGCGGAGAACTGTACGATCCGGGACGGCAGGCGGGACTGCAGGTGGGGGATTGCATCCAGGCGGTCGACGGGCAGAGCATCACCGGCAGTGAGGAATTTACCGGGTATTTGCAGAAAGGCGCCGGGAAACCCGTGACCTTAACGGTGGACCGCGGCGGAAGCACCCTGGAGAAAACCATCACCCCAGTGCGCAGTGACAGCGATGGAAAGTGGCGCTGTGGCATGTGGATCCGCGACAGCACTGCGGGCATCGGCACACTGACCTTTCTGGAACCGGACAGCGGGGTATTCGCCGGGCTGGGCCACGGGGTGTGCGATCCCGACAGCGGGAAGCTGCTGCCCCTGTCCCAGGGCGATGTGCTTCGGGTGACGATCAGCGGGGTGCAGAAGGGAACCGCCGGGGCGGCCGGGGAGCTGCGCGGGTATTTTTCCGAGGATACGGCCTGCGGAGAGCTGCTGAAGAACAGTGAGACCGGCATGTATGGCCATCTGACTGGCAGCCTGGGGATGGATCCGGGGGAGAGCTGGCCGGTTGCCATGCGCCAGCAGGTGCATTCCGGACAAGCCAGCATTCTGGTAACAATACAAGGGGACACCCCTCAGGAGTATGACATCGAGATCACTGCGGTGGAGTATGACGAGAGCCGGAGAACCAAAAACCTGCGGATTCGGGTGACCGATGAGGAACTGCTGGAGAAAACCGGCGGAATCGTGCAGGGTTTCTCCGGAAGTCCGATTCTGCAGGATGGGTATCTGGCCGGGGCCGTTACCCATGTGCTGGTGGATAACCCCTGTGAGGGATACGGGATTTTCGCGGAAACCATGTGGGAAGAAAGCCGTAATTTGCAGTGAGAAGGACAGGGCGGAACGGTTCCGCCCTGCTTTTTCGAAAAAATTTTTTAAAAATTTTTTCGAAAAAAGTATGGCCCAAAAGGAAAAAATCATTCGGTTTTCCGGCAAAAAGGCGAAAAAAAGCAGACCGGAGGAACGAAAAAAGGCGAAGGTGAAGAGCGGGAAAAGCAAAAGTCTGTCGAGGGGAAGGGAACGGGGGAAAATATAGGCAACATGCGGCGAAACGGGAAAAAGAAAAGTTCCAGGTATTGATATTTTTACCAATTTATGGTAAAATCATGGTATCAAATTCAAGTTCTGGAGGGAATAAGCAAAATGGAAAAAGTGAAGCATATCGTCATTTCCGGTGATGCTGAGAAGTGGGGAAAGGAATTGGGAGAGATCCTGCGGTCCTGGGGACATGATGTCCAGATGGGCCCGCGGGATGGTCTGTCATTGCTGGAAACACTGGAGCAGCTGCGCCCAGATGCGCTGGTCACCGAAATGTTCATGCCGCGTCTGGACGCGGTGGGTGTGCTCAACGCCCTGCAGCGGCAGGAGAATTACAAACTGCCGGTGAGTATTGTGGTAACTTCCTATGTGACGCCCGCTTTGGAGAGGGAAATTCTCTCGTCGGGGGCTTCGTACGTAGCCCTGCAGCCTTTTAAGGGGCAGGACCTGGCCTCGCGGCTGAGTCATCTGTTGCTGGCCGACAGCGGCAAAGCCTATCTGCGTCCTTCTCTGGAGATCCGCATTACCGAGATCCTTCATCAGATCGGGGTGCCCGCCCATATCAAGGGGTACCACTATCTGCGGGACAGCATTATCATGGCGGTAGAGGATCCGGGAATTATCAATGCCGTGACCAAACAGCTGTATCCCGGTGTGGCGCGGAAATACGATACGACCAGTTCCCGGGTGGAGCGCGCCATCCGCCATGCGATTGAAGTGGCATGGGACCGCGGAGATGTGGAAGTGCTGAATTCTTACTTCGGTTATACCATTCACAATACCCGGGGCAAGCCCACGAATTCCGAATTTATCGCCATGATCAGCGACAAATTACAGTTGGAAAAGAAGAACGCGGGCTGAGTAAAAGAGGGGGCGGAAAAGGCCCCGCCTTATCCGGGTCCCTGTAAAGGACAAACTGGATTTTCTATGTCCATATCCATTCCGAGAAAGAGTATATCGAAACAGCCCTGTATTTGATTTTGACACCAAATACAGGGCTATTCTTTGCATATCGTTCAATATATTGTGGTTTTGACGGACTTTCTGAACTCGTCCATTACAGCTTGTCGCTTATTTGTCGCTTAAATCTGCAATGAGATACTAAACGATAGCAGAATGTAAGCGACAGCAGGCAGAGCAAGCGACAAAGAAATGCGTCTGCCGCATAGCGCGACAGACGCTAATAATCACTTGTTTCCTTTTGCACGGTTATGTGTTTTGCAAAGCATTTGACAGTTGGAAATATCAGTTGAGCCACCTTTGCTCCATGCGGTTACATGATCAGCGTCCATTTCATTGAATTTCCAAATTCGCCTTGAATTATTGTCAGCACCTAATGCACAAAGAGGGCAGTTCGATTTTCCACTTGCTTTTGCAGTAGCAGTTTGTTGTGCATAGACTGCTTTCTTCGTGCTTTCTTCAAAAATACGGATTTCAAGTAAGCGGGGTTCGGTGCAACCGCCTAATATATATTCAAAAATGCCCGCTCTTTTCTTTACAGCTCCATCTGCATATAGTTCATGTACCTTTGCAGAAACGGCAACGGGGTCATAGGGGTTCTTGTGGTAGGTTTCAAATAGACGGCCCCATTCAAGCCCGCGCATTTCGCTTTCCACGTCGGTGAACACGCCGGAAATCCAATCAATTACGCTGTTGAAATAGGTTTCCAGTTCCGTTATATTCGTATCAAAGCGGTGTTTGCTCATATATGCGTCAACATCGTCATGGTCGTCGCTTTTTGCTACCCACTCAAGGGCAACACGCAAAAAATCCTGACGGCTGACAGTTCCTTTGATATAGCAACTCCATTTTTGAATGTTGGCATTGCCGCTGTTGCTGAATACCTCTTTTGCCTTGGTGACAAACGGCCCGGAATAGACAGCGTTGGATATTTCCTGACGGTTCAGAGGAATACCCGCTATGTTGATCGTTTTGAACCATGCTTTTATTTCAGTTTCTTCACCCTCGCAAATATAAATCGTCAGCTTTGTTTCTCGGATTTTCTTCTGTTGGTCAGCGGGCATCCGGGTAAAATAATGCGGCTTGCCGTCTACATCGAACAGAGGAAATTTATCCGTCATAAATCGGCCTAAACTGGTAATACGCTGCTGCCCGTCCAAAACCTCGTATTTATCGTCGCTGACTTTATTGAAGTACAACAGGCCTAACGGGTAACCATTCAGCACAGATTTAATAACGGCTTCTTCCATCTTCTGCTCGGCATAAAGGTAATTGCGCTGATATTCCGGCTGAATAACCAATTTTCCAGACCATCCGAAAAGGCCTTTGCCCTCTAACTCGCTATATACAAAACCGCTGCAGATTTCATCAATCGTAACATCAATAAGTAATGTTGTTTTCATTGATTGCCCTTCTTTTCAACAAAATCTTTCGGATGCTCGTCAATCCATTGTTGCGTATATCGGATAAGAATACGGGAAAATGGGATTTTGGCTTTGCCCTCATCAGTAAATAAACAAAGCATTTTCATGCCCTTTGTGTAATGTCCACGTCCACCTTGATTTCTGTATTCTGTCAGGAAGGACTCGGGCATATTTGTTATACCGACTTGAATGTTTTCGTCCTCGCGCTCATATCCCAAAATTTCAAATTGCTCAGGGCAATGCTGTTCCATAAAAGACTTGGGAACGCCCATAATTCCGGGATAATCTCTTGGTATTGCATCAGTAAAAGGAACATCAATGCCATCGAATGTAACATATTTCATGTATTCGTGGCCCCGGATTTCTTTGTGCTTGCTGAATTTTTTGTTATCTGCCATTGTCATTAGTTCAAGGGGCTTATGGTGTCTGCCGTGTTCAATGTTTGTGAACCAAATGACACCTGAAACACGGATCATGCCGTCTTTGTGGTCGCCTGCGGTAGCGTAGTCGGTATAATACTTGTTGATAAAGTGTCCTGCCATTCCTTTGAAGCCTTTTCCGAGCCAAATTTTGTTAGCCCGCAACAGCGGAAAAACTTCTTTATATGTTATGGCGTTAAGGCTACCGATAACAAGAAACTGCTTGCCTGCTTCAACGACCCACGGTAAAAACTCAGAGAACAAAGAAAACGGGGGATTTGTAACGATAATGTCAGCCTCGTCCCTCAATACCTTTACTTCATCACTACGGAAATCACCGTCACCCTCTAAGTAATGCCATTCAAGGTCATCAATGTCGACAGCCCCGGAACGGTTTATGTCCCTTGTCAGCGTAAAAATCTTACCTCTTGACATGGTTATGCTTGCATCATATTGCGGGGACATCATCTCAAAAATGGTCAGTTGCTGCCAGTCGCCACGTTCTTCATAACCATATTTTGTTTTCTTTGCATCTGCGGCAAAGCTGGTGGAAATCAGCTTTTTCAGGCCCAATGCTTCAAAATTCTGAGCAAAGAAACGGGTGAAGTTACTCCATTCAGGGTCGTCACAAGGTAATAATACAATCTTATCCCGGAAAGTATCAGGGTTGTATTCCAAATATGCGTTTACCTCTCTTTGTATATCCTCATATTGGGTATAGAATTCATCTTTTTTAGCATCCTTTGCGGATGCCAACTTTTTATTTGCCACTTTTACTCACTCCCTTTTTGCATTTCAACAATATCATCAAGGCCGCAATTCAAGGTTGTTGCTATCTTAGCAAGGCTGTCCATAGCCACAGGTTCGCCCTTGCCCATCTTGGCAAGAATATTTGTGCTGATACCTGCCGCTTTGCGCATTTGCGTTTTGGTCATACCTTTATCTATCAATAGTTTCCAAAGCCTGTTATAGTTGTAAATCATAAAAAAGCCCCCTGTGCATGGCTACAAATAACCATTAAAAAGTATAGCACAGCAGGGCGAATTTTTCAATATTATGTCATGTTTTCGTGATTTCATTTTTTCAGTGTGCAGTACAGAGTCAAGTCCTGCTTGTACCCCTCAAAAGTGTCAATCCGGGTGATATTGTACAGCCTGCCGTTATACCGGATAACATTTGCCGTAGTCAGGTCGGTGGCGGTTTCCGGGACAAACAGAACCGCATACCCCATCTGGGAGAAAGCGTTCTGAATCCAGCTCATGGCCGTGGATTTTCCGGCGCAGGGCCCGCCGGTGATCACAATCTTGGTGACGGCCGGTTCCAGTTTCGGCTCCTGCAGCAGATCTTCCGGGGAGACATCCAGCAGGGCCGCCAGCTTCCGCAGCGTGTCGGTGGTGGGCTTTGACCGGCCGTTTTCCCATTTGGAGACAGCCTTGTCCGTCACGTTCAGCCGCTGTGCCAGCTCCTTCTGGGTAATGCCCGCCCGGCGGCGCAGCTGAAACAGGGTGTTTCCAAAGGAATAATCGTGCATCGGTTTCTCCTCCTTTCCCTGTTTTTATTATACG
>JALENG010000123.1 GCA_022767925.1 Clostridia bacterium
GCGCTGGATCCTCTTGCTGCATTGGTCGAGCATGTGATGCGAATAGGCATTTTTGGTAATATGGACCATCCCTTGTTTTGAAAGCCGGTAAAAGGCAAGAGGGATGATTTGCACATAATTTCTGCATTCTGTAAGGAGAAGGACGATGAAAAATTTTGCGCAGAGAACCTCTTATGACGCTTTGATCCGGGGAATCCGACGGAAAAGAAAGATTTTGGCCGTTTTTATGGTGACGGCCCTGCTTGTAACATTGATTTTGGCCTCTCCCACCTATATCGGTCCTCCGGAGAACCCGCTGATCAACTATGGGGGAATGAACCCGGTGATTGCGGTGCTGATTGTCTTCGCGCTTTTGATAATCGGATTTATTCTTGCAGTTGTCATTTCCATGCCGCTGACGGCTTCGCTGGATGAAGAGTGCGATCCACAGAAGTATCTGGCGCTGAATACGGCGTTGGGGAATAGGAACACCCTCTGCCATGTATATGCAAAAGGGTGTTTTTACGCGGGGGATTTTTCGGGGGCCCTTCGATATGCCACGGAAATGATTGCCAGCGAGAAGGAGGATCAGCAAAAAGTGGGCCTTTTTTATAAGGCGCGCTGTGAATTTTTGCTGGGCGATTTTGATTCCCTGATGAGAACAGCCGGTCTGTACGAAAACGCTTTGTTGCACACAAAAAGGGAAAAGAAGAACAAAAACCTTTATGAAAATTTGCAGACGATCCTTCTCCTGCTGTGTGCGCTGGCTGACGGGGATCTGCAAAAAATCGAAATGTATCGAAAACAGGCAACCGCCTGGAATCGTTCGAAAGCCACAGAAGGATACCTCCACTATATAAAGGGTGTGGCAGCCCACCGTGTGGGAGATGAGAAAGAGAGCATCTATCATTTTATGGCGGTGAAAGAAAACTGCGGGAAAACGGTTTTTTCAAAACTGGCCGATGAGTTTCTCGCCGGATGAAATGGCCGACCTGATCGTCAAGCTGCTGACTCCGGGTCATGAGTATCTGACCGGCTGCGACATCATCATGGACGGCGGAAAGTACGCCATGAGCGTGACCAAGCAGATGGAGTAATCCTCTGTCCGGTGGGCCGCTGTGCCACCTGCTTTTATCATTCGATTAAAAAGGAAAAGCCCTCTCCGCAGAACCGCCCGGGAAATTTCGGGCGGCGCGCAGGGGGCTTTTTTCTATGGGAAGAAGGGAAAAGCCGCCTTCCCTTTTCTTTGTCAGCAGGGCAAAAGACAGGTATCGAAACTTTGATAAAAAACCAAAATCAAAAATTCTTCTTGCTATTTCCCCGGGATTTGTTATAATCGTTATAACTGTATTTTGAAAAGCAGCGCGGGAAAGATCCGGCGGCTGCTTCTGTATCCCGGTTATGGCGGCAAACTGGGGCCGCCGCCCGGAGAAAGAACACAAGGGAGAAAAAGTGATGAACGAAAAAACAAGAGGAACCTTTCGGAACAACATCGGGTTTGTATTGGCGGCGGCGGGCTCTGCCATTGGGCTGGGAAATCTCTGGCGCTTTCCGTATTTTGCGGCCAAGGATGGCGGCGGGGTGTTCCTGCTGGTCTATCTTCTGCTGACGGTTACCTTCGGGTTTGCCCTGATGCTGACGGAGATTGCCATCGGGCGCAAAACGCAAACCACCCCGCTGCAGGCCTATGGAAAACTGCACCGGAAATTCCGCTTTCTGGGGGTAATTGCCACGGCGGTTCCCGTGATCATTTTCCCCTATTACTGTGTGATCGGCGGATGGGTGACCAAGTACGGATTTACCTACCTCACCGGGGGCTCTTCAGAGATCTACGGGACCGGTGCCCCGGCGTTTTTTAAAGGATTTCTCTCCGACAGTGTGTCCCCGATTCTGTGGTTTTTTGTTTTTATGGTGATCACCGGGGCGGTGGTCCTTCTGGGCGTTGAAAAGGGAATTGAAAAAGCCTCGAAATTTATGCTTCCGGTATTGCTGTTCCTGATCCTCGGCATCGCCGTTTATTCCCTCACGCTGCAGCATACGGATCCCGCCACCGGAGAAACGCGCACGGCACTGGACGGGCTGAAAATCTACCTGATCCCCGATTTCAGCGGTATGACGTGGAATAAATTCATCGGCATTCTTCTGGACGCCATGGGGCAGATGTTCTATTCGCTGAGCATCGCCATGGGCATTATGATTACCTATGGCTCTTACAGCCAGAAGGAATCCAACCTGGTGCGGTCGGTCAACCAGATCGAGTTTTTTGATACCGGCGTGGCGTTGATTGCCGGGCTGATCATCATCCCCACGGTGTTCGCTTTCCAGGGCGCCGAGGGACTGGAGACTGCAGGTCCGGGCCTGATGTTTATTTCGCTCCCCTCGATTTTCGAGCAGATGGGAGCGGCGGGCAATATCGTGGGCGCCCTGTTCTTCCTGCTGGTTCTGTTCGCCGCCCTGACCTCTTCCATCTCGCTGATGGAGGCGGTCACGGCCAGCTTTATGGACAGCTTCGGGCTCCGGCGCTCCACAGCCGTCCTCATCTCTTTTGGGATTGCGACGGTCATCGGGGTGACGGTGTGTCTGGGGTACAATGCTTTTTACGCCGATATTCCCCTGCCCAATGGAACCACCGGGCAGTTCTTGGATGTCCTCGACTATCTCTCCAATAATCTCCTGCTGCCCATCGTGGCCCTGCTGACCTGTGTGCTGATCGGATGGCTCTGCAAGCCGAAGGTGGTCCTCGATGAGGTAAAAGAGGGAATGGGGCAGAAAAAGTTCGGCCGGGAAACGATGTATGTGATCATGATCCGGTATGTGGCACCGGTGTTCCTGCTGCTGATTTTGCTGCAGGCTTTCAATCTGTTCTGGTTTTTAGGGTGATCGTTTCCCTGGAAAAGCGCGGCCGCAGAAAAACAGAGAAACAGAAAAGGGGATTCCGCACGGAATTCCCTTTTCCTGGTTTTGGGGGGAAATCATTTTCCGGCCTCCAGCATGCGGAGGTAATGATTCGCTTCCCGCAGAACATGATCCGCCAGCAGCGGAAGGATGATGGATTGAATTTTGCAGGTTTCAATTCCCTGAACCCCGGCCCGCTTAAAATCGCGGAATTTCTGGGTCAGTCCCAGGGGATTGCTGCTGCGCAGCATCCATACCCCCAGGGTGATGACCGATACCAGATATACAATGTCAAACAGGGTTTCAAAAATAGCTTGCATCAAACATCCTCCCACTTTGAACTTTGTTCATTTTATGGAAAAGCAACCCCTTCTGCGCAACCGTTGATGTCCGGTGTTTCATCAAGCTGCCGCTCGATGACGTCACGAGTCTTGTCCAGCCGAAGATAATAATCCAGGGTGGGAGAAAGGTTCCGGGTTTTTCTTCCAAAACTGGTATTCGGGTGTGGGCCATCCGTCTTTCAGCCCATTGGTATGACGGCTTTTCTGAAAAACTGTATTGACATCGAATGATTCTTCCCTTATAATTTGGCTAACAACTGTTAGCTAAGAGGGCGTGCTATGAAAAACGAAACGACGAAACAAAGAATTTTGACCGAAGCAGTAAAGCTGTTTTCAAAAGAGGGATATGAAGCTGTCAGTGTGGATCAGATCGCAAAAGCGGTCGGTATCAAAGCCCCCTCCCTCTATAAGCATTACAAAAGCAAACGCGATATTTTTGACAGCATCTTACGGATCATGGAACAGCGGGATGCAGAAAATGCGATCGCCTGTTCCCTGCCGGAAGGAACAATAGAGGCCATGCCGGAAGCCTATGAACGATCGTCCATAGAGGATCTGATCACATTCAGCAAACAGCAATTCCGTTATTGGACGGAAGATGAGTTTGCATCTGCTTTCCGTAAGATGCTGACGGTGGAACAATACCGCAGCGAAGAAATGAACGGCCTTTACCATCAGTATCTTGGTGCCGGCCCGCTGAACTATGTCGCGGATTTATTGGGTTCTCAGGCGGAAGCCCTGACTTTTTATGGCCCGATGTACCTATTGTACAGCGTCTACGATGACGCGGAGGATAAGGCGTCCGTATTTGCCTTGCTGGACGCCCATTTGGAGAGGTGGCGCAGATGAATTTTTTGATCCCGGACCGCTGGGCGGCGCTGGCCGCTCAGTACCCCGAACTGACCGTGGGGCGGATCACGTTACAGGAAAAGGGCATGTA
>JALENG010000126.1 GCA_022767925.1 Clostridia bacterium
CATCGAGGGAGAGGATCTGGTATTGACCGGGTTTTATGGAAAGGAACAGCCGGAAAGGAATATCCGCATGACAGACCGGGGCCCCCGGACGCAGGCGGAGGAACTGGGCAGCCGGCTTGCCTGGGAAGTGAGAAAGGCGGCCGGTTTATGAATCGAACAGGAAGCGTCACACTGGTGGGGGCCGGTCCCGGCGACCTGCGCCTGCTTACCGTGGGGGGATGGCAGGCGCTTGCCCAGGCGGATGTGGTCTTATACGATCATCTGGTGGGCGGGGCGATTCTGGCGCTTTGCCCGGAAACCAGTGAAAAAATCCCGGTGGGGAAAGAGGCCGGAAATCATACCCTTCCCCAGGGGGAAATTCAGCGGCTCCTGGTGGAAAAAGCCCGGGAAGGGAAACGGGTGGTGCGCCTGAAGGGCGGCGATCCCTTTCTCTTTGGCCGCGGCGGAGAGGAGGCCGAAGCACTGCGGGCCGCCGGGGTTCCCTACGAGGTGATTCCCGGGGTGACGTCGGCCTTTTCCGTACCGGCCTGTGCCGGCATTCCGGTGACACACCGAGGGTGCAGTGCATCGGTGCACGTCTTTACGGCCCATCGGGAAAAAGAGGGGAAGGATCCCCTGGATTACACCCAACTGGCCGCTCTGTCCGGCACTCTGGTTTTCCTGATGGGAGTGCATGCGGTTCCCTCGATCTGTCAAGGCCTGTTGACGGCCGGAATGGAGGGGAGCACGCCCGCAGCCATCATTGAAAAAGGGACAGTTGCCGGGGAGCGGGTGCTGACGGCCCCCTTGCGGGAGCTGGCGGAAAAAGCGGAGAGGGAGAAAATCGGAACCCCCGGTATTCTGTTAGTGGGAGAGGTCTGCGCCCTGCGGGATTCGCTCTCCTGGCGGGAGCAGCTGCCGCTGTATAACAAACGTCTGTTCGTAACCCGCCCCCGCAGCCGCAGCGCCGCCCTGGCCGGGCCGCTGCGGGAATTGGGGGCCGAAGTGATTGAAATCCCCTCGATTTCTCTCTCTCCCCGTTCCGGGCTGGACGAGCTGTGGGGGATTTTGGAGGAGAACGCCTTTGACCGGATGGTGTTTACCAGCCCATCGGGCGTGGAAATGTTTTTTGATGCCCTGCGGAAAAAACGAATGGATGTTCGATCATTGGCGGGAAAGAAAATCGCCGTGATCGGCCCCGCCACGGCCCGAAAGCTGGAGGAACGGGGGCTGTTCGCGGACTGCATGCCGGCGCGGTACGATACCCAGGCGCTGGCGGACCTCTTGACCGAAAGGGCCCCCGGCGACCGGATCCTGCTCCTTCGATCGGCGCAGGGGAACCCGGAGCTGTTCGGCCGGCTGCAGCAGGCGGGCATCCGTGTCCGGGATATTTCGCTGTATGATACAAAATGGGAAAACGAACAATCGTTCTTCTCCCGGCTGCTGGCTGATTGCCTGAAGGGGGAAGAAAACGAGTACGTGCTGTTCACTTCGGCCAGTACGGTGCGGGGGTTCTGCCGGATGCTGCCGCCCGGGTTTGATCCCGCCCGCATTCAGGCGGTCTGTATCGGGGAACCCACGGCCAAAGCGGCCCGGGAGAAGAACATGCAGGTGTTTGTGGCTGAGAAGGCGAGCGGGGAATCCATGGTGGCCCGCTGTCTGGAACTTGCCCATCCGAAAAGGAAGGCTTCGGAAAAAAGAAAGGAAGAAAACTGAAATGGAAATGATTCAGCGCCCGCGCCGGCTTCGCCGGAATCCGGTGATCCGCTCTATGGTACGCGAGACCCGTGTCAGCCCCGATTCGCTGATTTATCCCCTGTTTGTCTGCGAGGGAAAGGGCATTCGCCATGAGATCCCGTCGCTTCCCGGGCAGTACCATTACAGCGTGGATACCCTGCAGAAAGCGGCGGAGGAAACGCTGCAGGCCGGGGTGCACGCCATTATGCTGTTCGGCCTGCCCGGAGAAAAGGATGAAAAGGGCAGCGGCGCCTATGCGGAAAACGGGGTGATCCAGCGGGCTGTGCGGGAACTGAAAAAGAACTTTCCCGAGCTGTTTGTAATTACCGATGTCTGCCTGTGCGAGTATACCTCCCATGGCCACTGTGGAATGCTCCGCGGCTGTGAGGTGGATAACGACGCCACCCTGCCGCTGCTTGCCAAAACGGCCCTTTCCCATGTGCAGGCGGGCGCGGACATGGTGGCGCCCTCTGATATGATGGATGGGCGCGTGGCGGCCATCCGCCGCACACTGGATCAGAACGGATATACCGATATCCCGATTCTGTCCTATGCGGTTAAATACGCCTCGTCTTTTTACGGGCCTTTCCGCGAGGCCGCCGGATCAGCCCCGGCATTTGGCGACCGGAAAAGCTATCAGATGGATTTCCACAATCGACGGGAAGCCCTGCGGGAAGCGGCCCTCGATGTGGAGGAGGGCGCTGATATCCTGATGGTGAAGCCCGCCATGAGCTATCTCGATATTGTCCGGGAGTGCCGGGATGCCTTTTCGCTTCCCATTGCGGCGTACAGCGTCAGTGGGGAGTATGCGATGATCAAGGCTGCCGCCGCCAGAGGATGGATTGACGAGGAAAAGATTGTGTGTGAAGCGGCGGCCGGGGTTTTCCGGGCGGGTGCCTCGATTTTGGAGACGTACTACGCCAAAGAACTGGCCCAGTTTATGAAAGAAGGAAGAATCGGATGAAAACAGACCGTTCCCGGGAACTTTTCGCCCGGGCCCAGCAGGTAATTCCCGGCGGGGTGAACAGCCCGGTGCGCGCTTTCGGGCCGGTGGGGGGAACCCCGCGGATGATCGTCTCGGCCCATGGGAGCCAATTGACCGATGTGGACGGAAACCGGTACTGTGATTTTATCGGTTCCTGGGGGCCGATGATTTTGGGCCACGACCATCCGGCCGTGCGTCAGGCCGTGGAAAAAGCGGTGGCCGATGGGCTCAGTTTTGGGGCCGCCACCGAGCGCGAAGTGGAAATGGCCGAGCTGATCTGTTCCATGGTTCCGTCCATCGAGATGGTGCGCATGGTTAATTCCGGCACCGAAGCGGTCATGAGCGCGATCCGCGCGGCCCGGGGTTATACCGGAAGAGAGAAGATTTTAAAATTTGCCGGGTGCTACCACGGGCACTGTGATGCAATGCTGGTAAAAGCGGGGTCGGGTGTGATGACCAGCGGGGTTCCGGACAGCGCCGGGGTGCCAAAGGGGTGTGCCCGGGATACGCTGACAGCCGTCTATAATGATCCCGACAGTGTACAGGCGCTGTTTGATACCTACAAGCAGCAGATCGCCGCGGTGATTGTGGAACCGGTGGCGGCTAATATGGGGGTGGTACCCCCAAAACCAGGCTTTTTGCCCTTTTTGCGCAGGCTGTGCGATGAAAACGGCACCCTGCTGATTTTTGACGAGGTGATTACCGGCTTTCGCCTGGGGCTCACCGGTGCGCAGGGATACTACGGCGTAACACCCGATTTGACCACCTTTGGAAAGATTATCGGGGCGGGCATGCCCGTGGGCGCCTATGGCGGCCGGCGTGATATCATGAAAATGGTCGCCCCGCTGGGCGCCGTCTATCAGGCGGGAACCCTCAGCGGCAATCCGGTGGCCATGGCTGCGGGGCTTTCCCAGCTTTATTATCTGAGGGATCATCCGCAGGTATACCGGGCGCTGGAGGAAAGGGGGCAGATGCTGCGCACGGGCCTTACAAAGGCCGCCGAAGAGCAGCAGGTGCCGATCTGCGTGACCGGGGTGGGCTCGCTCTGCTGCCTGTTCTTCACCGGCGGCCCGGTGGTGGATTACGAATCGGCCCGTCTGTCCGATACCGGGCGGTATGTCCGCTATTTCCGCTTTATGATGGAACGCGGCTTTTATATCGCTCCCTCCCAGTTCGAGGCCATTTTCCTCTCGATGGCGCACACCGAGAAAGAGCTGCAGGGATTTATCGCGGCAGCGGCCGGATTTTTGAGGGAGGACAGGTAAATGGCGGAAAAGGAGTTTGGCTGCCTGCACCTCTACTGCGGCGACGGAAAGGGAAAGACCACCGCGGCCGTGGGGCTGGCGTTGCGTGCCCTCGGTCAGGGAAAACGGGTGCTGTTTGTCTCTTTGATGAAAGGAACACCGTCGGGAGAGCTGAAAGTTTTGGAGAGCCTTCCCGGATGCCGGGTGCTGTATGGAAAACAGGATGCGCGGTTCTCTTTTCAGATGGATGACCGCCAGAAGCGGGAAACCCGGGACCGGCAGAACCAAACCCTGCGGGAAGTGGGGAAGAAGGTGGAAAACGGCGAATACGACATGGTGGTGCTGGATGAGCTGTGTTCGGCCCTCTCAGAGGACTTACTGGACCGGGATCTGGCGGACCGGCTTCTCGCCCAGTGCCGCGGAAACGTGGAACTGGTGGTGACCGGCCGGAATCCGCCGCAGGCGTATCGGGATCAGGCGGACTATCTCTCGGAGATCCGGGCCGTCCGTCACCCGTATGAAAAGGGCCTTCCCGCCCGCCGCGGGATTGAGTGGTAGGGCGGGGGAAACGGAAAATTTGACAATTCTCTGTCCCCTGCTTATAATGAAACATATTACGAAAATGGAGGGGTCTGCCTGTGCTTACGATTACCTTCTGCATCATTGCACGCAATGAGGAAAAGGCGCTTCCGGGCATTCTTGCCGAGCTGCAGGCTCAAACATATCCCAAGGAAAAGATGGAGGTGCTGTTGATCGACAGCATGTCCACGGACAGAACCCGTGAGATCATGGAGGATTTTGCCGCCCGGCAGGCGGGGGCATACCGGTGCCTGCGGGTTTTGGAAAATCCCAGGAAAATTCTGGCCGCCGGATGGAATGTGGCGCTGGAAGCCTTTACCGGAGACGCCATCCTCCGCGTGGATGCCCATGCCTCGATCCCGGCCGATTTTGTGGAGAAAAATGCGGCCTGCTTACTGGGGGGCGAGGACGTATGCGGCGGCCGCCGTCCCTGTGTGCTGCAGGAGGAAACTCCCTGGAAGAAAACCCTGCTGCTGACGGAAAATTCCCTGTTTGGCAGCAGTATCGCCCCTTACCGCCACAGTCAGGAACACGAGTATGTGGATTCCCTGTTCCACGGATGCTACCGGCGGGAGGTTTTTGAGACCGTGGGGGGCTATAATGAAGAACTGGTGCGGACCGAGGACAATGAGATGAATTACCGGATCCGTGCGGCCGGGTACCGGCTGTGCTACGATCCCAATATTTTCTCCCGCCAGTTTGTGCGCAGCTCGCTGCGTGGAATGATGCGTCAGAAATTCGGAAATGGAAAGTGGATTGCCCTGACAGCCGGGGTGTGTCCCGCCTGCCTGTCGTTGTATCACTTTGTGCCGGGGGCTTTTGTTCTGGGCATTGTGCTCACTTCGATCCTGGCGCTGTGCGGATTCCCGCTGCTGGGGTATCTGATGTGGGGGCTGTATGCGCTGCTGTGCATCGTGATGACGGCCTGCTGCGCGAAGGACAAAAACTTTCAGCTGCTGTGCCTGTGCATGCCCTTTTTGTTTCTGCTGCTGCATGTTACATACGGCGTGGGCACCTGGGCTGGCTTTTTCCAACTGCCCTTTTGGAAGAAAAAGCATCATAACGGGCAGAGCCGCCGCACCGAGGAAATCCGCCAGCTTCTGAAAAAGAAAAGGGAAAAGAGGGATCGAGTGTGACGCCGGATAAACAGCTGCGTGCCCTTCAGCTGGAGGGACTGCGCATGGCCTCGTATATTTACGATTTCTGCAAGCGGAATGATCTTCTGATCTATTTCTGCGGGGGATGCTGTATTGGCGCCCTGCGGCACGGCGGGTTTGTCCCCTGGGATGACGATGTGGATTACTTCATGCCCCGGGAGGATTACGAGCGGTTTGTCCGCCTGTGGCAGGAGCAGGAAAAGGACGGCCCTTATGTATTGGTCAAATCGGATGAAAACCTGGTGGACCGCAACCTGTTTTTAACCATCCGCAATCCGAAGACCACGTTTATCAAAACCTATCAGCAGGATCTGACCCTGTGCCACGGGGTGGCGGTGGATATTCTGCCCCTGGACGGCTATCCCGATTCGCCTTGGGCCCGCAAGCGCCAGATGATGTGGGCGCTGATCTATTCGCTTTTCTGCGCGCAGACCGTACCGGTGAACCACGGCGGAGTGATGGCGCTGGGCTCACGGGTTCTGCTGTCCCTGGTGCGCTCGCCCCGGCTGCGGTACAGAATCTGGATGTGTGCCCAGCGGCATATGACCCAGTGGAAAATCGAGGATTGCTCCGGCATTACTGAGCTGTGCTCTGGCCCCCATTATATGAAAAACCGGTATGAAAAGGCGTGGTTTGCCTCCGCCGTGGAAAAGGAGTTCGAGGGAATCCCCATGCCTCTTCCCGTGGGCTATGATGCCTATCTGCATACGGTATTTGGGGAGTATATGCAGCTGCCCCCGCCGGAGAAGCAGGTGCCCTCGCATGAGGCGGTGTGCATAGATCTGGAGCATCCGTATACCGAGCATGCCGATTTATATGGAGAGCAGGCCGGCATCAGCCATGCCGGCGGAAAAGGAGAGTAATACCATGATTTTTGGCGCTGTTTTGGCGGGCGGCGTGGGCAGCCGGATGCATATGTCCGGGATGCCCAAGCAGTTTTTGCCGCTGGGAGAAAAACCGATTGTCATTCATACGCTGGAAAAATTCCTGCTGTGCAGCCGGTTTGACCGGGTTTATGTGGGGGTTCATCCCCAGTGGCTGCTGCATATGCAGGATCTGGTGGACACCTATGTGAGGGAGCAGGCCGACCGGGTATCGCTGGTGCCGGGCGGCGGCGACCGAAATGATACGCTGTTTCGGGTTGTGGCGAAAATCGAAGAGGATTTCGGAGAGAGTGACGAGCATGTGATTGTAACCCATGATTCCGTTCGCCCGTTTGTCACGCTCCGCATGCTGGAAGAGAACATCGACGGTGCGCTGCAGCATCAGGCCGTGGATACCGTGATGGCCAGCACGGATACCATCGTGGTTTCGCAGGATGGGGAAAAGGTGACTGAAATTCCCGAGCGGCGCTTTATGTATCAGGGGCAAACCCCGCAGAGCTTCAATATGAACCTGCTCAAAAAACTGTATGCGGATCTGACTGCGGAGGAAAAAGCAAAACTGACTGATGCCGCCAAAATTTTCACCCTGCGCCAGTATCCGGTTTATCTGGTACAGGGAGACGTCTCCAATATGAAAATTACAACGGTGACAGACTATGAAATCGCCCAGGCGATGATCGGAATGGGGAGGAAGTAAATTGCTCAATTCGGTCTACCGGCTCGTCAGCCCCGGGGTGATTCTGCCCCGGTATACAGATTCCGGAAAGGGCGGCGTCGTGGTGCGTCCGGATTATATGGCCATCTGCCATGCCGATCAGCGCTATTATCTGGGGCAGCGCGAATCCGGGGTTCTCCGGCGCAAGCTGCCCATGGCCCTGATCCACGAGTGCTGCGGCCATGTGGTCCGGGATGATACCGGCACCTACTCCACCGGCCAGAGCGTCGTGCTGATTCCCAATGTACCCGGGCAGGACGATCCGATTATTTTTGAGAATTACAGCCGGGGCTCCCGGTTCCTCTCCAGTGGGGAGGATGGATTCATGCGGGAGACCGTGGAACTGCCGCCGGACCGTTTGGTGCCCTTTCGGAATATCCCCCTGCCGGTCGCGGCGATCACCGAATTTGTCAGTGTTGCCGTGCATGCCGTTCACCGGTTTTCGCTGCTCGCCCATTCACGGCGGGAGCGGATTGGAATCTGGGGGGATGGCAGCCTTGCCTATGTGGTGGCTTCCGTACTGAAAAAGCGCTTCCCGCAGATGCATATCACAGTGGTGGGATTGAACAGCCTGAAGCTCTCCCATTTTTCTTTTGTGGATCGACGGCTGCGCGAGGACGATTTGCCCGCTGATTTTCAGATTGACCACGCCTTTGAGTGCTGCGGCGGAGAGGGGAGCGCCCATGCCATTGAGGATATCATCCGCTGTATTCACCCCCAGGGAATGGTGACCCTGATGGGCGTCAGCGAGAGCCCGATCCCGGTAAAAACCCGGGATGTATTGGAAAAGGGCCTGACTCTGACCGGATGCAGTCGCTCCGGGCGGGAGGATTTTGAGCAGGCGGTCGCGTTTATGGAGGACCCGCTTTTCAGTCGGCGGCTGCAGTTCATTCTGTTTGAGGATGATCCGGTGCGCAGCATTCCGGATATTCACCGCGTTTTTGCAACCGATCTGAACACGCCATTTAAAACCGTATTCCGCTGGATGCTTTGAGCATAAAAATGCTTTGAGCATAAATGCTCAGAGCATAAATGCTCAGAGCATGGGCACGGTAAGGAGAGAGAGAATGGAACAGGAAGAGAGAGACTGGGAAGAGCTGCGGCTCTTACAGGAAAAAAACAAAGAGATTTTTCAGGTGGTGGATGATTTCTGCGAGAAAAACCACCTGATGCATTATCTGTGCGGCGGTGCCTGCATCGGTGCTTTACGCCACAAGGATATGATTCCGTGGGATGACGACATTGATATGATGATGCCCCGCGGGGACTACGAGCAGTTCTGCCGTCTTTGGCCGGAGCAGATGGCGGATACGCCCTATGTGCTGTGCCGCAATGACGAAACGCATTTTTACCGCTCGTTGATGACGGCAGTGGTGGATACGAGGACCACCTTTATCAAAGAGAGACAGGCGGATCTGGAGATTCCCCACGGCATTCGGGTCGAGGTTTTCCCCATTGATGCAGCGCCGGACGGCAAGCTGCGCCGGCGGCTGCAGATTCTGTACGCCCTGCTCTATCAGATTTACACCCTGAACGAGCCGCCGGTCAGCCGCGGAAAACTGCTTTATGTGGTGGGGCGCATTCTGCTGGCCTTCACGCCGAACCAGCGGCGCCGGTATCGGGCCGCCCGCTTCTTCGAGAGGAAAATGTCGAAAACGCCCATCACCGGAGAGACCCGCTTTATTACCGAGCTGTGCTCCCGTTATCACTATATGCGCAATGATTATCCGGCGCAGGCTTTTTCTGGGATGCGGCGGGTTCCCTTTGGGAAGGGGGAGGCACCCATTCCCGTTGGGGCGGAAACCTATCTGACGATGGCGTACGGTTCCTATATGGAGCTGCCGCCCAAGGAGGACCAGAAGCCAAAGCACGATGCCCTGGTTGTGGATGTGGAAAAAAGCTACGAGTCCTACCGCGGAACGGCATACCCCATCGAATATGTGCCGCCCGCTCATTAAATGAATTTTTTGGGGGATACTGTCTTCCTGTAAGGGAGCGTGATCCCGCCATGGGGATTTGGATTCAAAAATATGCAAAAAACAACAGCGCCCTTTCTTTATGGCTGTATGGGGCGCTGTTTTTTTATCTGTTGGAAACGGCCCTGCCGGATGTCTGGCTTCTCTCCCCGGCGCAGATCTGTCTGCTCGGGGCAGGATGGCAGTGCTGGAAAAACCGGGAGCCGCTGTGGAGCCGGCGCCCTTTCCGGGAAAAGGAGTACCGGGCCATTTTTCGCTGGATGGCTGTCTATATTCTTCTGTGGGGCGTTTCTTTTTTTTACACACGGCAGGGGGCTGATTTTTTTCACCCCTGGGTTACCGTGATCCAAATGGCAGGGCTGCTGTTTTTGTGTGGGTATCAGGCACAGAATGACGGGACGTTTTCCAAAAGGATTTTTTGGGCGCCTCTTTTTTCTGCGGTGACCGCTTTTCTTCTGGCCGTACTTCTGTATATCGCGAAACAGACCTCCTATCAGCTGCGAATTTCGCCCATACGGGATTATAACCAGTATGCCATGGTGCTCCTTTTTGGGGAAATCGTTTTGTGGGCCCGCTCTCCGTTTGCCCGGAAAGCAGGGAAAGGGGTGTGGACGGAGGGACTGACCGCCTCGCTTCTGCTTACGGGGATATGGCTCAGCGGATCGCGCCGGGGGATGATTTTGGCGGCGGTGGTTTTCCTGTGGCATGTGGCCTGGGATGGTTATCACTGTTTTCGCCTGGCGAAAAGCCGGGTGCGCCGCCGGTGGATCCGGCGGCTTTTTCTCGAAAATCTGTTGATTTTTGCAGCCGTGTTTTGCTTCGTGCTCGCGTTAACGGCCGCTATGCCTAGGGAGAGGGGCGAGGTTCTGAGCGAAAACGGGCAGAGGGAAAACACTCTTTTGGGTACAGCGGAGACCATTCAAACCGGAGAGGCCATGGGAAAGCGCGGGGAAATCTGGTGGGCCGCCTTTCGTGCCTACCTCGATTTCTCTCCGGTGGAAAAATGGTGGGGCCGTGGGAACTCTTACCCCTATGATCTGTATGAGCAGGCATGGGGGGACAGGGTGAGAAAAAGCTACGGGACGCTGGAGCTGCCCTATGGCGCATTAAATCCGCACAATTTTCTGTTAACCGAGCTTCTGTCGGGGGGGATCCTGCGGCTGACCGCCGCGATCGGGTGGTGGCTCTGTCTTCTTCGCCACTCCTGGCGGCGGAAGGGGGGGCGCAGCTTCCGGATGCTTCTCTGGCTGGTCACGGTGGGAACCCTGTTTTTATCCGCGCCGGTCGGTTTTGCCGGATCCCGCCTTTTCTGGACAGCCTGGCTGTTAACGGATATGGATGTGCGGCGGAAGAAAATGGCGGAAAAGGTGGACACTGGGGGCCCTTCGATGGTATAATGCAGGAAAACAGGGAGAGAGGGATTTCCATGACCAATCGGGAGATCTGGCAGATCGCCCGGGAGCAGTCGGCTATTGACAGCGGCTGTCGTCCCGATGATTTTGAAAAGGAAGAGAATTGTGTGGTCCGGTCCCGCTGCGATGCGCGCGCCAGGCGGTACCTGGAATTGCCATTTGACTGCGATTTAACCTCCTATGGCAGGAATGTGGTGGCCTCTGTATCGGCGGATTTGGAGGAGATCGTCCGGTCGTTCCTCAGCCGCTATCCGGCCCATGCCTGTTTTGAGACACCGGCCCTGCATGTGCTCATGCAGGCTCTGCGCCCGCTGGGGTTTGACGTGTGCTTTATGGCGGAATACTCCCTTCCGAATCTGCAGGCCCTGCGCCCGCTGCCCTGCCCGGTGGAGATGCGGGTTCTGCAGCCGGAGGACTTTGCCTCTCTGTACCGGCCCGAATGGGGGAATGCTCTGTGTGAAAAGCGCAGGCAGCTGGATAAGCTGGCCGTGGGTGCTTATGATGGGGAAAAGCTGGTAGGTCTGGCGGGGTGTTCAGCCGACTGCGATACGATGTGGCAGATCGGGATTGACGTTCTGCCGGCCTACCGGCGGCAGGGGATCGCTGCGGCCCTGACCAGCCGGTTGGCGCTGGAAACCCTGCAGCGGGGGAAGGTCCCCTTTTACTGCTGTGCCTGGTCCAATCTGGCCTCGCTGCGCAATGCGCTCAAAAGCGGATTTGTACCGGCCTGGGTTCAGGTAACGGTAAAAAAGCAGTCCTTTATTGAGGAACTCAACCGAGAGCAGCAGAAGGAATCCCCCCAGCTGTAACCGATGCCCCATGGAAAACAGAAACACCCGTGTGCCCGATGAAAAAAATCGGACACACGGGTGTTTTGCTTTTATCTCAGCGGCCGACAAGAGAGACCGCCAGTTCGTGGGCCTGCGCCGCCAGGCGGGAGATCTCCTCGTAATCCCCGCTCTGCAGCAGGCCGGCCGGGACAATCCAGCTTCCCCCGCAGGCCAGCACATTGGGGAGACGGAGATAATCGGCGGCATTCTGCAGCTGGATGCCGCCAGTGGGCATGAATTTCATCGAAGCATAGGGACCATACAGGGCTTTCAGCATTTTCACGCCGCCCACGACTTCGGCGGGGAACAGCTTGACCACTTTCAGCCCCATGCGCATACAGGCTTCCACTTCCGAAGGGGTGGCGCATCCGGGAATCACCGGGACGCCCATCTCCAGGCACCACGCAACAACCTCCGGATTGGTACCGGGGCTGATAATCCCCTTGGCGCCGGCCGATACCGCGTCCTGGGCCTGCTCCACCGTCAGAACCGTACCGGCACAAACACACATCTCCGGCACATTTTCAGTAATCGCCTGGATGGATTCGGTCGCCGCTTCCGTGCGGAAGGTGATCTCTGCCACTCCGATTCCGCCCTTCAGCAGGGCTTTCGCCAGATGAACCGATTGGTTGGCATCCTCGATTTTAATTACCGGGACAATCCCGGTGTGATGTAAAAGGGTAAAAAACTCGTCCATAATAAACTCCTCTCTTGGTTTGATCAGGAAATCTCCTTGAAAGAATGGGTATCCATAAATTCCTTCAGCTGTTCGCGGGTGGGAAGACCCTCGTTATCGCTGGGATTCATAATCTGAATGGTGCCGATGGCATTGGCGCGCAGCAGACAGTCGCGCAGAGAGAGTCCCTCTCCCATGGCGGAGAGGATCCCGGCGGCAAATCCGTCACCGGCGCCGACCGTATCCACAAAGCAGTCCTCCTGATAGGTGGGCACCTGTATGCACTCCTGCCGGTCCGCTCCAAAAGCGCCCTGCTTTCCCGTTTTGACAATCACGCGCGGTACCCCTTTTTCCTGATAAAAGGCGGCAATGGACTGCGGGTCCCGGCTGCCCATCAGGATTTCCCCTTCCCCGCATCCGGGCAGGAACAGATCGGCCATCACAGCCAGACGGTTCAGGGTTTCCACCATGGTTTCCCGGTTGGGCCACAGCTGGGGGCGCAGATTGGGATCAAAGGAAACCAGCAGACCGGCCTTCTTCGCCTTTTCCATCAGAAGAAAAGCGGCCTGACGGGTGCTGTCGGAAAGGGCGGGGAAAATCCCCGTCATATGCAGGCAGTCGCAGCCGGTCAGATCCAGCGTTTCGATATCCTCCGGCCCGATGGAGGAGGCAGCCGAGCCGCTGCGGAAATAGAAAATAGAGGGATCCCCCTGGCGGGTTTGGCTTTTCAGCATGAATCCGGTTTTATGGGACTGGCTCCGGGTGATCAGGGAGGTGTCAATGCCGTTCTCCCTCATCACATCGAGAATGTGCTCCCCGAAGGGATCCGTTCCCAATCGGGTATAATAGGCCACCTCGTGCCCCAGCCGTTTCAGTCCAATGGCAACATTCAGCTCGGCTCCGGCCACCGATGCTGTAAAGCTCCGGATATCCTTCAGCGCACCGGTTTCATTGGCCATGAACAGTTGCATGGGCTCTCCCACTAACAAAACTTTCATCGGTTTCCCTCCATCGCCTGCGTTTTCTCTCCGTTTATCATAGAGCCTTCTCCCGGGAAAGTCAACGACGACTCAACAAATTTTTTACCCGGCCTGCGCTATGCTGAAAAAGCAAAGAGAAAAGGAATACATCGTCACTCTTGTCCATACAGATAGAGCAAAAGGGGAGGTTTGCTATGAAAGACGAGCTGCTTTTTGACCAGGCCGTTTCCTTTCTGGGATACGCAGGGGCCTGGTTTCGGCTTCTGACGCCGGAATGGAAGGAAAAAACCGAGGAAATACGGCTGCGAACCGGGAAACCCGTGGCACTGCGCAGCCGGGGGAAGACGGTTTTCCTTCAAAAGGACGGGCGCTGCGTACCCACTCCGGACGATGGAACCCGGTACCCTAATCACCGGGATATGCAGAGCATTTTCCGCTCGCTGTGTTTTGACTCGGTATACGCTCATGAAAAGGAGATCGAAAACGGATTTCTCTCCCTGCCGGGCGGGCACCGGGCGGGGATTTGCGGTACAGCGGTGTATCACGACGGCCATATGAGCGGGGTACGCGATATTGTCTCCGTCAATCTGCGGATTGCCCATGCATATCCGGGATGTGCGGGCTTGCTCTTTTCCTTTCTGCGGGAGGAACTATCTCAGGGACTGCTGCTGGCGGGGCCTCCCGGCAGCGGAAAAACCACGCTGCTGCGGGATCTGGCCGGTATCCTGGCGGGAAAGGGGCAGTACCATCAGGTGGCGCTGTTGGATGAAAGAGGGGAACTGGCGGCTGTACATGCCGGGGAATCCGGGCTTTTTCTGGGGGAATGCTGTGACATTCTGACCGGCTACCCGAAAGCGGAGGGGATCGAAACGGCCATCCGGGTGCTGGCCCCTGAGTACATTATTTGCGATGAAATCGGAAGAGAAGAGGAGATGAGGGCCATCCAGAAGGGCTCTCATGCCGGAATCGGGATGATCGGAAGCGTGCATGCATCCGGGCGGGAGGATTTTTTGAAACGCCCCCTGTGCCTTCAGCTGCTGCAGACCGATGCGTTTCACAGCGTTGCCTTTCTGGCGGGAGGACAGGCTCGGGGAAAGATTCAACAGATCTGCCGAAAGGAGGAGTTCTTTGAAAATCGCCGGCTGTATTCTGATTCTGATCACTTCCTGGGGAATCGGGTTTTGGGCGTCTCATCAACTTTATGAAAAAGTGGCTTTCTGGGATCACTGTGTGCAGCTGTTCCGCCGGATGGAAACCCAGATCCGTTTTGGCTCGCGGCCCCTGCAGGAGATTCTCTGGGATTGCGGGCAGGAATTTCCGCCGGCCCGGTTCTGTGCCATGGCCATGGAGAAGGGAGAGCCCTTTCCTAAGGCGTGGAGGGGAACCTGGGAAAAAGCCTGCTGCGGGATCTTTGAAAAGGAGGAGATCCGGCGGGAGGAGTGCCGCTTTTTGCAGAAGTGGGGCGAGGAGCTGGGGAGCAGTGATATCCAGGGGCAGCTTTTGGTATGCCAATCGGCAAGCGCCGAGATGGAAGAGCGCCGCCGCAAGGCCAGACAGGAGGCAGAGGAGAAGGGAAAGTTTTACCGCGTGCTCGGACTTTGCGCAGGGGCCGCGGTGGTCATCCTTTTGCTGTAAAGAGAGGAAGGGGAAAATGAATGTCGATCTGATTTTCAAAATTGCTGCGGTGGGGATCATTGTGGCGGTACTGAATCAGCTGTTGATCCGTTCCGGGCGGGAGGAGCAGGCGCTGATGACGACACTGGCCGGTCTGATTGTCGTTTTGATGATGGTAATCCAGCAGATTTCCTCTCTGTTCGATATCATTAAATCGACCTTTTCTTTATAAAAATGGAGCTGTTTTCCATCATCGGAATAGGCTTGATTGCGGCGGTAGTGTGTCTTTTGCTGCGAAAAACCAATCCGGAGATTGCCATGCTGCTCAGTTTGGCGGCCGGAATCCTGCTGCTGATTCCCGCTTTTTCCCAGATCCAGGAGATTTTTGCGGCATTTCAGTCGATTTCCTCCCGTTATTCCGCCTTGCAGCCCTATCTGACGACGCTTCTCAAGGCGGCGGGGATCTGCCTGCTCACCCAGTTTGCCGGGGATACCTGCCGGGATGCGGGGGAGAGCTCGCTGGCAAACCGCATTGAATTTGCCGGGCGGATCAGTATTTTGGGGATGGCGGTTCCCCTGATGCTGGAAGTGCTGCAGATGATACTGGGATTTATGGAGGGGTAATATGGACAGAAAAAGGAGCAGAAAATTTCGATGGATCCGTATTTTCCTGTGGGCCCTTCTGCTGAGCGCCTTTTTGGGACAGCCCGTCTTTTCCCAGAGCTGGGAGGAGAGCTTCTATGAAGAGCAGTGGGGCAAAAGCGGCGCCGGTGAATTTATCGAGTCCCTTCCCCCCGAGGCAGTGGATCCCCTGACACAACGGGGGCTCTCCCCCAAAGACGGGGCTTTTCTGGCGGCCGAAGGCGCAGACAGCATCTGGCAGTATGCAGGCGATGCACTTTTAGAGAATATGCGCGAGCCCTTTCAGGTTTTCCTTCAGGTGGCGGGGGTGCTGCTTTTATGCGGGATACCGCTGGCATTGCAGCCGGGCGGGAAAAAGCTGCATACACCCGAAGCCATGGAATTTCTCGGGGCGCTGTGCGGAATGCTCCTGTTCCTGGCGCCGGTTTCCCTTTTGATTCAGAATATCTGCGAGACAATCCGCCAGGGAACCGGGATTCTGCTGGGGGGCATTCCCGTTTTGTGCGGAATCCTCACTGCCAGCGGCCATACGGTTGCGGGCAGCACCTTCTCCGTGGTCACGGCGGCGGCCGGCAATGTGGTCACGCTGCTCACCACCTCTTTTCTGGTGCCGGTTCTGCATGTGTTTCTGGCAATTTCCAGCATTTCCAATCTCTATCCCCGCATGAGGCTGCAGGTCCTGTGCGCCTCTCTGCTGAAAGCCCTTCGCTGGACGCTGGTCTTTGCCGTTTCACTGTATTCCGCCCTGCTCTCCATGCAAAGCGCCCTCTCCTCCTCCGCCGATGCCGTCACTCTGAAAGCGGCCCGCCTGTCCGTCAGCAGTTTTGTTCCGGTTGTGGGCGGCGCTGTCAGCGATGCGGTTTCCGTGGTGCAGGCCAGTATGGGGGTGCTGCGCAGCGGGATTGGCTCTTTTGCCATTTTGGCGCTTCTCATCCTGTTTCTGCCGGGCTTCTTTTCCTGTACATTGTGGGTGGCCTCCGGCTGCCTGCTGGAGGGATTATGCGGAATGCTGGAGATGAACCGAATGAAGGGCTTTTTCCACTCCTGCCGGGATGTTTTGCAGACCCTGCTGGCTTTTCAGGCCAGTTTCTGTATGATTGCCGTCACTTCATTTGCGCTGGTTCTGTCCTCTGGTGGGACAGGTGCATAGAGGGGGAAAGAGATGGGTGCGCTTTCCGGTTGGACGGTCGGTCTCTGTGTGGCAGTGGCAGCGGCCGGGATCATTTATTTTCTGCTGCCCGATGAGAAGGAAAACCGCGCGTTTGACCTTTTACTGGGGCTGACCATCCTGTGTATGCTGATCAGCCCCCTTGCACATCTGGATATTTCCGGAATTTTTGGGCGGGAATCCTCGTATGCTCAGGAAGAAGAGCTGATAAAAGCCGCACAGGAGCAGCAGCTTTCCTACAGTGGGTCCCAAATCCAGTCCGCATTGGAAGAGGTCCTCTCCCTGTCGGAAATTCCCTTTGAAAAAATTGAGGTGGTGATGGATATCCATGAAAATGGCCGCATATGTTGCAGTGAGGTGTATGCTGTCCTGCAGAATCGCGAAAAGACGGAGGAAGCGCGCTATCTGATTCAAAGCTTGGTAGGAAAAGAGACGGAGGTGCAAATCAATGTCCGAGAGGGAGGATAAGAAAAAATGGACAAAGCTGATTACCGGCCCTGCCGGCATGCGGATTCTTTTGATTCTCGGCTTTTTGGGGATGTTCTTTTTGCTGGTTTCCTCCTTTTTTCCGCAGGGACAAACGGAGGAAGCGAACACGAATACAGAACAGCAGGAAGAGGATTTATGGGAGGAATATGCCAGTCAGACGGAGGAAAAAATCCGCCGGATTCTGTCCTCGGTTACGGCTGAGGACGATCTGCAGGTTCTGGTTACCCTTTCCGGTACATCCGCGGATATTTACGCGACAGAGGAGAGCGCCGATACACAGACCAGCCAGGGGGGAAGCGGAACCGTGGAGGAGCGGTCGCAGACCCGGAGCGAGTATGTGATTCTGCGCAGTTCCAACGGCAGCGAACAGGCCCTGAAGCTGAAAACCCTGTCACCGGAAATATGCGGGGTAGTCGTCGTCAGCCGCTTTGCCGATGATCCTGTTCTCCGGGAAGCGATGGTCCGCGTTGTGACAACATCTTTACAAATTTCATCCACACGGGTTTGTGTGGTGGCAAGGGGAGACGAAGAATGAAAGTATTATTCTCACATAAGAAAAAACGGTACGAGGAAGAGGACTGTATTCCTGTGGAGCAGGAACAGGAGGAACGGGAAGACGAAGGTTCGTCCCCCAAAAAGGCAGAAACCCGGAAGAGCCCGCGCGCCAAACGCCAGCTGCTGATGGCGGCTCTGGTTCTGGCGCTGGGCTCGGCGGTCTATCTCAATTGGCAATTTGACGGGAACCGGTCTTTAACGGCGGCCAATGCGCTGGAAGACGAAAAGAATTACGGGGAAACGCAATTTGTCAGCACCGAGAGCTCTGCTTTGGAACAACAGGAAGAGGAAACTTCCGATTCGTCCCCCGCGTCCTCTTCGGCGGACACAACCGTTGCCGCCACCTTTGCACAGGCCCGGCTGGACCGGGAGGAGGCCCGTGCCAGGGCGACCGAGCTGCTGCAGCAGGTACTGGAATCCACTGACAGTGATGAGGAAGCCCGGAAGCAGGCGGTGGATCAGGCAGCGGAGATTGCCGCCAATGTCCTGCTGGAGAGCAATATCGAAACCCTGATCACGGCCAAAGGATATGCGGACTGCATGGTCTTTCTGGAAAACGGCGCCTGCAGTGTACTGGTCCAGACCGACCTGGAGCAGCCCAATGATGGGGTGGTCATCCGGGATATTGTGATGGATCAGACGGGACTGACCAGTGATAAAATCAAAATTGTGGTAAATACCGGGAACTGATGGTTGTATTCCCCTTTGCGGCTGTGGTATAATAACAGCGTGGAAGATTGAAAACTGAATGAATCGTTGATTCTGGGAACAGCTCTCCACAGTTTGGAGGGCTGTTTTTTTATAGGAGGTTTACATCATGAAACGCAGTGAGGCCAGAGAACAGGCGTTCCAGCTTGTATTCGAGATGGGGATCACCGGTGACAGCGTCGATGCCGCCATTGATGCCGCCGGGATGAGCCGTGACCTTATCCTGGATGATTTTGCGGAAAAGCTGGCGAAAGGGGTCGAGCAGAACCGGGAAAAAATTGATGAGCAGATTTCCCGTTATATCCGCGGATGGAAGTTCAGCCGCCTTTCCCGGGTGGCCGTGGCCGCCCTTCGCCTGGCCGTGTATGAAATTCTGTATGAGGACAACATTCCCGACAGTGTCTCCATTAACGAAGCGGTCGAGCTCGCCAAAAAATACGGGAGCGTTGAGGATGCGCCGTTTGTCAACGGGGTGCTGGCTTCTGTGGTGAAAAGCCATGGGGAGGACCGGGAATGACACCCCAAACCGCTTTTCTTGGAATTGATACCAGCAACTATACCACATCAGCCGCTTTATTTGCAGGGGAGACCCTTCTGCAAAGGAAGCGGCTGCTTCCGGTTAAAGAGGGGCAGATCGGCCTGCGGCAGAGCGATGCTGTTTTCCACCATGTACAGCAGCTGCCCGACCTGCTGGCGTCGATCTGGGAGGAGCATCCCAGAATCGAAGCGGTGGGGGTCTCGGTTCGTCCCAGGGATCAGGAGGGCTCGTATATGCCGTGCTTTACCGTGGGACACGGCACGGCCCGGGCGATTTCCGGGGCACTGGGGGTGCCCCTCTATTCCTTTTCCCATCAGGCTGGGCACATCATGGCGGCCCTGTATTCTTCCGGGAAAATCGAGTGGTGCCGCAGCCGTTTTCTGGCCTTTCATGTGTCCGGCGGTACGACCGAGGCTTTGCTGGTCACCCCGCACCGGGAATTTGTTTTTCAGTGCGAACTGGTGGCGGCTTCGCTGGATTTAAAAGCCGGGCAAGCTGTGGACCGGGTGGGAAATATGCTGGGGCTTCCCTTCCCGGCAGGGCCCGCACTGGAAAAGTTGGCCCTGCAATGGGAACAACCGGTTTCGGTGCGCCCGGTGATGAAAGGGGCGGACTGCTGCCTGTCGGGGATACAGAACCAGTGCCGGAAAATGCTGGATCAGGGAAAACCGGCGGCTTATATTGCCCGTTATTGCCTGATGGCGATTGAATCCTCTCTGGCCGCCATGGCGGAGACCCTGCTGCAGCGGTATGGAAAACTGCCCCTGGTCTTCGCGGGCGGGGTGATGTCAAACGTCATCATCCGGCAGGATCTGCAGCAGCGCCTGGGGGCCTCTTTTGCCGAGCCCGCTTTTTCTGCGGACAATGCGGCGGGGATTGCCGTGCTGACCCGCATGAGGAAGGAGGGAGAGATATGAGCACAGCGGTTCTCTCTGTCTCCCAGCTGAATCTGTATGTCCGCTCGCTTTTGGAGGGGGATGCGCACCTCGCTTCCCTCTATGTCAGCGGTGAAATTTCCAATTTCAGCCGGCCGGGGCGCAGCGGGCACTTGTATTTTTCCCTGAAGGATGAGCGCAGTGTGGTTCGCTGTGTGATGTTCTTGGACAAGGCCCGCCGCCTTCGCTTTCTGCCGCAGGACGGAATGAAGGTGCTGATTCGCGGGCGGATCTCCCTGTATGAAGCGGGCGGTCAATATCAGCTGTATGCCGAGGATATGCAGCCCGCCGGGGTGGGGGCCCTGTCGGTAGCATTTGAACAGCTGAAAGAAAAGCTGGCCGCCGAGGGATTGTTCCGGGAGAGCCGGAAAAAGCCCATCCCCGCTTATCCCATGCAGATCTGTGTGATTACCTCGCCCACGGGGGCGGCCGTACGGGATATTCTCTCGGTTCTGGGGCGGCGGTGGCCGGTGGCCCGGATTCATCTGCTGTCCGTGCTGGTACAGGGGAAGGAAGCACCGGCGCAGATCGCCGCCGCCCTTCACCGTGCAAACCGGGAGAACCTGGGGGATGTGATCCTTCTGGGGCGCGGCGGCGGCTCTCTGGAGGATTTGTGGGCGTTTAACGAAGAGGAGACGGCCCGTGCCGTGGCGGATTCCCGGATTCCGGTGGTTTCCGCTGTCGGTCACGAGACGGATTTTACCATTTGCGACTTTGTGGCGGATCTGCGCGCCCCCACCCCCAGCGCGGCGGCTGAGCTGATCTCCCCCCGGCAGGAGGAAGTGTACACCCGGCTGCTTTTGATGGAGCAGCGGCGGGAGGCCGCCATGGGGCACTGTCTGCAGACAGCACGCAGTGTGCTGCAGGGTTTTACGCCGCAGCTGCTCACGCGGTCCGTACAGCAGAAGGCCCAGCAGCTGGATGATGCCGCCCGGCGGCTGACAGCCGGGTGGGAGAAAAAGCGGGACGCCTGTGCAGCCGGTTTTGCCCGGCAGGCGGCCCGGCTGGATGCGCTCAGCCCCCTGAGGGTTCTGGCACGCGGGTTTACCTGGGCTGAAAAGGAGAAGAAAAGTGTCATGCGGGCCGCGGATTTGCAGCCCGGTGATTCGATACAGCTGCATTTTGCGGATGGGCGTGCGGATTGCACCGTTCGTTCGGTCGAGGAGGAAGATCACCATGAATCAGAAAATGACGTTTGAAGAGGCCCTCTCCCGTCTGCAGGAGATCACCGAAAAACTGGAAAGTGGGGAAGAGGGGCTGGACGCTTCGTTAAGGCTCTTTGAGGAAGGGGCCAAGCTGTCCGCTTTCTGTAAGAAAAAGCTGGATACCGCCGAGCAAAAGGTGCGCACGCTGACGCAGCCGGACGAACAGGAGTAAGGAAAGGAAGGGGACTGCCATGCTTGGGGAAAAAGAAGATCGGGTCTGTATCGAAGAATTCCTGAAAGAACAGGTGGAAAAAAGCGGCTGTCTCGAGCCGGTCCTTCAGGAGAGCATGGCGTACAGCCTGCTGGCCGGGGGAAAACGTATCCGTCCGCTGTTGACGCTGGCCTTCGCCCGTTTATGCGGGCTCGAAGCGGAAAAAGCCATGCCATTTGCCTGTGCGGTCGAGATGATCCACACATATTCCCTGATTCACGACGATCTGCCCTGTATGGATGACGATGAACTGCGCCGCGGCAAGCCCACCAACCATGTGGTGTATGGAGAGGCAACCGCGCTGCTGGCCGGGGATGCCCTGTTGACGCTGGCCTTTTCCTGTCTGGCCGGGGCCGATCTGCCAGCGGCCCGCATCCGGCGGGCGGTTGCCGAGCTGGCCCGGGAAGCCGGGGCAGCCGGTATGGTAGGAGGGCAGTCGATCGATCTTGCCAGTGAAGGAAAACAGGTGGATATTGATACCCTGATTCAAATGGATCTGGGAAAAACCGCGGCGTTGATCAAAGCGGCCTGTGTTTTGGGCTGTATCGCGGCCGGTGCCAGCGAAGAGCAGGAAGAGCAGGCTCGGGAATTTGCCGTATATGTCGGATTAGCCTTCCAGATTCAGGACGATGTGCTGGATGTTCTGGGGGATGCAAAGGCGCTGGGGAAAAACACCGGAATGGATGAAAAGCGGAAAAAGAGCACTTATGTTTCGCTTTTGTCCCTGGAGAAAGCCCGGCAGCAGGTGCAGGAGCTGACCGAAAAGGCCGTGGAATGTCTGGCGCCTTTTGGGGATAAGGCCCGGGATCTGCAGGACTTTGCGCGCCGGATGGCGAAGCGGGATCACTGAGAATGGAAAAGGTTTCGTTCCGTGTCCCGCCGCAGGCGGATGGACTTCCCGCCAAGGTGTTTCTGCGCCGCTTTACCCCGGTGACCGCCCGGCTGCTGGTAGCGTGCAAGCGGACTCCCGGCGGAATGACCCGCAACGGTGCGCTTTTGCGCAGCATTGACAAAGTGCAGGTGGGCGATATCGTGGTACTCAAATTTCCCGGGGATGATCTCCCCGAGGGCGATGGCCTGCCTGCAGCCGGACAGGCTGTCCCGTTCCCGTTGGCTTGGGAGAATGAGAGTGTTTGGATTGTGGAGAAGCCGCCGGGAATGGTGGTGTACCCCACACCGGGGCACGACGGGGAAACACTCCTGCAGGCCTTTGCGGGTTATGCCCGGGAAAAGGAGATTCGGGCGGCCTTTCGCCCGGTTTACCGGCTGGACCGGGATACCAGCGGGCTGCTGGTGCTGGGAAAGGACCGGTTTTCCGCGGCTTTTTTGGCGAAAAACCTGAAAAAAGAGTATATGGCCGTGTGTGAGGGTGTTTTGACGCAGAAGGGATGGATTGAAAGGGCCATTGATCTGGCCCCCGGCAGCCGGATCCGGCGGTGCTGCCCCGGCCGACCGGGCACTGGTCAGTATGCCTGCACGGAATTTATCCCGGTCTGCCACGATAAAAGCCACACGCTGGTGCGCTTTTTCCTTCATACCGGGCGCACCCATCAGATCCGCGTCCATATGGCCAGCATCGGCCATCCGTTGGCCGGGGATGATCTGTACGGGGGAAGCCGCCGGCTTCTCTCCCGTCAGGCACTGCACTGCCGTGCTGTTTCTTTTTTGGACCCCGGAAATAGGGAAGAAATCCGCGTGTCCTCCGTTCTTCCGGCAGACATACAAAATGCCTTTCCGCGGCTTTTTGCGGAGGAAAAAAGAGAGGAGATTTCACATGCCATCCATGTTGACCCATAAACTGTTTGCAGAAGAAGCGGCGGAAAAGCTCTCGTTCGGCATGACCGAGCGGGAGAAAAGGGCGCGGCTGTGGGGCGCGCAGGGGCCGGACGTTTTGTTTTTCCACCGGCACATGCCCCTGCATAAAAGAGGGGAATCCATCAGCGAGTGGGGGCATAAAATGCACACAATGCCGGATCCGGCCCCGGTGATCGCCCAGCTGCAGCGCTGTGAACAGGAAAAGCTCGGCGGGGAAGTCGGGCAGGCCTGGCGGCAGGGATTTTTGTGCCACTATCTGCTGGACCGCACCTGCCATCCGTTTGTGCTGGCTTGGTCAAAAAAGCGAAATGAGCGGGACCCGCAGCAGCCGGTTTGTTACTGGCATCAGGAGATCGAAGCGAATCTCGATACCATGATGCTGCGCCGTGAGCGCGGCCTGCTGCCTCAGGAGGTATCCCTGCGGCGCGTGCTTCCGCCCCTGGAGGGAGATGCCTCGATTATCGCTGCGCACCTCAAAAAAATCATTTTTGCGGCCTTTTCTGTGGAGGTTCCCCTTTCCCTGATTTTGCAGGCCATGAACGATGCGGTCCTGGGGGTTCGGCTGTCCAATGACCGCACCGGCCTAAAGCACCATTTTTTCCGGAGAATGGAGCGGAAAAAGGTCTGGCGGATTTCCTCACGGCTGCTGCCGATGACAGAAGACCCGGATGCGGATTTTGCCAATTTGGAGCATGAAGAGTGGGGCGCACAGGGCGAAAACGAGGATTTCTTTGCCCTGTATGACCGCGCTCTGGAGGAAAGCGGGCACTTTTTCCGGCTGTATGCCAGCAAGGATGCACAGCAGGTGACAACCGGCCTTCCATTTTGTTAAAAGCGCCTCTTGTCAAACGGAGAAATCTGGTGTATGATTAAGAGGTTACAAAATGTAATAATTTAGAGCGAAAGGACCGTTTCAGGAAAACGGAGAGATCGCTTATGAAGAATCCAGATTATGAGAAATTGTCCCCCTGGCAGAAAAGGGCGCAGGATGCGCTGGATCAGATTTATTTGTTGGGAATGAGGGAAATCCGGATTTTCCGCCGGATTGGAAGGCGGATTTACCGGATAGCCCTTCCGGTTGGCCGGTTGTTTTTGCAACTGTATCAGCGGACCATCGGCCGCGAGGTCTCTCGGTTCTGGCAGGAATGCTGTCATCTTTTTCAGAATATCCGCGGGGGAATCCGGGAACTGCGGGAGGCAGGAAAAGAGGGAAAAGGCGCGTGGCTGCGTAAACTGTTTTCCGGTTTTCCCAGGGCTTTCCGGCGGCATAAAAACATCGGGGGCGCGTGTTTTCGCGTCCTGGCACCGGTCGTTTCCTTCTTCATTCTGATGGCGACGGTTTCCTATTGGAATTCCCTCGACTTTTCTCTGACAGTCGAGTGCAATGGAGTGACCATTCAGGAAATTGAGAACGAGCAGATTTTCAGTGATGCCTGTGCGATGCTCAGCGAGCGGATGGGGGCGGCGACCTCTTCCCATACCGATTTATCCTTTATCCCTTCGTATACCCTGGGAATCCGCTCTGACAATGCAGTCAGTTATGATCCCGCTCAGGTCTGCGACATCCTGTTGGGAACGACTGACGGAGTCATTGAAGAAGCGGCCGGCCTGTATGTAAATGGAACCCTGGTGGGATCGGTAAAAAACAGTGCGGATCTGACGTATATCCTCTCGGATTTAAAAACGGAATGTGAAGAGGAGAACGATGCCCTGTCCAGTGATTTTGTCCAATCCATTCAGGTGGTGTCCGGATTGTATCCGACGGAAAATGTGATGAACAGCGAAGATCTGGCCGCTTATCTCAAAAGCGAGGCATCGCCGATCTCGGTGGCGTATGTGCAGCGCGAAACTTATACGGAGACGATTGATTATAAAACCCGAACCATTGAGGACGACAGCCAGTATACCGACTACTCCCACGTCGAACAGAAAGGGGTCGAGGGGGTTCGCACCATTGTCGATGATGTGTCCTATGTGCAAGGGCAGGAGACCGGACGCACCAATGTCAGCACAGAGGTTACAAAAGAGCCGGTGGAGAAAATTGTGGTAGTCGGTACCAAGGAGCGCCCCGACGGCATGACACCGGGAGAAGCCAGCGGAATTCTGACATGGCCGACTCCGAATGTCCGGTTCATCAGCTCCTATTTTGAATATCGCTGGGGCACGATGCATAACGGTATTGATATCGCAAACGGTGCCAGCTATGGACAGACTATTGTGGCGGCGGACGGCGGAACGGTGGAATATGTAAAATTGCACAGCTATGGATATGGGTATCACCTGTGTATTGACCACGGGAATGGGATTAAAACTCTGTATGCCCATTGCAGCCAGATCAATGTTTCGGCCGGTCAGAAGGTCTATAAGGGGCAGCCCATTGCGAAGATCGGTGCAACCGGGGATGTAACGGGACCACATCTGCATTTTGAAGTGCGTGTATATGGATCGCCGGTGAATCCTCTGCAGTATGTCAGCCCGTGAACGGGAAAAGAGATATCGAGTTTCGATATCTCTTTTTTTCTGCAAAATTTGTTGTAAAGCAGGCAAAGAACGGGGATTTGCGGATTTGCGGGTACTCGATATTGACTTTTTACAGCGAATGCGGTATTCTTTTAAAAGGCGAAAGGTATATTTCGCTTTTCTTTTGGAATCCTTTTTTACGATTAATCCTTTTGTTTTTCCTATAGATATACATAAAAAGAATAAGAAGCTGGGAGCGTGTCAAGTTGGACAAGTTTGTGATTACCGGCGGTAACCGTCTTACCGGAGAAGTTAAGATCAGCGGCGCAAAAAATGCGGCCGTTGCGATTATTCCTGCTGTTGCACTTTCTGACGGCATTTGCCGTATTGAAAATATTCCCAATATTACCGATGTAACGAAAATGTCGGAAATTTTGCGGGAAATGGGCGCGAAAGTAAAGCTCGTTAATCGTTCTACCCTGGAAATTGATCCCACCACTATCGGCACCTGTGTGGCTCCATATGAGCTGGCCCGTGGGCTGCGCGGCTCGTACTATTTTATGGGGGCCTTGCTGGGGAAATTTAAGCATGCGGTTGTGGCTATGCCCGGCGGCTGTGATCTGGGTGTGCGGCCCATTGACCAGCATCTCAAGGGTTTTATGGCCTTAGGTGCTGCCTACACGCTGGATGGTGGCATGGTGGATGTGCAGGCCGCTCAATTGAAGGGCGCTCATATTTATCTGGACATGGTGACGGTCGGCGCTACCATGAATATTATGCTGGCCGCCGCAAAGGCCGAGGGAACTACGGTGATCGAGAATGCCGCCAAAGAGCCCCATGTGGTGGATTTGGCGAACTTTTTAAATACGATGGGGGCGGATATTCACGGGGCTGGTACCGATGTGATTAAAGTGCACGGTGTGTCGAAACTGAAAGGCGTGACGTATTCAATTATCCCGGATCAGATTGAAGCAGGCACGTATATGGCCGCAGTGGCTGCCGCAGGCGGCGATGTGGTGATTCAGAATGTGATTCCCAAGCATTTGGAGTCAATTACGGCCAAACTGTTGGAGATGGGAGTGACCATCGAGGAATATGATGATGCCGTGCGGGTGATCAGCGACGGAAAGCTGAACAAGTGTAACATCAAAACCATGCCGCATCCCGGTTTCCCCACGGATATGCAGCCCCAGATTGCGGCGGCTCTGACAACGGCCAATGGGACGAGCATGATTACGGAGAGTGTGTTTGACAACCGCTTCCGCTATGTGGAAGAGCTGAAACGTTTTGGGGCGCAGATTTCGGTGGACGGAAAACTGGCGGTTATTCAGGGCGTGGATCATTTGACAGCGGCACCGGTGAAGGCCAACGATCTGCGCGCGGGGGCTGCCATGATTATTGCGGCACTGTGTGCCCGCGGAACCTCACAGATTGATGAAATCCAGCATATCGAGAGAGGATATGAAAACGTGGTGGAAAAGTTCGCGGCGATCGGGGCGGATATCCGCCGGGCCTCTGCGGAAAATGCCGCGGTAAAAGTTGGCTGAAAAAGGACAGGCGGGAAGGCCGGATGTAACAGACCGGCCTTCTTTTTTTGTGAGCAGGGCGGCACTGGACTGTGCGCGTGGGGCGGACAGCTGTGAATGCTCCGCATAGATTTGCAGGTTGTGCGCAGAGGAAGGACAGGAGGTACATATGGCGCGGATTGCTCCGCTTTTCAGCGGGAGCAGTGGAAACTGCTACTACATCGGTTCATCCCAGCGGGGAATTTTGGTGGATGCCGGAAGAAGTGCCAAACAGATTATGGAGGCCCTGGACCGGTGTGAGATCCCCCTGAAAAAAGTGGAGGCCATTTTTGTCACTCACGAGCATTCCGACCACATCAGCGGACTGCGGGTGCTGGAAAAGCGGATGAAGGTACCGGTTTTTGCCTCGGAAGGCACATTGTGTGCCATAGAGAGCATGGGGGCGGTGGAAGCGGAGTGCCCGCTTTTTCCCTTGTCGGCGGGTGTCGAGTGCGCGGATATGTGGATTGAACCCTTTGCCACCATGCACGACTGTGCGCAGAGCTGTGGGTACCGGATTCAAACGGCAGATGACCGGGTTCTGACCTTCTGCACAGATTTGGGGACGGTTACGCCCGAAGTGGAGAAAGCCCTGGATCACACGGATTTTGCCGTGATCGAATCCAATCATGATGTGGGGATGCTGATGAACGGTCCGTATCCCTATCCGCTGAAACGGCGTATCCTCTCCTCCTATGGGCATTTGAGCAATGATACCTGTAGCTCTTTGCTGCCGGGCCTTGCGGAAAAGGGAACCGGAAGATTTATGCTGGCCCATTTAAGCCGGGAGAACAATACCCCGGAAATTGCCCGGCAGTCGGCTTGCTGTGCGCTGACCATGGCCGGCCTTCGCGAAAATGTAGACTATCAACTGTATGTGGCCCCGCGTGAAAACGCCCAGGGCGCGGTGATTCTGTTTTAAGCCGGTGAAAAAACATGATGCGCATTCGAATTTTGTGTGTGGGAAAACTGAAAGAGGAGTATTGGAGGAAGGCCTGTGAGGAATACGGCAAACGCCTGTCTGCTTTCTGCCGTTTTTCTATTCAGGAGATCCCCGAAACCCGTCTGCCGGATCATCCCTCCCAGGCGATGATTGAAGCGGCCCTGCAGGAAGAGGGAAAAAAGCTATTGGAGGCCGCTGGAGAGGACAGCCTGTTTCCCCTTTGCATCGAGGGAAGGATGCTCTCTTCCGAGCAGTTCAGCCGCACCATTGAGGAAACGGCCCTCTATGGGGAGAGCGCCGTCTGCTTTGTCATTGGCAGTTCCTTTGGCCTGCATGATTGTGTCAAGCAGAAGGGGAAAATGCGACTCTCCATGTCGCCCATGACATTTCCGCATCAGCTGGCCCGGGTGATGCTGTGCGAGCAGATTTATCGCGCTTTTCAGATTGCGGCCCATACCCGGTATCACAAATAGGAAAAACGAATATGTATGAAAGGGATGAGCGCTTTGGCTCATCCCTTTCTGTGCGTTTAGCAGCAGCCGCAGTTGTTGCCGCAATCGCAGTTGTTACCGCAGTTGTTGCCACAGCCGTTAAAGCCGCAGCCACCGCAGCACAGCAGGATCAGAATGAGGATAATGATCCAGGAGCATCCACCGTTGTTACACATATTGTTTTCCCCCTTTCGGATTTACACTACAGACTATGGGAATGGGGGGAATTGTGTGACGGAAAAGAGGGGCAAAAACAGGTTGACTTTCATTGACTTTCAGGAAGGATTCCTGTATACTAAAAATCAAAGGATATTCGGGGAAGAGGGAGTATTGTGCAGATTACAGACAGAATCACCCGCTATTTGGAAGAACAGATGCAGCGGGAAAATGGATATGTGCAGTTTCAGCGGAATGCGCTGGCTTCTCTGCTGGGGTGTGCCCCCAGCCAGATTACCTATGTGGTGGCTTCCCACTATACAGCCGAGCGGGGGTACCGGGTGGAGAGCCGGCGCGGCGGCGGCGGATTTATCCGTATTACGCGGGTGGGAATTCCCCGGCCCTCTTACGGGGACAATCCGATCAGTGTAGCCGGAGCGCAGCTTCTGTTGCAGGAGTATGGAAAGCGGGAATTAGTAAGCCGGCAAATGGCGTCCGCCATGGAGGCGGCGGTTTCGGATCAGGCGCTGAGCCTGGTGCCCTGGGAGATCCGGGATAAAGTTCGGGACCA